>JAGWAO010000055.1 GCA_021296315.1 Acidimicrobiia bacterium | reverse complement strand
CCATCCGACCCCCCGACCGCATCCACCACGGCGCAGCCCACATACCCGACACCGCACCCCTGTTCGCCCCAACCGATCCAGCCGGGGCAACCGAACAGGGGCCGCCTGCCGGAGTCGGGCCGCTTGCCGAACAGGGGCCGCTTGCCGGAGTCGGGCCGCTTGCCGAACAGGGGCCGCTTGCCGAACAGGGGCCGCTTGCCGAACAGGGGTCGCTTGCCGAACAGGGGTCGCTTGCCGGAGTCGGGCCGCTTGCCGAACCCGGCAAGGATGGTGCCTGCAACGGAGTGTCGAGCATAGCGAGCAGGGCCGGGCCGACCGGGCCCCAGGCCGCCCGAGCCGCACTGCGCAGGGCCCGGGCGGCTCAGTGCGACACATAGTCTTCCCGGCGCGCGCTCTCCAAGAGGCCGAGCGAACTCGGTCCATGCGAGCGAGGCCGTGGCCCGAGCGGCCCTTGAGCGCAGCGAACAAGAGCAGGAGACACCCCGCCCCGGCGCGACGGCTTGTCCCTACCTGCGCACGTTCCAAGAGGCCTGGAGGGCTCGGACTTCAGCGGTCGCGCCTCGGCTCGCTACCCGGTGCCCCGTTGCGGCGCGAGTGGCGCAGCACCGTTGCCGCGATCATGGCCGCACCCACTGCGACGACGGCCCCTCCGGCTACCAGCACCAGGTCGAGGTCAGCCCAGTAGCGATCGGTGAACGCGGCCAACGCGATGGCGATGAAGACCAGCCCGGCCACCAGCGACGCCCGATCAACGCGGCGGGACTCGGGCTCCGCCGACCGCAGCCCCGCGCCGCCGTCAAACGGCTGATCAGCCGCGGTCTCGTCGGTCTCGGGCTCGCCAGTCATGGACCCGCCTCTCCTGCCGTGAACGGCGCTTGCACGGTGACGACCTCGGCCTCGCCGACGCCCACGTCGATGTCCAAGCGCAGCTCACCCTCATGCTCGCCCCACACCGGCACCGTGACCGTGCGGGCGATACCGAGACCGTCCTCGCTGTCCTCCCACGGGTAGCCGACGCCGCGCGCCTCGTCGCGCAGGCGCTTGAGCGTGACCCGGATCTCCCCCCCGCGACTACCGGCGAGCAGGCGGGAGAGCGACTGCCGCTGCTCGGGCGCGATCCGTCGGCCATGATCCCTCTCGTAGGCCTCCACAAGGTCTTCAAAGTCATCCTCCTCGCCGCAGCAGGTCAGAAGCCACAAGCCTTCGATCAGGTCTCGGACATCGTCCAAGTCCCGGATCCGGTCGGGCGCCGGGCCGCCGTACCACACCCGGATGTTCCCGGCCCCCACGTCGATGTCGGCGGTCGTGGAGATGTTGTCGGGCACGTACACCAGCATCTCCCCCACGCTGAGGCTGAGATCCACGGAGTGATCCGTGTTCTCAGGATCGAGATGGCGCAGGTCCACCACCATCTGGCCTACGCCGTGGCGGTACTCGTCCTGAAGCTCATGTGCGGTCGCGACGGTCACCCGGACCTCCCCCACCCCTGATCCCCACGGCAACTCGGCTCCGACGAACAGCAGCAGCGGCGCGGAGAACACGACCCCGAGCAGGATGAGGCCACGCGCCGGCACTGCGTACGCCGACGCCAGCAGCCCGACGCCGGTGATGGCCAGAGCGACGGCGAAGTACACCCCGATGTCCACCTCGACTACGTCGAGGCGATCCAGTATCACCGCACTGCCCGTGTACGCCAGCAGGACCGCGACGGTGAGATAACCGATCGTCGTGCGGCCCTGCCGCCGCACCGGAGCGACAGGAGTTGGCGCGGGTTCGGTTGGCGAGGCGGCCGCCCACTTCGGCCCGCCGGCCGCCGACGTGGAGGGAGGAGGCGCCGGGGGTGATGGCGCCGGCGGCGGCGGCGGGGCCGGAGTGGGCTTGGACCGCCCGGTGGGTCCCGGCCACAGCACCAGGGCCACACCGGCGGCTACGAGGACGAGGGCGAGGAAGGGAGCGATCGTCCACACGTTGACGAACGTCTTGAACAGCTCGCCGCTGAGGTTGGCGGTAATGAGCAGGCCGATGCCGATCAACACGACGGCCACCAGGCTGCGGAGGCGGTGGGGCGAGTCTCCCCCGAGCGCCTTGACGATGACGCTGCGAGAGTTCTCTTTTGGCAGGGCCAGCCAGCCGATCAGGTACAGGAACGGGCCGGCGCCGCCCAGGAACGTCAGCACGATGAAGGCGATCCGCAAGATCACCGAGTCGATGCCGAAGTAGGCGCCGATCCCCCCGGCCACCCCGGCGATCACCTTGTCGGTGGAACTACGGCAAAGAGTGCGCTTGGCGGCAGCATCGCCGGCCGCAGCGTCGCCCGCGGCAGCATCGGGTTCTTCGCCGGGGATGGGCCCGTCTGAGCCGGACAGTTCGTCCTCGGGCCTGCCGTCCCGGTCCTCGCTCGATCCCGAGGCGGCGGGGGGCTGCTCTGCGGCCATGCCGTCCAGTGTGGGGCGTGGCGTCGAGGCGGCCAATGGGGAATCCCCCTGAACTCTCCCCTAGGGCAGCCACCGACTTCGGGGTCGGTCCCCGGTGCCGGCCCGATCCGGTCGTGCCATCATCTCTGAATGGCACCCACCCGTGCTGGCTGGCCGGCCAGGTCCCGCACCGACCGGGTGATCGCAGGGGTGTGCGGCGGTATCGGGGCGCGCCTCGATATCGACGCAACCATCGTCAGGATCGCCATGGTGGCGCTCGCCCTAGCCTGGGTCGGGTTGCCTCTCTACCTGCTGGCATGGATCCTGCTTCCCCAGGCCGGCGCGTCGGTGGCCACGACGGAGTCCCCTGGCCTGCCGTCGCCGACCCGCACGACCGCCAGGCGGGCTGTGGGAATGGCACTGATCGTGGTCGGAACGGTGCTGCTGGTCCGGCACCTGGGTGTGGCTCTGCCCGACACCGTCATCTGGCCGGCCCTGTGCGTGGCCTTCGGGCTGGGGGTCGTGGCCTGGAGGGCGCAGCCCGAGGCCAGCCTCGATCGGAGAGCCGCGGTGCGGATCGCGGCGGGCACGATCCTGCTCGCGCTCGGCATCGGGGCGATCGCGGCGACCAACCTGTCGCTGGCCACCGTGCGGGACGGGCTGCTGTCCGGCGGGCTGGTCGTGGGCGGTCTGGCCCTCATCCTGGGGCCCTGGGTAGCCGTACTGGCGAGGGACCGGCGCGACGAGCGTCAGCGCCGCATCCGGGCCGACGAACGGGCCGACATGGCCGCCCATCTGCACGACTCGGTGCTGCAGACCCTGGCCCTCGTGCAGCGCTCCGACGATCCCGCCCGGATGGCCGCTCTGGCCCGGCGCCAGGAGCGGGAGCTGCGAGGATGGCTCTACGGCAGCGGCGCCGAGCCCAACCCGGTGACGGTGAGGGCCGCGGTCGAGCGCGTGGCCGGCGTGGTCGAAGACCGCCACGGCGTGGTGATGGACGTGGTCGCCGTCGGCGACGCGCCGCTGGACACGGAAACGGAGTCGCTGGTAGCCGCGGCCGGGGAGGCCATGACCAACGCGGCCCGATGGTCGGGTTGCGCAACCGTGTCGGTGTTCGTGGAGTCCACAGCCCAGGGAGTGGACGTGTTCGTGCGCGACCGGGGTGTCGGCTTCGATCCCGGAGCCGTCGACGGGGATTCCCGCGGGATCCGCGACTCGATCCGGGGCCGGCTAGACCGGGTGGGCGGGAGCTGCGAGATCATCAGCTCGAGGGATCACGGCACCGAGGTGCGCCTGCACCTGGCCCGGAGCTAGAGGCCGAGCGAATATGCGAGCGAATCCGCCCCATACGGACGAGGCTGCGGCCCGTGCGGCCCGTGAGCGCAGCGAACAAGAGCGGGAGTGACACCGCTGCGACACCACGGACCGTCACCTGATCGCGCTCGCTCGGAGGACTGAGAGCGAGCACGAGCAGGACGACGGCTACGGTGAAGGTCATGGCGGCTGCGCCTCCAAGAGTGGTGATCGTCGACGACCACCGGCTGTTCCGCAGCGGGGTGCGGGCCGAGATCGGCGACCGGTTGGCCGTGGTGGCCGAGGCCGACGACGTGGGCTCCGCGGTGGAGGCCATCGAGCGCTGGAGCCCCGACGTCGTGCTGCTCGATGTGCACCTTCCCTCCGGCTCGGGACGGGAGGTGATCGACTCGGTGGCCGCGGCCGGCGTGGAGACCCGGTTCCTCGCCCTGTCGGTGTCCGACGCCGCCGAGGACGTGATCGCGGTGGTGAGGGCCGGGGCCAGGGGATACGTAACCAAGTCGATCTCCGGGGACGACCTGGTGGATGCCATCATGCGGATCAGGGACGGCGACGCAGTGTTCTCGCCCCGCCTCGCCGGGTTCGTGCTGGACGCCTTCGCCGCCGATGCAGTGGCCGTCGCCGGAGCGGAGCCCGACGAGGACCTCGACCGGCTCACCACCAGGGAGCGGGAGGTGCTTCGCCATCTGGCCCGGGGCTACACCTACAAGGAGATCGCCCGCCAGCTGTCGATCTCGGTCAAGACGGTGGAGACCCACGCCTCGGCGGTGCTGCGCAAGCTCCAGTTGTCGAACCGCCACGAGTTGAGCCGCTGGGCCGCCGCCCGCCGCATCTGGTGAGAGGCCGAGCGGAGCGGGGCCGCGGCCCGAGCGGCCCGTGAGCGAAGCGAACAAGAGCGGGGAAGACCCCGCTGAACCGCGAGACGGCATCACCTGCCAGCGCACGTTCTAAGCCTCGGGCTCCAGTAGGTTCCGTGCTCATGGCAACGCAGGAGACGGCCGCCGAGCGCTGGACCCGCCAGATGGCCGATTGGGCCATCCCCGCCGAGATCATCGACGCCGCGCCCAACCGGCCCTTCGTGTTTTCGCCGGAGATCTTCGCCGCGCCCGAGCCGGGCACGTTCGAGCGGTCGCGTTCGAACCGCCGGGCCGCCGAGGCCCTGGGCGAAGGGGGCTCGGTGCTGGATGTCGGCTGCGGGGGCGGGGCCGCAGCCTTCGCGGTCGCGCCACCGGCTACCGAGGTGATCGGGACCGACCGCCAGTCCGACATGCTGGAGCTGTTCACGGCCACGGCCGTTGAGCGCAGCATCCCGTCCCAAGTGCATGCCGGGTCATGGCCCGAGGTAGCCGACACGGTGCCCGCCGCCGACGTGGTGGTGTGCCACAACGTGCTGTTCAACGTGACCGACATCCCGCCGTTCGTGGCCGCGCTGGACGCCCACGCCCGCCGCCGGGTGGTGATCGAGATCACGCCCAAGCATCCCCAGGACCGCCGCCGGATGCTGTGGCGTCACTTCTGGAACCTCGAACGGCCCTACGAGCCCACCGCGGCCACCGCAGTGGAGGCCATCGCCGAAGCCGGCCTGAACCCCGTCGTCGAGGAGTCGCTGCTGCCCGAGGATCCCCGCGCGGCCAAGCGCCGCGAGTTCGAGGGGCCCCAGTGGTGCCGCAACCTGTGCCTGCCGCCTGAGCGCGAGCCTGAGGTGACCGCGCTCGTTGCCGATGTCCCGTTCCCGCGCGAGCGGGTGACCATCTGGTGGGACATCGATCGCTGAGGGAGCGCCCGTCGGGATCTTCGTTCGGTCAGGTTGCGGTTGCGAACAGGATGATGGCGACTGCGCCCATCGCCGCGCCCACCCACTGCCAGCGGCGCACCACCTCGTGGTAGACCCGCCAGGCCAGGGCCATGGTCGTGACCGGGGCGAAGCCCAGCACGGCTGCCACGACCGCCACGTTGCCCCGCTGGAAGGCGATGACCAGGGAGATGACGGCGCCGATGTCGATCAGGCCGACCAGCAGGCCGAAGCGCTTCACGTCGCGTGACACCGGCGCCAGGCGCTGGACCGGTCTGGCGATCAGCGGGATGAGAGCAGCCGCGCCCAGCTGGGTCAGGAACGCGGGCATGGCGCCGGCGTCCGGGCTGATTCGACCGTAGACCAGGCTCTGCAAGCCCAACAGCACACCCACTAGGCACCCCATGCCCAGCGCCGATCCCGACCACAGCCTCCTGTCCGTCGGCAGCCCGCCCTCGCTCACGATCAGCAGTACCGCCGGGATGGACAGCACCACTCCGACCAGTTCCGCTCCACCCAGCGCGTCCCCGGTCAGGGGGCCGATGACCGCGGGGATCACCAGCGACACGAGGCTGAACACGGGAGCGACCACGGCCATCGGGCCCCGCTCCATGGAGAGGTACAGCAGCGGCCGGACGGTCGCCACCAACACAACCGCCACCAGCGTCCAGTAGAGGTCCGCCCGGTTGAAGTCCGCAGGACGGAACACCAACACGAAGATCCCCGCCACCGTCGCGCCCACGCACGAAGCCAGCCAGGCGATCGTGACCACCGCGCCCGGATGGTTGATGCGACGGCCGCCGACGCCCCCGAAGAAGTCGCCCATGCCGAGCAGGGCTGCGGCCAGTCCACCGAGGAATACAGGCAAGCTCAAAGGCTAACCCTGCCCAGAGGCCGAGCAGGGAGGCGGCAAGCGTGGGGAAGGCGCGAGACGCTCAGCGAGGCCGTGGCCCGAGCGGCCCGTGAGCGCAGCGAACAAGAGCGGGAAGCACCGTACCGGACGGTCTGGGGCCGCCGTACTCTGGAGGCATCGAGACAGCCACCGGTGCCGGCAGCAGGCAGGCGTCGACGACCCTGGGCATCGACGTGGGCGGGACGTTCACCGATGTAGCCATGTGGGACGGCACGGCCATGACCGTCGGGAAGGTGCCGTCCACGCCGCGCGATCAGAGCGAGGGCGTGATGGCCGGCGCCCGGGCCGCGGTGCCGGCCGGTGGCCGCGCCGACCTGCTGCACGGGACCACCGTGGCCACCAATGCGCTGCTCGAGCGGCGGGGAGCCAGGACGCTGCTGGTGACCGACGCCGGTTTCGAGTCGCTGATCGAGATCGCCCGCCAGGACCGGCCCTCCCTGTACGACCCGTTCGCCGACCGGTCCGCCCCGCTGGCAGACCCCGGGATGCGACTCGGCGTCGACGTGCCGGCAGTCGGTCACGACGGCGAACTCGACGCGGTCGCGGCCTCGGTCGCAGCCGCCGCCCACGACCGGGGCGCCGAAGCGGTGGCGCTGTGCCTGATGTACTCCTACGCCGATCCAACCGTCGAGCGGGCGCTGGCCGACCGGCTCCGGCGGGTCGCGGGCGTGCCGGTGTCGGCCTCAGCCGAGGTCGTGGCCGAGTTCAGGGAGTACGAGCGGTTCTCGACCGCGGTCCTCAACGCCTTCCTGTCGCCGGAGGTGTCCCGCTACGTGGGCAGTCTGGCCGACCGGGCCGGAAGGGCCGGGTTCATCGACGAGATCTCGGTCATGCGTTCCTCGGGCGGGCTGGTGTCGCTCGACCACTCGTCGGCGTTCCCGGCGTCGATCCTGCTGTCGGGACCCGCGGGCGGGGTGGTGGCCGCGGCCGCGCTGGGCGAGCTGATGGAATGCGAGACGCTCATCTCGTTCGACATGGGCGGCACGTCCACCGACGTGTGTCGGGTGCGCTCGGGCCGTCCCGAAGTGACCTACAGCCGCGAGATCGCCGGTCATGCCTGCCTCATGCCGTCGGTCGCGGTCCATACCGTCGGCGCCGGGGGCGGATCGGTGGCCTGGGCCGACCGCGGCGGCGCGCTGCGGGTGGGGCCCCGCTCCGCGGGCGCCGACCCCGGGCCGGCCTGCTACGACCGGGGCGGGGCCGAGCCGACCGTCACCGACGCCAACGTGGTGCTGGGCCGACTCGATACGCGGGCCAGGCTGGCCGGAACGTTGGCGCTTCAACCCGACCCGGCCATGGCCGCCTTCGAACGGTTGGGGTCGGAGCTGTCGCTGGAGTCCGTCGACGCGGCGCTGGGGGTGGTGGCGGTGGTGGAGTCGCACATGACCCATGCGGTGCGGGCCGTGTCGGTGGAGCAGGGCACCGACCCCCGCGACGCGGCCCTCATGGCGTTCGGGGGTGCGGGCGGTCTGCACGCCTGCGCTCTGGCCCGGGCCCTGGCGATGGACGGCGTGATCGTCCCTCCCTACGCCGGGGTGTTCTCGGCCTTCGGCCTGCTGCTGAGCCCTCCTCGTGCCGACGCCGCCCAGACCGTCAATGTCACCGGCGCGGACCGCGACCGGCTGCCGGCCGCAGCTCGGAGCCTGCTGGCTGAAGCCCGCGGCCAGATTGAGGCCGACAGCGGACAGATGGCCGAGACCGCAGCTTCGATCGTGGACATGCGCTATGTGGGCCAGGCCCACGAGACGTCGGTGCCGTACACGGAGGGCGAGCCGTGGGAGGCGCTGTGCGAGCGGTTCCACAGGCTGCACGCCCGGCGCAACGGCTTCTCCCGGCCCTTGGATCCGGTCGAGGCAGTAACGGCGCGGGCCGAGGCGGTCGGGTCGGCCGCGCTGCGCTGGGCCGACCTGCCCGCCTTCGAGCCCGAGCCCGGCGATCCGGGGCGAGGATCCCGTCCGGTGATCGGCCCGGCGGGGACCGAAGAGGCGCAGGTGTGGTGGCGGCCGGCGCTGCCGGTGGGAGCCGAGGTGTCGGGCCCGGCCATCATCGCCGAGGGCGAGTCCACGACATATCTGGCCGGCGACGAGCGGGCGATCGTCCACGAGACGGGCGCGCTGAGGATCGAGTGGTGACGGTGGCAACCAGAAACTGGCAGCACAATGCACGCATACCGTGCAAGAAACTGCCAATTCTCGATCCGCAGGCAGCGACACCGGCGACCCGTGCAAGAAACTGCCAATTCTCGATCCGCAGGCAGCGACACCGGCGACTGGCAGCAGAATGCACGCATACCGTGCAAAACACTGCCAATTCCCCGGGGTGGTGGTGATCGCGTGACGCTGAACGCGATCGATCTGGAGGTGGCCCGGCACCGCTTCACCGCCGCGGCCGACGAGATGGGTGGGGTGCTGCGCCGCACCGGCTACTCGCCCAACATCAAGGAGCGGGCCGACTTCTCGACCGCGATGTTCGTGCCAGACGGCGAGCTGCTGGCCCAGGCCGAGCACATCCCGGTGCATCTGGGTTCGATGCCGGCGTCGGTGCAGGCCGTGATCGACACCTTGGGCGAGGTGCTGGAGCTCGACGCCCAGTACGCAGTCAATGACCCCTACCACGGCGGCACCCACCTCAACGACCTGACCATCGTGCGGCCGGTCGCCTACGGCGGCGACCTCGTCGGCTGGGTGGCCAACCGGGCCCACCACTCCGACGTGGGCGGCGACGCCCCCGGCTCGATGCCTGCCCATGCCACACGGCTGGACCAGGAGGGTCACATCGTGTCACCCATGCTGGCGGCGCGGGGAGGCCAGTGGGTGCCGGAGTTCCTCGACCCGTTCCTGGAGGCCACCCGCACCCCCGACGAGCGCCTCGGGGACCTGTCGGCCCAGCTGGGCGCCAACGAGGTGGGCGCCACGAGGCTCGTCGAACTGTGCGAGGCCTACGGACCGGCCGGCTACGCCGCCATCTGCGCCGGGTTGCTCGACTACGGGGAGCGGCGGATGCGGGCCGCCATCGGCGAGCTGCCCGACGGCGACTACAGCTTCGAGGACTACGTGGAGGGTCCCGACCGGCTGCACACCATCGCGGTGAGGGTCACCATCGACGGCTCGGATCTGCACGCCGACTTCGCCGGTTCGGCGCCGCAGGCGGAGGCCAACTTCAACTCGGTGGAGGCGGTGGCGGTGTCGTGCCTGTACTACGCGGTGCGGGTGGCCACCGACCCGTCGATCCCGGCCAACGGCGGCTGCTACCGGTCCATCACCATGTCGTCGCCGGCGGGCTCGATCGTCAGCGCCGAGCCGCCCGCGGCGGTGGCCGCCGGCAACGTGGAGACCTCCCAGCGCATCGCCGACGCGCTGCTGGGGGCGCTGGCGCAGGCGATACCCACCGCGGTGCCGGCCGCGTCGCAGGGGACCATGAACAACGTGCTGGCCGGATCCGACGCCTTCGCCTACTACGAGACGGTCGGCGGGGGCCAGGGAGGGCGCTGCGGCCGGGCCGGCCAGTCGGGCATCCACACCGGCATGACCAACACCAAGAACACCCCCATCGAGAGCCTCGTCCAGCACTACCCGCTGCGCATCACCGCCTACGGACTGCGCTCGGGCAGCGGCGGCGAGGGCCGCTTCGGTGGCGGGGAGGGCATCGTGCGGGAGATGGAGTTCCTAGAGGACGCCACCGTGACCCTCATGGGCGAGCGCCGCCGCACCCAGCCCTGGGGCCTGCAAGGCGGCGGTCCGGGGGCGGTGGGCGAGGACTGGCTGATCCGCCGCTCCGGCACCCGGGAACTGCTCCCCGGCAAGGTCACCCTCGAGGTCCAGGCAGGTGACCGCCTGCGAGTCCTGACCCCCGGCGGAGGCGCCTGGGGCGC
>JAGWAO010000008.1:58454-65882 GCA_021296315.1 Acidimicrobiia bacterium | reverse complement strand
CTGGTAGTCGCGATGAGCGACTGCGTTGGCGATCACCTCCCTGAGCGCCCTGACGGGGAGCCGCTTCAACTCATGCCGTTTGCGGCCCACCACGACGAGGTCGAAGCCGAGTTCACTGTCGACCCACGCTGTCGCACCGTCGACCTGCTGAGCGGGCGTGCCACCGAACACGACACGCTGGTCATGCTCTGCGCCTTCCTCCGGGAAGCGGAACACCTCGACATAGCACTTTCCGAACTCGTCCACGGCCTCTGGCACAAGGAAGAGGGCTCCTGCCTTCGTAAGCACAGCCTCCCCCGAGCGGCGTACAACCATGCCGCGTTCCTCCAGAGCGTCGGCCCAGTCCTGCTCTTCCAATGCCGGGCCGATCTCGAACGCCGCGCAAAGCAGCGCCAAGAGTTGGGGGTCGGCCTCGGCAAGGCGCCACCGTGAAAGGCTGCTGTCGAAGCTGTCCTGCACGCGCTGCGACATCAACTCCATGAGCGCAGCACCGGTCAGAGGCAAGTTCTGCTTTCCTCTTCGCATGAGAACCGTGCCGTCGGAAGTTTGTGCCACGCCCTGGAGGCGGCGCGCTATTGACACAATCGTTATCTTGACCTCTCCAACCGAGACGCCGTGCATCTCGATACCGCCCGGCGACTCGACGTTGTTGAAGATCTCCCAGAGCCTTCTCTCAAGGCCTTCATCCAACGGCTTGCCCCTCGCCTGGCCACGATCATCGATGCCGACCATGAGCACACCACCGTCGGCATTGGAGAAGGCCACGACTGCTCTCTGAATGCCGTCCGAGCTAACTCCCGCCTTCCACTCGACGTAGCTGCTCTCGCTCGGAAACGCTGCCTTGAACTCTTCGACAGTCATCGAGGAGGGTCTAGAGGCGCTCTCAGGATGAAATGGGGGATATAAAGCTTTTGTCACTACTGCGAGTGTACCCCGTTGATTCAATCAAACGCTACATAACTACTCGTGGCCCGGGAAGCAACCACGGAACCACTGCGGATCCGGGGACAGAAGCTCGCGAAGCGACCCGTTGGCAGGGGTCAGGTGTAGTCCTGGTATTTGTCCAGGTAGCGGACGGGGCGGCTCAGGGCGTCCTTGCGGAACGGATCGCCTAGCTCCTTGGTGCACATGGCCTCGATGACGGTGGTGCGGCCCCCGTTCATCTGGGCGTCGATGGCCGCTTCCAGCGCAGGGCCGACATCCTCAAGGTGGTTGACCCGCACGCCGTCGGCGCCCATGGCCCGGGCCACCTCCGACCAGTCCTCGCCGCCGTCGAGTTCACCGGCCACGAAGCGCTGCCCGTAGAAGTCCACCTGGTTCTTCTTCTCGGCGCCCCACTGGCGGTTGTGGAACACGACTGCGGTGACCGGGATGTCATGCCGCACCGCGGTCATGGTCTCCACCATGCTCATGGCCCAGGCGCCGTCCCCGGCGTAGGCCACCGCGGGGCGGTCGGGCGCGGCCTTCTTGGCGCCGATGACGGTGGGCAGGGCGTATCCGCAGTTGCCCCAGCTCATGGCGGCCAGGAACGACCGGGGCTCCTCGAAGCGCAGGTAGCTGTTGGCCACCGAGTTTCGGTGGACACCATCACCCGGGCTGGCATCGCCCTCTCGAGCTCGCGCAGCACCTGGCGGGGGTGCATCCAGTCGTCGGCCTCGGCCGCGGCCTGCTTGATCATGTCCACGCTGAAGTCGTCGGTCTCCTCGGTCCAGTCGTCGAGCTCGGATTCCCACTCGGCCTTGCCGGCGGCTATCTCCGCGGCCCGCTGCACCCGGGTGGCGTCGCAGGCCAGGTCCCGCCCGGCCAGGCGGGCCGTGAGCGCGGCCGCAGCCGCACCGGCGTCGCCGCAGACGCCCACGTCGATGCGCTTGACCAGCCCGAGCATCTTGGAGTCGGCGTCGACCTGGATGACCTTGGCGTCGGTCGGCCAGTAGTCGAGGCCGTGCTGGGGCAGGGTGCCGAAGGGGCCGAGGCGGGTGCCGAGGGCCAGCACCACGTCGGCCCGGGAGATGAGGCGCATGGCCGCCTTGGAACCCTGGTAGCCCAGCGGTCCGCACCACAACGGGTGCGAGGCGGGGAACGAGTCGTTGTGCAGGTAGCTGTTCACCACCGGGCAGCCCAGGCGTTCGGCCAACGCCACCGTCTCGGCCAGGGCATCGCCCATCACCACCCCGCCGCCGGAGATCATCACCGGGAAGGCGGCGGCGGCCAGCAGCTCGGCGGCCTCGTTGAGGGTCCGGTCCCCTCCGGGGCCGCGATCAAGACGCTGAGGCTGCGGGATCTCCACGTCGATGTCGCCGTAGAAGCGGTCGCGGGGGATGTTGAGCTGGGTGGGACCCATCTCCGACAGCGCCCGGTCGAAGCAGCGGCCGGTCAGCTCGGCCATGCGGTGCTCGTTGTTGACATGGCCCTGGTACTTGGTGAACTCCTCGAACATCGGCAGTTGGTTGGCCTCCTGGAACCCGCCCAGGCCCATGCCCATGGTCCCGGCCTCGGGCGTGAGGATCACCACGGGGCTGTGGGCCCAGAAGGCGGCCGCGATGGCAGTCACGCAGTTGGAGATGCCGGGTCCGTTCTGGCCGATGACCACCCCGTGACGGCCCGACACTCGGCTGAACCCGTCGGCCATGTGAGCCGCCCCCTGCTCGTGGACCACCGGCACCAGCTCGATCCCGGCCGGCTCGAAGATGTCCATGGCGTCCATGAAGGCGCTGCCCATGATGCCGAAGATGGTGTCGACGCCGTGGGCCACCATCGTCTCCACGAACGCCTCGCTAGGGGTCATGCGTGTCATCTCTGAGTTCCTCCCACCGAAGGTTCCTACGCCCGGCACACCTCAGGCCAGCCTGTTAGAGCCTATAACAGATCCTGTAGACGCTGCTCGCTCGAATCAGGCTCTCAAGGAGCGGAAGCGGCGGAGCCGCAGGCTGTTGGACACCACGAACAGCGACGAGAGGCCCATGGCGGCCGCGGCGGCCATGGGACTGAGGATTCCGGTGGCGGCCAGGGGGATGGCGGCCACGTTGTAGGCGAACGCCCAGAACAGGTTGACCTTGATGGTGGCTAGGGTGCGGCGCGACAGCGCTATGGCGTCGGGGACGGCCCGCAGGTCGCCGCCGACGACCGTCAGGTCGGAGGCCTCCATGGCCACGTCCGTTCCGGTGCCCACCGCGATGCCGAGATCGGCCTGGGCCAGCGCGGGAGCGTCGTTGATCCCGTCGCCCACCATCGCCACCCGCTTGCCTGCCTGCTGGAGTCTCGTGACCGCATGGGCCTTGTCTGCCGGCAGCACCTCGGCCGTCACGTCGTTCACCCCGACGGCCTCGCCCACCCACGCAGCCGTCCGGCTGTTGTCGCCGGTGACGAGCGACACCTCGAGGCCCATGGCGCGAAGTTCCTGAACCGCCTGGCGAGACGTCGGCTTGACCGTGTCGGCCAGAGCGACCACGGCCTCGGCCGCCGCGCCTCGGCCCACGAGCACCGCGGTGTGGCCCCGGGCCTCGGCCGCTCGGATCGCGCTGTCGAGTTCGGTGGGCACCGTATCGAACAGCGGGCGCCTGCCGACCCGCACCTCGGCGCCGTCCACTCGACCGACGACGCCGATTCCGGGATGGTTCAAGAAGTCGGTGACGGTGCGAGACGAAGGCCAGCGCCGGGCGATGGCCGCGCCGACGGGGTGCTCAGAGCGCGACTCCAGCGCCCCGCCCAGCAGGCCCATGGCCGCGACGTCCATGCCGGGCGCAGCCACGGCGTCGACCACTTCGAGGCGGCCCTCGGTGACGGTTCCGGTCTTGTCGAGCACCACTGCATCGACGCGGCGGGTGTCCTCGAGCACCTCGGCGCCCTTGATGATCACGCCGAGTTGCGCGCCGCGGCCGGTCCCGACCATGACGGCCAGCGGGGTGGCCAGCCCGAGCGCGCACGGGCACGAGATGATCAGTACCGCCACCGCGGCGGTGAACGCCTCCGAAGCCGCTCCGCCGGCCAGGAACCATGCGCCCAGGGTCACTGCGGCAAGGACCATGACGACGGGCACGAAGATGCCGGCCACCCGGTCGGCCAGGCGCTGCACTGCGGCCCGGCCCCCCTGGGCCTCGTCCACGAGGCGCACGATCTGGGCCAGGGCGGTGTCGGCCCCGACCCGGGTGGCCTCCACCTCGAGCGTGCCGTCGGCGTTGACGGTGGCGCCGATCACCTCATCCCCCGAGGCGACCTCCACCGGAACGGGCTCGCCGGTGACCATCGCCATGTCCACGGCCGAGGCGCCGCTCACGACCACGCCGTCGGTTGCGATCCGCTCTCCCGGGCGCACGACGAAACACATCCCCACCACGAGATCCTCCACGGGCACCTCGGTCCCGTCGCTGAGGCGGGCAGTGGAGGCGCCCAGCCGGGCCAGGGCCCGCAAGGCCTCGCCCGAGCGTCGGGTGGCCCGGGCTTCCAGCCACTTGCCGAGCAGCACCAGGGCGACGATCACCGTGCCCGTCTCGAAGTACACATGACCGTCGTCCACGCCGGCCAGCAGCACCACCGCCGACCAGACCCACGCGGCGGTGGTGCCCAGCGAGACCAGCGTGTCCATAGTGGCGGCCCGGTGGCGGAGGTTGCGAAGCGCGGCCCTGTGGAAGCCCGATCCCGAGCCGAATATCACCACCGCCGATGCCACCAGCGCGGCCCAACGCCAACCGTCGAAACGCAGCGGCGGCAGCATCGACACGGCCACAACCGGTGCGCCCAGCACCACTGCACCCACCAGCCGGCGGCGCAGGGTCGACGCCCGCCGGATCTCGGCCTCGTCGTGCGTCTCCGGGCGTTCCGGCGCGGAGTAGCCGGCCTGCTCGACGGCTCGTCTCAGGACCGCGTCGTCGGTGCTCCCGTCGTGGAGCACGGTGGCCCGGCCCGAGGCGAAGTTCACCCGGGCGTCCATTACGGCGTCGACAGCCTCCAGGGCGGAAGTGACCCGGGATGCACAGGCAGCACAAGTCATCCCGTCCACCCGGATGTCGGTCCGGACCTTCAGAGACGACCCGGTGCCCATGCTCTCAAGGCTACGCCTGACGCCCCGCGGATATTCCCGACCCCGAGGCCGAGCGGACGGGCACTATGGACTAGGGATTGCCGGAATGCGGAGTTCGGGCGTTGCGCGGGGCAGACTGGCCCCGATGTCATCGCCCGAATCGCATATCGCAGCCGCGGTGGGGCGGGTGCGGCCGGCGGTGGATGCCCTTCCCGCGTACAAGCCGGGCAAGGCCGCCGAGCAGGCCGAACGGGAGCACAACATCGCGGAGGCCATCAAGCTGGCCTCCAACGAGAACCCGTACCCGCCCCCGGCCGCGGTGGTCGAGGCCGTGGCCGAGGCCTGCCGGAGCGGCAACATCTACTGCGACCATCGGGCCACCGCAGTGCGCGAGGCCCTGGCCGACCGGCTGCAACTGGCCGTCGAGCAGGTGACGGTGGGCGCGGGCTCGGTCGCTCTTCTGTACCAGCTGGCCACTGCGTACATCGACCCCGGTGACGAGGCGGTCACCCCCTGGATCTCCTTCGAGGCCTACCCCATCTCGGTCCAGACCATGGGCGGGACCCTGGTGCGGGTACCGCTGACCGCCGGCCACGTCTTCGACCTCGACGCAGTGGCCGCGGCCGTCACCGAACGGACCAAGCTGGTGCTGCTGGCCACCCCCAACAACCCCACCGGCACGGCGGTGTCCACCGCCGCGGTGACGGAGCTGGCTGCGAGCATCCCCGGCGATGTCCTCGTGCTGGTAGACGAGGCCTACCGGGAGTTCGCCGACCCCGCCCTAGGCGACCCGGTAACCGAGCTGCTGCCCCGCTTCGACAACGTGGCCGTGGCCCGGACGTTCTCCAAGGCGTACGGCCTGGCCAGCCTGAGGGTGGGCTACGTGATGGCCCACCCCGAGATCGTGTCGGCCATCGACAAGTGCCTCATCCCCTTCAACGTCAACGGGCTGGCCCAGGCCGCGGCCCTGGCCGCCTTGGGCGACGACGCCGCCTCGGAGGCCCAGGCCCACATCGACGCCATCAAGGCCGAGCGGGGTCGCGTGGCGGCCGCTTTGGCCGCCGACGGTTGGGACATACCGGATGCCCAGGCCAACTTCGTGTGGATGCATCTGGGCGACCGCACCGACGAAGTGTGCATCGGCCTGGAGCGGCGGGGCGTGGTCGTCCGCCCGTTCTCGGGGATCGGCATCCGGGTGACCATCGGCACCCCCGCCCAGAACGACCGCTTCCTGACCACCCTCGCCGAGGTGGCCCAGCCAGTCTGAACTCGCCCCGGCTCAGGCGGCTTCGGCGTCGCCGTCATTGGCACCGTGCGGAGGAGGGGGCCAGATCCTCAGATAGCCCTCAATGCGAGCCAGCCGCTCCCGCACGTCCCCCAGGCTGCCGCCCAACTCCTTGTGATTCCCGTCGATCAGCTCACGGTTCCTGTCGATCAACTCCCGGTTCCTGTCGATCAGCTCACGGTTCCCGGCGATCAGCTCCCGGCTCTCCTTGCGAGCCTCCTTGATAAGTTCCCGGTTCTCTCTGCGGGCCTCGTCGATCAGATCGCGTGTCTTGGTGCTGTCTACATGCTGATAGCGCATGATGGCGACGGCGAACAGCAGCATCGGCCCGATCACTGCGGCGAGAATCGGGGCCAGATCCGCCAGCGTCACTGTCTCCATGGCTGCACTCTAGCACCACATACTGTGTGATTCAATTAAAGTACGTTTAAGTCTATCCCAATCCGCCCGCCGTTTGGGGGACGAAGTAGACCTGCGCTCCGTCGGCGAGGGGCTCGTACTCGGGATGGGCGATCAGCAGGCCGTCGATCACGACCGACACACCGGCCCGCAAGGCGTCGCCCAGGCCCGGGTAGCGCCGGTCGAGGTCGTCGATGAGGGCGCCGACGGTGGCTCCCTCCGCCTCCACCTCCGCCAGCCCGCCGGTGGGGCCCCGCAGGTTGGAACTCAGGTGGACCCGGACGGCCATGGGCCCCTCGCCCCGGCTTGCCTAGGAGCCGTTGGAGCCGCCGTTGGCGGTGATGGCCTCCAGCACCCTGATGGGCGACATCGGCAGGTCGCGGAGGCGGCACCCGGTGGCGTTGTAGATGGCGTTGGCCACCGCCGGGATGGGGGGCACGATGCCGGTCTCGCCCACGCCGCGCACGCCGTAGGGATGGGCCGGGTTGGGGACCTCCACGATGATGGCGTCGATCATGGGCAGGTCCGAGGCCACCGGTACCCGGTAGTCGAGGAAGCTGGGGTTCTCCAGCACGCCGTCGGAGTCGTAGATGTACTCCTCGTTGAGGGCCCAGCCGACCCCCTGGGCGACGCCGCCCTGGATCTGGCCCTCCACGTAGCTGGGATGGATGGCGGTGCCCGCATCCTGCGAGGCGGTGTAGCGCACCACCCGCACCACGCCGGTCTC
>JAGWAO010000008.1:0-58126 GCA_021296315.1 Acidimicrobiia bacterium | reverse complement strand
ACCACGGGGCGGATGTCGTAGGGGTCGATGCCCAGCTCCTCGGCGGCCATCAGCGCCATCGAGGCCCGGCTGCCGCCGATGTCGGGACTGCCGGTCACCACCGTGGCGGTGCCGTCCTCGTTGAGGTTGACGGTGGCGCTGGACGACTCGCCGATGTTGAACCAGTAGCCGGCGGCCAGTCCCCGGCCCTGGTTGGGGCCCAAAGGAGCGGTGAAGTGCGGGTGGTCGCGCACCGCCTCGAGGCACTCCACGAAGCCGATGCGGGCGAACGGGAAGCCCATCGTCGACGGGTCGCCCTCAGCGACCGCGTTCTTGAGCCGCAGCTCCATGGCGTCGATGCCGAGCTCGGTGGCGACCTCGTCGAGCAGGGTCTCCATCGCGTAGGCGGTCAGGGGCGCGGCCGGAGCCCGGTAGGCGGCCGAGCGGGCCGTGTTGATCACAACGTCGAGCGCCTCGATGTCGAAGTTGGGAATGTTGTAGGACTCGAACACGGTCATGGCGCCCAGCAGCCCTCCGGGGCCGGCGTAGGCGCCGTTGGTGTAGATCAAGTAGGCGTCCCCGGCCACCAGGTTGCCGTCGCTCTGGACGCCGAGCTTGATCCTGAGCTTGGTGCCGGGGGCGGGGCCGGTGGCGCGGAACACCTCGTCGCGAGTCATCACCATCTTCACCGGACGCCCCGCCCTGGCCGACAGGGCCACGGCCAGCGGCTCCAGGTAGATGGTGGTCTTGCCGCCGAAGCCGCCGCCGATCTCGGCGGGGATCACCCTGATGCGGGTGTTCTCCCAGCCGAGCAGCGTGGCGGTGGACGACCGCACGTTGAAATGCCCCTGCGAGGAGCACCAGATCGTGGTGTGGCCGTCCTGGCCGGTGTCGGCCACGCAGGCGTGGGGCTCGATGTATCCCTGATGGACCGGCTGGGTGGTGAACTCCCGCTCGATCACCAGATCGGCCTCGGCGAACCCGGCGTCCATGTCCGTGCCGCTGGAGAACCGGGTGATGTTGCTGATGTTGGAAGGCTCCTCCGCGGGCTCCTCCGCGCCTGCGGTCATCATGTGGGCGTGCAGCAGGGGGGCGTCGGGGGCCAGCGCCTGGTCGATGGTGAGCACCGCGGGCAGCACCTCGTACTCCACCTTGACCGCAGCCGCGGCCGCCTGGGCCTGGTCGCGGGTGGAGGCGGCCACCGCAGCCACGGCGTGGCCCTCGTAGAAGACCTTGTCGCGGGCGATGACGTTGATGCACATGTCGTACTGGCGGTGGCCGGGATCGACGGCCGGGAAGTCGTCGCCGGTGATCGCCGCCTTGACGCCGGGCATGGCCTCGGCCTCCGACGTGTCGATGGAGGTGATCCGGGCGTGGGCGTGGGGTGAGCGCACCACGATGCCGTGGAGCTGCCCCGACATGTTGAGGTCGGCCGCAAAGCGGGCCCGGCCGGTCACCTTCTCGAGCCCGTCGTGGCGGACGGGCCGGGTGCCGACGTACTTGTAGCGGGGCTTGGGCTCGGTGACGGTCACTTGCGGCTCCTAGCTCTCGGTCGTCTCGTTCATTGCGGTGTTTCCCGCTCTTGTTCGCTGCGCTCACGGGCCGCTCGGGCCACGGCTTCGCTCAGCGCCTCTTGGAATCGTCGCATTGGCGCCCCTACCCGCTCAGCCTCTGGGCTGCGGCCAGCACCGAGCGCACGATCTTGTCGTAGCCGGTGCACCGGCAGAGGTTGCCGGCCAGGCCGAAGCGGACCTCGGTCTCGGTGGGATGGGGGTTGCGGTCGAGCAGCGCCTTGGCCGCCACCAGGAACCCGGGGGTGCACACGCCGCACTGCAGGGCGGCGCCCTCCAGGAAGCACTGCTGGAGGGGATGCAGGTCGTCGCCGCTGGCCATCCCCTCCACGGTGGAGACGGTTGCGCCCTCGGCCTCGGGGGCGAGCACCAGGCACGAGCACAGCAGCCGCCCGTCCATGACGACGGAGCAGGCCCCGCAGTCGCCGGTGCCGCAGCCCTCCTTGGCCCCGGTGAGGCCCACCTCGTCGCGCAGGGCGTCGAGCAGCGTCTGGCCGCCGTCGCAGAGGAACTCGGCCGGGTCGCCGTTGATGGTGCAGGTGACGTGGACGCGGCTCATGACTGGCCTCCTCGCTCGCGGGCCCGCTCGGCCGCGATCGACACCGCCCGGCGGGCCAGCACGCCGGCCACCTGCCGGCGGTAGGCGACGGTGCCCCGCTTGTCGTCGATGGGGTTGGTGGCGGCCGACGCAGCCGCCTCCACGGCGGCCAGCGCATCGCCGGCCGGCTCGTTGCCGATCAGGGCGGCCTCGGCGCCGGGCACCCGTACCACGGTCGGGGCCACCGCAGCGAGGGCGATGGCCGCCGCGGAGACCTTGCCGTCGCCGTCGAGGGTGACCCGGGCCGCCGCGCCGACCACCGCGATGTCCATCTCGGTGCGGGGGATCAGCCGCAGGTAGGCGTCGGCGGTGCGGGCCGGCGGCTCGTCCAACTCGAACTCGACGATGAACTCGCCACCGCCGAGCGACGTGATGCCGGGGCCGGTGGCGACCTCGGCCGCGGCCACGGTGCGCTCCCCGCCCGGTCCGGCGATCACGGCCCGGGCGTCGTTGACGATGAGGCTGGGAGGGGTGTCGGCCGCGGGCGAGGCATTGGCCAGGTTGCCGCCCCAGCTCGAGCGGCTCTGGATCTGGTCCGAGCCGATGAGCCCGCTGGCCTCGACCAGGCCGGGGAAGGCCGCAGCCAGGCCGTCGTGGGCGCAGATGTCGGCGGTGGGCGTGGCCGCGCCGACCGTGTACGTGGATCCGCGGCTGCTGACGGCGCACAACCGCTCGATGCGCTTCAGGTCGACCATCACGGCCGGTTCGGGACGTCCGGCGCGGATCTGGGGGATCAGGTCGGTTGCGCCCGCGTACACGCGGGCGTCCGGCTCGGAGTCCAGCAGATCCACAGCCTCGGCCACCGTCGTCGGGGAGGCATATTTCATGGCCGAGAGCATACGGTGCCGCCGGTCCGGTCGGTCACTCCGGAATCTCGGGTTGGACACCTGCAGTATGTCGACAGAATCGACCCGAGAATCCTGCACGGGTTCCTCCCGGGTTGTAGCATTCCGCACCACTCGGGGCAGATCGGGGTGGTTCGAAGGAGGTCGCAGGGCTATGGCGGATACGTCTCCGGCGGTCGGCAGCCCCGGCTCCAAGGGCTACGAGCCCGACGTGCCCATAACGACGTCGCCGATGTTCGACTGGCCGCCGCGGCCGGTTGCGACACTGCGGTACCTGGTCACGCCGGTGATGCTGCCCTACGGCGTGTGGTGGGTGGCGCTGGCCGCGCTGACGTGGAACTACCTCACACCCTCCATGGAGCGCATGGCGAGCCTCCATCCGGGGTGGATGCTGCAGATCTACGTGCGCAACGCGCTGATCCTGGCCGCAGTGGCGGGAGCGCTGCATCTGGCGCTGTACATGCGGCGGGCCCAGCAGCAGCGCTACAAGTACAACCGGCAGTGGATGAGTACCACCAACCGGGAGTTCCTGTGGACCAACCAGACCCGGGACAACGTGTTCTGGAGCCTGGTCAGCGGCGTCACCATCTGGACCGCGTACGAGTCGCTCACCATGTGGTTCTACGCCAACGACTGGATCCCGTCGGTTGGGTGGAGTTCGGGGTGGCCGTACCTGTCGGTGCTCACCGTCGCGGTGTTCGTGTGGTCGGTGACCCACTTCTACCTCAACCACCGGCTGCTGCATGTGCGCTGGTTCTACGACCACGCCCACTACCTGCACCACCGCAACGTCAACACCGGGCCGTGGACCGGCATCTCGATGCACCCGCTGGAGCACGTGATCTACTTCAGCGTGTTCGCGTTGTGGTGGGTGGTCCCGGCCCATCCGTTCATCGTGATCCTCGGCGGCCGGTGTCGCACTCGGGGTTCGAGCGCTTCGAGGTCGGCCGGCGCGAGGGGCGCACCGCGCCGGGCGCCGACTACTTCCACCATCTGCACCACCGCTACTTCGAGTGCAACTACGGCAACCGGCCCGTGCCCATCGACAAGCTGTTCGGCACCTTCCACGACGGCACCCCCGAGGCCCACTCCCGGATGCGCCAGCGCATGAAGGCCCGCCGCGGCACCCAGGCCGGCACGGTGACCTGAGCCGGATCCAGGGTCGCGAGATCGCGGCCCACTGTCCCGCAACCACGCGAGCCCGCTGCCCTGGGCGGCGGCAGTAGCGTCTTGGGTGTGGACACGCTGCAGCGTTACCGGGCGCGCCTGGGGGCCTCCGTCAGCGGGCTGTTCTCCCACGGCGAGATGCCGCTGCAGCGCACGGCCGACTATCCCGGCGACGCCGGGCTGTGCGGGCCGGGCTCAGTGAGCTGGAAGGCAATCGGGGACGTGAGCGTGTTCGTGGGAGCCATCCGGGCCCTGCTGATCCAGGCCGCCCATCCCGAGGCTGTGGCCGGCGTCGACGAGCACAGCCGCTACCGCGACGACCCCATGGGCCGCCTGAACCGCACCGCCTTCTACGTGACGTCGGCGACGTTCGGGGCCATGCCCGAAGTGGAGGAGGCAGTCGAGCGGGTCCGGGCCGCCCACCAGGGCGTGAGCGGCACCTCGCACCGGGGCATCGCCTACGACGCGACCATGCCGGAGCTGGCCGCCTGGGTGCACAACACCCTCACCGAGTCGTTCCTGGTGTCGTACCGCGAGTTCGGCCCGGGGCTGACGGAGGCCGAGGCCGACCGGTTCGTGGTCGAACAGTCCCAGGTGGGGGCCGTGCTCGGCGCCGCTCCCCTGCCCCAGACCGCGGCCGAGCTGCACGCCTGGGTCTACACCCATCCGGATCTGGCGCCCAGCGCAGGTATGCGGTCCGCGGTGGACTTCCTGCGCCAGCCGCCGCTGCCGGCCCGCCAGCGGCTGGGCTATGACGTACTGATGCATGGCGCGATCAGCACCATGCCCCCCGAGCTGAGCGAGGTGCTCGGCGTGAGAGCCCGCCCGGGCGCCCGCCTGGGCGCGACAGCGCTGCTGCGATTCCTGCGCTGGGGTCTGCGCAACAGCCCGTCGTGGCGAGCCGCCCTGGACCCCCTCCAAGTTCCGCGAGATGCCTCGACCGTGACCACTGAGCCCGACGCCGACACGCCGGCCACCGGCCATGACGACGCAGCGGGTAGCGAGGGTGAGAGCTGGCAGGCCGGATTGAACATCACGGGGTCGCTACGAGAGGCGATGCAGGCGCCGCCGACCATGTACGAGATCGTGGGCGGCCAGCCGTTCTTCGACGAGCTGGTCGACCGGTTCTACGACGCCGTCGAGGACGACCGCTTGCTGCGGCCGATGTACCCGCGCGACATGGGTCCGTCCCGCAGGCGGCTGGCCGGCTTCCTGGCCCAGTACTGGGGCGGGCCGCCGCACTACAGCGAGGAGCGGGGCCACCCCCGCCTGCGCATGCGGCACTTCCCCTTCGCCATCGGCTGGGCCGAGCGCGACGCGTGGATGGCCCACATGACCGCCTCGCTCGACGCGGCCACCATCGCCGACGGCACCGGCCGTCCCCTGCCCGACGAGATCCGTGCCGCCATGTTCGACCACTTCGACAACGCGGCCACCCACCTGATCAACCAGCCCCCGGCATAGTTCGTCCGCGGTTGTCACCAAATTGACGTAGTTTCCCCCTATAGGGAGCAAGAGTACGTCAATCTCGGCTGGCTAGGTCGTGACCGTCAGTCGACAGGCCGCGTTAGCAGGTGGCGGCCGGAGAACGCCCCCGGCGGGTGGATGCGGCCCTCGTGCTGCACCAGCTCGCCGTGTACCCAGGTGGCGTCGATGCCCTCGGGCGGCACCAGGGGGTCCTCGTAGCTGTTGCGCTCGGTGACGCGGTCCCAGTCGATCAGCACCAGCGAGGCGTCGGCACCCTCGCGCAGCACCGGGCTGGGCAGCCCCATGAAGACGCACGGCAGCACCGCCAGCCGGTGCACGATCTCGGCCACCGGGATGCCCAGCTCCCGGGCCATGCGTAGCGCCTTGGGGAAGGCTCCCAGCGACCGGGGATGAGGCTTCTGACCCGGTCCCGGCATGAGACCGTCGGTGCACAGCGCCATATTCGGGCGGCGGAAGAACCGCTCCACGGTGGCCTCGTTGCCGTAGTGGCTGATGATCGACACCTCGCCCCGGTTGTGCAGGAAGAAGTCGCAGACCGCGTCGTGGGCCTCTATCGAGTTCATGTCGGTCACGCCCGCGGCCAGCACCACGTCCGAGAAGCGCTTGCCCAGGAACTCGTCGCCCACTCCCTGGAGCACCCCCGCGATCTGGATTCCCTCCAGGCCCCCGCAGAACGACACGAAGTTGTCCCATCCCAAGCCTTCGCCGTAGATCTTCTCGAACGCGAACTCCCGCACACGGTCGTCGGTCAGCCGGGCCAGGAACTCGGCCCGGGTGCCGGAGCGCACCTCCGGCGGGAACAGAGCGTCGGCGGTGGTGCTGCCCGCGGTGTACGGGTACATGTTGCCCATGGTGGGCACCGAGCCGGCCGCGTCGTCGAGCCTGGCCGCCACGTCGCCGAAGCGGTCCCAGTTGCGGTGGCCCGCGATCTTGGAATGCTCGCTGCAGTAGCCGCCCCCGCCCTCGACCGCGGCGGTGATCACTTCGTCGAGCGCCTCGATGATGTCGTCGCTCTCCGACCGTAGGTGGGGGTACAGTGCGCCCGGCTTGACCTCGTTGAACGCCCTCACCAGGGAGGTGATCTCCCGCTGGTCGGAGTAGACGGCCGGGTTGTAGACAAGCCCGGTGGAAAGCCCCAGGCACCAGGGAGCCTCCCGGCGCACCACTTCGGCCATGGCCCGGATCTGGGCGTCGTCGGCGGTGCGATCGAGGTTGCCCATCACCGTGCGCCGCACCGCGCTGTGGCCCAGGTGCATCCCCAGGTCGGTGACGGACCGACCCGCGTGCCAGGCCAGGAACTCCTCCATCGTCGACCACGGCCAGTCGAGGCCTCCGGCGGGGTCGTCGCTGTCGGGGCCGCCCGCGGGGCCCGCGGTGCCGTCGAGGGGAGCAAGCTGCGCGGCGTACTCGGCCCGCTGGTCGGACGCCACCGGCGCGGGGGAAAGGCCGTCCACGCCACAGATGCGCCTGGTCACGCCGCCCCGCACCGCCATCTCGCAGCTGATCGGGATCCCGTTCTCGCCGATCCGGGTTCCGGCCAGGGCGCCGTGGTTGTGGGTGTCCACGAAGCCGGGGGCCAGCACCCGACCGTCGGCCTCGATGGTGCGCTCCGCTCCGGCGGCCGCGCTGGGTGGCACCTGCCCCAGATGGACGATGCGGTCGCCGTCGATCAGCACGTCACCGACGGAGGGCTGGGACGCGCTGTCGCCGGTGACGATCAGCGCTTCGGTGATCAGCTGGCGCACCGCCTCACGGTATCCGGGCCGGCCCTGTCTCTAAGCTGAGCCGTCGATGAGGCTGTTCTCGCACCGCAAGCGGCCGGTCCACCTCGGGCCGTACCCGCTGGAGCGCCTTCCCCGGCTTGCCGCGGCCGACGCCCGTCCCCCGGGCCTGAACTCCGGACGGTTGCCGCCCCGGCCGGCTGAGGGCGAACCATCCGGCCCCCGATCAGCCGCGCCCGCCTACGGGCTGTACCTCGACCTGTTCAACCAGCAACGCCACGGGCCGGTGGCACCGGAAGCGCCGATTCCCGACGACCCGGCCGATGCCGCCCGCAACCTCAAGGCCGGCCTGTACTTCCTCGACGCCGACATGGTCGGCTGCGGGCTGATACCCGAAGAGGCCTGGACCGGTGCGAGGCGGGCGCACCGCTACGGCGTCGTCATCCTGATCAGCTTCACCCGCAAGCTCGACGGTTCCCGACCCGGCGACGACTGGATCGACGGGACCCGCCAGGTCAGCGCCGGACTGCGGGCCACCGAGCTGGCCGT
Source organism: Acidimicrobiia bacterium (assembly GCA_021296315.1). Classification (GTDB taxonomy): domain Bacteria; phylum Actinomycetota; class Acidimicrobiia; order Acidimicrobiales; family Aldehydirespiratoraceae; genus Aldehydirespirator. Next base: position 50,208 of record JAGWAO010000008.1, on the reverse strand, counting down.
GATCACCGCCCACTACATCCGGACCCTGGGCCACGACGCGGTGGCCCACACACCCGACGCCAGCGATCTCGACCTGGACCGGGTGGCGCTCCAGGCCGGCCTGGTGGAAGTGCACAGGGGGCGGCTGCGGGTGCCCTACATCGGCGGCGGGTTCGCGTTGTCGGTGGTGAGCACGGACTGGGAGCTCGATCCCCACGCCCCTCTCGCCCGCCGGTCGCCGCTGGGGGCTCTGCGCAGCACCTGCGGGCTCGGCTGGCTGCTGGGCCGGGGCGGCACCCGGGCCGGCATCGGGCGGCTCAACGGCGACCACCGGCCCCTGCACATGGGCCGTTACCCGATGGAGCGCATCAAGCGGGTCGACTCGCCCACCACCCTCATCATCGAGGACGAGGTGCCCCGGGTGCCGGTGCGGGCCGGCGGGTTCCCCCGGGCGGCCAACGGCGACATGGGGCCCAAGTTCCAGGGCGACGTCAAGGTGTTCGCCTGGAAGACCCCCCACGCCCAGTCGTACGTGCACCAGATCGACGCCATGGTCCCCTACCAGGACGGCGAGGTCGCCTCCGAGACCGATCCCGGCAGCCGCGATCCGGACGCCAACGCCGACGCTCTCAAGGCGCTGGCCTACCACCTCGGCGGCGACATGGCCGGCGTGTGCCGGGTCCCCACCTATGCCTGGTACTCGCACCGCAAGGACGGATCCGTCGTGGAGCCCTACCACGCCAACGCGCTGGTGATCCTGCTGGATCAGGGCTATGAGACCATGGAGGGCGCCAGCGGCGACGACTGGGTGAGCGGCGCGCAGTCGATGCGGGCCTACATGCGGGGCGCGCAGATCGCCGGGATCATCTCGTCCCACATCCGCTCGCTGGGCCACAGCGCCCGCAGTCACACCAACGCCGAGTCCGACGTGCTGCACATACCGCTGGTGCTGCACGCCGGCCTGGGCGAGCTGAGCCGTATCGGCGAGCTGGTTCTCAACCCGTTCGTGGGTCCGAGGTTCAAGTCGGTGGTGGTCACCACCGACATGCCGGTCACCCCCGACCGCCACATCGACTTCGGGCTCCAAGACTTCTGCTCCAAGTGCACCAAGTGCGCCCGGGAGTGTCCCTGCGCAGCCATCCCCTTCGGCGACAAGGTCATGTTCAACGGGGCCGAGATGTGGAAGCCCGACGTCGAGCGATGCACCAAGTACAGGTTGGGCAACCTGCGAGGATCGGCCTGCGGGCGCTGCATGAAGACCTGCCCGTTCAACATCGAGGGGGTGCTGGCCGAGCGGGCGCTGCTGTGGGCCGCCATCAAGCTGCCGTTCACCCGCAGCTGGCTGGCCCGGTTGGACGACAGGGTGGGCAACGGCTCGATCAACCCCATCAAGAAGTGGTGGTGGGACTTGGAGTGGCGCGACGGCCGGGCCATCGTCCCGCCCAAGGGCACCAACGCCCGCAACCTCGACATGGAGGGAGACAAGGTGGCGGCCCGCCAGCAGATCGCCCTCTACACCGCCGACATGCTCCCGCCCGGCGACGCCATCGGCGTGCCCGTCAAGCTGGTCCGCAAGGAGGCCCTGGCCCGTACCGGGGAGGCCGAGACCCCGGCCGAGGCCCGAGCGCGAGTCCGCCGCGGCTAGCCGCGACGTGCGGCTCAGAGTGCGTGGGCGAAGGTGGCTAGATCGCGGGCCGAGGCGGCGTACACCTCGGGCAGGGCGCCCGGCAGCAGCAGGTCGCCGGCGTGGCAGGTGCCGTTGACGGTGCGGCTGCTGACCGTGACGCCTGCCCGGGCGAGCTTGCGGTAGTAGTCGAGTCCCTCGTCTCGCAGGGGGTCGAGTTCATTGACAGAGATCACGTGGGGCGGCATGCCGGCGAGATCGTCCACCGCGGCGTGCCAGGGCCAGGCCAGCGGGTTGGTCAGGTTCGCTCCGCCCGGGTCGTAGGCCTCCACGAAGTACCCCATGAGGTCGCTGGCCAGGAAGTAACCGTCGTTCTCGTGCAGCGACGGCAGCTCCGGCGGCGGGCTCGCATACGTACCTGAAATGTACGGGCACTGGGCGTACACCCCGTCGATCATGCCGAGGCGGCCATCTTGGCGGGCCTTCAACGATGTAGCCAGCGTGAGGTTCCCGCCGCCGGACTCGCCCGACACCACCAGCTTCGACACCCCGAGGTCCTTCCGGTGGGCGTGCATCCACTCCAGCGCCGCGGTGCAGTCGTTGAGGGCCGCCGGGAACGGGTGGCTGCCGCGCCCCCCGGCGGCGTTGCGGAACTCCACCCCCACCACCACCAGCCCGAGAGCGGCCAGCGCGTCGCGCCAGCGCCGGTAGGAGGCACCCGCCGCGGAGAGGATCACCATGCCGCCGCCGTGGATGTGCAGGATGCCCGGATGCGGGCCGCCGTCGCCAGCCGGGCGGTGGATGTAGAGACTGATGTCGTTGCCGTCGACGCCGCCGATCACCTCGGTGCGCGACTCCACGCCTTCGACGGGCGTCAGGCCCGCGAACAGCACGTCGAAGAGCTGCTCGAATCCCGGCTCACCCAACGCTGCAACCGTGCGGATGTCCTCGAGCGACGACTCGGCGCTGAGCGGCACCGGGTCGGCCCGCCCGGCCAAGCCCAACGGCTCAAGCACCGCCACCATGCGGGGGTCCGAGCGCGGGTCGGTGGCCAGGGTCATGTCGGGGTCTCCCAGCCGTCCGGGAAGACTGAGTCTCGCGGCGGTCATCGTGTCCGTCATCGCCTGCTCCCTTCTGGGCTCGGTGGGCCCGTGAGTGGGCCGCACCCTAACCCGCCGCCGGGCCCGTCGGCGGCCGGACTCGCCAGCCCACCGCACCCGTGGAGGGTTGCCGGCCGTGCCTGGGGCAGACTCGCCGCCGTGATCAGGCCCGAACACCGCATGGGTGAGCGGGAGTTCGTGTTGTTCATGGCCCTGGTGGCCGCCATGTCGGCTCTGGCCATCGACATCCTGCTGCCCGCCTTCGCGGAGATGCGTCCCGCCTTCGGCCTCGACGACGACTCCGCCGAGCTGGCCCTCACCATCACCCTGTTCCTGATGGGGACGGGCGTCGGCAACCTGTTCTACGGCCCCATCGCCGATGCCGTGGGGCGCAAACCGACGCTCGCGGGGGGCATGGCGCTCTACGGTGCGGCCGCGCTGGCCTGTGCGCTGGCCCCGTCGCTGGGCGTGCTCTACACCGGCCGGTTCGTGTGGGGAATCGCGTCGGGCGGCTCCAGGACCCTCACGCAGGCCATCGTGCGCGACCGCTTCGCGGGCACGGCCATGGCCCGGGTGATGACGCTCATCCAGACCGCGTTCATGATCGCACCCATCCTCGCTCCGGTTCTTGGCAAGGGCTTGGTGGAAATCGGTTCATGGCGCTGGGTGATGGCCTTCGGCGCAGTGATCGCGGTGGCGGTACTGGCATGGTCGGTACGTCTCGCCGAGACCCTGGACCCCGAGCACCGACGTCGGTTGAGCGTCGGACCGGTGCTGGCGGGATTCCGTTCGGTCATGTGCAACCGCACCTCTCTCGGCTACACGCTGATGATCACTTTCGGCTTCGGTGCGTTCCTGTCCTTCTTGGCCAGCACCGAGTTGATCTTCGGCGATGTGTACGGCCGCCCGGGGTGGTTCGTCCCGTACTTCTCCGCCTTCGGCCTGGCGTCCGCAGCAGTGGCGCTGGGCTGCAACCGGGTGCTCCACCGGGTGGACGCCCGCCAGCTGGCACTGGGCGCGGGCGCGGCCTTCGTCGCCATTTCGGCCGCCCTGTTCGCAGTGACCGTGGCCGGCGAAGGCCTGCCTCCGTTCGGCCTCTGGATGGTGCTGTTCAGCCTGGCCAACGCCAGCTGCGTGGGGGTGTTCCCGACCGCCATAAGCCTGGCTCTGGAGCCGATGGGGAAGTTGGCGGGCACCGCGGCGGCCGTGATGGGGGCCTGCGGCTCGCTGGGAGGCTCGCTGCTGGCCTCGTTCACCGACCGGGCTATCGACGGCTCGGTGATGCCGATCGGCATCGCTTACCTCACCTACAGCGTGCTGTCGCTGGTGTGCCACTTCTGGGCTCGGGGCGGCTCGCCGCCGTGAGCGGGCCGATGAGCCGCATGGGCGAGCGGGAGTTCGTGCTGCTGATGGGGCTGTTGACGGCGATGTCGTCGCTGGCCATCGACATCCTGCTGCCCGCCTTCGAGCAGATGCGTCCCGCCTTCGGCCTCGACGACGACTCCACCCGGCTGTCCCTCACGGTGACGCTGTTCCTGATGGGGGCCGGGATCGGACACCTGTTCTACGGCCCCCTGGCCGACGCCGTGGGCCGCAAGCGGGCCCTGGCGGGGAGCCTGGTGCTGTACGCCGCGGCTGCTCTGGCGGCGGCGCTGGCCCCGTCACTGGGCGTGCTCTACGCCAGCCGGTTCGTGTGGGGGTTCGCGGCCGCGGGACCTCGGATCCTGACGCAGGCCATCGTGCGGGACCGCTACGCGGGAACGGCCATGGCCCGGGTGATGACGCTCATCCAGGCCGTCTTCTTCATCGCGCCGATCGTGGCTCCGGTTCTCGGCAAGGGCTTGGTGGTTATCGGCTCGTGGCGCTGGGTGATGGCCTTCGGCGTGGTGACCGGGCTGGTCGCGCTGGCGTGGTCGTTGCGCCTCGACGAGACGCTAAAGGATGCCCACCGCCGGTCGTTGCGGCTCGGTCCGGTGGCGGCGGGCTTCCGGGCCGTGGTCTCCAACCGCACGTCGCTGGGCTACACGCTGATGGTCACCTTCGGCTTCGGGGCCTTCCTGGCCTACCTGGGCAGCACCGAGCTGATCTTCGGCGACGTGTACGACCGTTCGAGCTGGTTCGTGCCGTACTTCAGCGCCGCCGGCGTCCTTGCCGCCGCGGTGGCCTTGACCAGCAATCGCCTACTGCACTGGGTGGACGCCCGCCAGCTGGTGCTCTGGGCCGGCAGCGCCTTCGCCGCGGCCTCTGCTGCGCTGTTCGCGGTGACGGCTGCCGGTGACGGCCTGCCGCCGTTCGGACTGTGGCTGGCACTGTTCACGCTGTGCAACGCCGTTCACGTGGCGGTGTTCCCGTCCGGTGTGAGCCTGGCCCTGGAACCGATGGGCGAGATGGCCGGCACGGCCGCGTCGACCCTGGGGGTCAGCACCTGGATGCTGGGGTCGCTGCTGGCCTCGTTCACCGACCGGGCCATCGACGGCTCGGTGATGCCGATCGGCGTCGCCTATCTGGCCTACACCGCAATTGCGCTGGCCTTCCAGCTGTGGGCCCGCGGCGGCTCACCCCCGGTATCTCGGGTTGGTCCTGTGCCGTAGGCACGTAGAACCAACCTGAGACTCCGCTCCCCGCTCACTGCTGCTGTTGCTGGCTCTGCTGGGACCAACTCGGGGCTGCGGGCGTCCTGACGTCGGAACGGGCCCGCCGGGGTGCCGGCGCTTCCGGGGGCAGGTCCTCGCTCTGCCTTCCGATCAGCACCTCGGCGTCGACCTCTGCGGTACCCGAGCCCATGAAGGCGCCTCTCACCGGCGGCACGTCGCCGTAGTCGCGCCCGCAGCCGATGACGACGTGGCGCTCCCCGACGGGGCCGCCGTTGGTCGGGTCGAGCGCCCACCAGCCCCAGCCGGGCAATGCGACCTCGATCCACGCATGGGTCTGCACTGTCACGATGTCGGCGGTCTCGGAGTTCGCTGAGGTCTCGTCGGCCGCGAACAAGTATCCCGAGACGTAGCGGGCGGGGACACCGGCGCTGCGCAGCATGCCGAGCGCCAGGTGCGCGAAGTCCTGGCACACGCCTGCCCCTCCCTCGAGCAGCTTCGCCAGCGAGACGCCGATGTCGGTGGCGCCCTGCTCGTAGCTCAACGCCCCTCGCACATCGGCCACCACCGCGGACACCATCTCCGGCACGGACGCGGCTATTGCAACCGTGGCTGCGGCCCGCTGCTCGACGGCGTCGCCGGGGCGCCAGTCGACATGCTGGGACGGTTCCAGGAATTCGAAGTGCTCCAACCGGAAGCCGGCGTCATCCAGCGCTGAGACCGCTGGAGCCTCGGCCGGCTCGGGGCGGGCCGCCGTCTCCACGGTCGCCTCGGCCAGCAGTTCCAGTTCGGTGTGGGGCGTGCGGATGCCGAGTTGCTCCACGACCGTGCCCCAGTAGTCGTGGACCGAGAACACCTGGAGCTGCGGCTGCGATGTCAGCCGGTACGACAGCACTCGCTGGTGATCGTCGTCGCGGGGCCGCACCCGCACCTCGTTCTGGCACTCGGTCACGGGCTCGGAGTAGCGGAAGTGCATCCGGTAGGAGATTCCGAGCCTCATCCCGCCCCTTCGCCCTTGCCGGCCCCGCCGGGACGGACGTACTGGGCTTGGACCGTGGCCATGGCCAGCGGCGGCACGATGCCGGCGTGCACGTCGCTGGCCAGTCCCGTGAGCTGCACCGCCAAGTCCTGCAATGTCGCCACCGGAGCGGAGGCCATGGCCTCCTCGACCTCGCCGAGTTCCAGGCGGGCCCGCAGCAGGGCCGCCTTGCGGCGGGCGCGGTCCAGCGCGGCGGAGTTCGGCCCCAACCCGGTGAGGCCCTCCTCGGCCCGGCCGAGGCATGACAGCAGCGAGCGGGGCAGGTCCGGGGCGTGCAGCAGGTAGCGCACCACGCCGTGGGTGTCGGGGGCGTTGCCGTGCTGGCGGTGGTACGCCTGCAACGAGCTGGTGAGCCGCAGCATCCGGGCGGCGTCCATCACCCCGCGGGCGTCGGAGTGGCTGGCCTCGAGCAGGCCCACCGTGAAGATCGACCGCTCCAGCATCCGGCCGACGACCACGAAGGCGTGCCCCTCATCGCGCCGCATGCCCTCGTTGAGGACTCCGGAGATGGCCAGGCAGGCCCGCCGCACCATCAGCAGCACCTCGTGGAGCCCGGCCGGTGCGGCGTCGGCGTGGCCGAGGAACGGGAACCTGAGATAGAGGCCGTTGGCCTCCTCCCACAGCTCGATCGGGATCCGGTCCCGGACCGACCGCAGGTTCTCGCGGACCGCGACGATGGCCGACACCACCGACCCGGGATTGTCGGTGTCGGAGAGCAGGAAGGCGACCAGCTGGGGCTGGCTCTCCAGCGGACCGACGGCTTCCAACTCGTCCTGCAGTCCGAGGGTCCTGACCATCAGCTCGCCCTCGGCGCGGGCCTCACCGGCCCGCAGGTGGGTGATCGAGTTGGCCGCGTAGTTGAGGCACCTGGACGTGGTCTCGGCCCGCTCCAGGTAGCGGCCCACCCACAGCAGCGCCTCGGCGTGGCGGGCCAGGATCACGGCGCGCTCCCGGGCGAGTTCCCCGATGACCGGTACGCGGCCGTCATGGCGTCTCGGGGGCGAGGACCCAGGTGTCCTTGGAGCCCCCGCCCTGGGAGGAGTTGACGATGAGCGACCCCCGGCGCATGGCCACCCGGGTGAGCCCGCCGGGGAAGACCTGGGTCCGCTCGCCGGTCAGCACGAAGGGCCGCAGGTCGAGATGGCGGGGTTCGAGGCGGTCCTCCGCTACCGACGGCAGCGTGGACAGCTGCACGAGTTCCTGGACGATCCAGCTGCGGGGCTCGGCCTCGATCCTGGCCCGGGCCTCGTCCAGCTGCTGCTCGGTGGCGTGGGGGCCGATCAGCACGCCGTAGCCACCCGACTCGCCGACCGGCTTGGCCACCAGCTCGTCCAGCCTGGCCAGCGCCTCGCGCCGCTGGTCGGGGTCCCACATCATGTAGGTGGTGACGTTGTCGATGATCGGCTCGGCGCCCAGGTAGTACCTGATCATCTCAGGCACGTAGGGGTACACGCCCTTGTCGTCGACGACGCCGTTGCCGAGCGCATTGCACACCGTGACGGTCCCGGCCCGCAGCGCGCTGAGAAGCCCGGGCACACCCAGCGTCGAGTTGGGCCGGAAGGCGACCGGGTCGAGGAAGTCGTCGTCGATGCGCCGGTAGATGACGTCCACCTTGACCAGCCCCTCGATGGTGCGGGTGTACACCTTGTGGTCGTCGACGACCAGGTCTCTGCCTTCGACCAGCTCCACGCCCATCGAGCGGGCCAGGAAGGCGTGCTCGAAATAGGCGGCGTTGAAGATGCCCGGGGTCAGCACCACGATGCGGGGGTCATGCTCGCCTCCCGGGGCCATCGACTGCAGCGTGGAGCGCAGCATCTGACCGTACTGCTCGGTGGGCTGCACGGCGTGGTCGTAGAACAGCCAGCTGCAGGCCTTGGCCATGGCCGCCCGGTTCTCGATCACATAGGAGATGCCGCTGGGGCTGCGCAGGTTGTCCTCGAGAACCCGGTACCGACCGTCGGTGTCGCGCACCACGTCGATCCCGGCCACGTTGCAGTGCGCGGAGTGGGGCACGGCGATGCCCATGGCGTTGCGTTCGAAGCACTGCGACGACATCACCAGCCACCGGGGCACCACTCCGTCGGCGACAGCCGCCGCACCGCCGTTGTACAGGTCGGCCAGGAAGCAGTTGAGGGCTGCGACCCGCTGGCTCAGCCCCCGGGCCAGCTCGTCCCACTCGGCTGCGGCGATGAGCCGGGGGAACAGGTCCATGGGCCAGATGCGCTCGGTGCCCTCCTCCTCGCTGTAGACGGTGAAGGTGATCCCCTGGCGGCGGAACTCGTCGGCGACGAGCTTCTCGAGCCGCCTGATCTCGTCGACGTCGAGTTCCCGGAACCGCTCGACGATGCGGCTGTAGGTGTCGCGCACCGACCCGTCGGCATCGAACGCCTCGTCGAAAGCGCCGCCCGGCTGGTACCGGTCGAGCAACCCATCTCGCGGCTCAGACAACATTTGGACCACGGCCGACCATGGTAGATCACGCCGCGGGCTGCTCTTGTGCGTGAGCACTGGTAGTTGAGCACCCGTACCTTGCCGCCGATGTGAGCGGCCCCGGTAGCTTTGCGAACCATGTCCAGTCTTGCAGTCCAAGAGTCGATACTCGAGACGGTCAGCGACGGCGAGCCTCTGGCCGTGCCCCGGATGCGACCGGCGTCGGGCGGGCCGCACCCGCTGATCGTGATGTTCATGGACAAGCCCGGCATCCGGGAGGCCCTGCACGTCTTCGGGCGACGCCTCGCCGGCCACGGCTACGACGTGATCCTTCCTGACCTCTACCACCGCCACGGACGGATGATCGGCTACGGCCCGGCGGAGCTGACCGCCAACCCGGGCGCCGGGGATCAGTTGATGTCGCTGCTGATGTCGCTGACCGACGAGGGCATCCAGCACGACCTCGACGCGGCGCTGGATGCGGTGGCCGCCGACCGGCCGGCAGGGTCGGGGGAGCCGGCGGGCTGTATCGGCTTCTGCCTGGGGGCGCGGGCCGTGTTCCGCACCATGATGCGCCTGCCCGACCAGTTCAAGGCGGGCGCGATGTGGCATCCGTCGTTCCTGGTGGACGGCGAGCCCGACTCTCCCCACCTGACCGCCGGAAGCCTGGCCGGCTCGCTCTATGCCGGCTTCGGCGAGGCCGACAAGATGATGAGCGTGGCCAGCATGACACCCTTCATCGAGGCGGTCTCCACCCTCGGCGACCGGGTCACCGTCGACATACTGCCCGGGGCCGACCACGCCTACACGTGGCCGGACGCGCATTCGTACAACGAGGCCGCCGCCGAGCGGGCCTGGTCCCAGTCGCTGGCCCTGTTCGGAGACGTGCTGGCCAGCTCGCCGGCCTGACCGGTCACCCCACCGCTCGAATTGGCAGCGGTCGGCGCCCAATTGGGAGCCCTGGGCTGCCAATTCCCGTGTGGGCCGGGGAAACGTAGGGTGTCCAGCGTGCGAGGGCCGTCCCTGCGATACCAGACGGTGGACGACCTGCGGCGGCGGGCCCGCCGGCGCACCCCCCTGTTCGCCTGGGAGTACCTCGACAGCGGCGAGGGCGACGAGCGGGCCAGCGCCCGCAACATCGAGTCGCTCCAGCGGGTGCTGCTGATGCCGCGGTTCCTCAAGGGCGAACTGGAGCCCGACGTCGGCACCGAGTTGTTCGGGGTCCGCTGCTCGCTGCCGGTGGGGATCGCCCCGGTGGGCCTCACCGGGCTGATCTGGCCCGGTGCCGACATCGCTCTGGCGGAGACTGCGGCCCGGTGCCGGATCCCGTACGTGGCCAGCACGGTCAACACCGCCGACATCTCAGATGTGGGTCCCCGCGCCGGGGACATGGGCTGGTTCCAGCTCTACCCCCCGAGAGACGTCGCCGTCCGTGAGGACCTGCTCGGCCGGGCGCAGCAGGCCGGCTTCCACATTCTGGTGGTGACGGCCGACGTGCCGGCCCGGGCCCGGCGGGAGCGCCAGACTCGCAAGCGGGTCTCGATGCCGCCCCGCATCACGCCCCGCCATGTGACCCAGGCCGCGCTCAGGCCGGCGTGGACTCTCGGGCTGCTGCGCAACGGCCTGCCCCGATTCCACACTCTGGAGCGCTACGTGGACCGGGCCACGCTGCGGGAGTTGGCCGGCTTCGTCGGGGCCAGCCTGGGCGGCACCCTGTCGTGGGACTACCTGGCCGAGACGTGCGAGCTGTGGCCGGGTCCGGTAGTGGTCAAGGGGATCCTCCATCCCGACGACGCCGAGCGCTGCATCGACAGCGGCGCCAACGCGGTAGTGGTGTCGAACCACGGAGGGCGCCAACTCGACGCCGCGCCCGCGGCCATCGAGGCCCTCTCCCCCATAGTGGAGCGCATCGGCGGAAGGGTGCCGGTGCTGTTCGACGGCGGCGTGCGCAGCGGGCTCGACATCGCCCGGGCGCTGGCCCTCGGGGCCGACTTCACGCTCGCGGGCCGGGCGTTCATGTACGGCCTCTGCGCCCTGGGAGCCGGGGGCGCCGGTTTCGTGGCCTCGATGTTCGAGCAGCAGCTCACCACCGTGATGCACCAGCTCGGCTGCGAGCGCCTGGACCAACTGGGCGACCGCGACCCCCGCTTCGCCTCAGCCTGAGGAAGTAGGATTCCGACCGTCCACGCCGACGGTTGGAGCCGCCTTCCGGGGCACGATGACCACACAACTTGGGAGCGAGGAGAACCTTGTTGAGATTCGCCGAGGAGATCCTCCTTCTCCTGCTGCGGGACGAGGGCGGCAAGTTCGTGGCGGTGCCAGGCATCGCGCTGGACAATGCGCTCGCGGGCGGCGTGCTCATGGACCTCGCGCTGGAGAACCGCATCGACACCGACCCGGAGCACCTCATCCTCATCGACCCGACGCCCGTCGGCGACAGCATCCTGGACCCGACACTGGCAGCGATCGCGGCCGGCCAGCAGCGCGACGCCCGGTACTGGGTGGGTCAGACGGCCCGACGGGCCGCGGAGATCCGGGAGGAGGCGCTGTCACGCCTGGCCGAGCGGGGCATCTTGGAGCGCCACGAGGGGCGCTTCCTCTGGGTGTTCCGCTCCCGGCGCTACCCGATCATCGACGGCAAGGCGGAGCGCGAGGTGAAACTGCGCATCCTGGGAGTGCTGCTCAGCGACGACATCCCCGGCCCGCGCGACATCGTCATCATCGGCCTGGCTGACGCCTGCGGAATCCTGCCGGAACTGTTGCCCAAGGGCGACTATGGCAAGGCCCGAGCCCGCATAGACCAGGTGCGCAAGCTTGATCTGATAGGCCAGGCCACGTCCCAAGCGATCCACGACATAGAGATGTGGCTCGCAGGTGGCGCCACCTAAGGACCCAGGATCCATGACCGCCACGCCGCCGCCGGAAGAGATCTCCGTACAGCTGGTGCGGGCCGGTGTCGGCAAGGCCCGAGCCATCATGGCGTCCACGCTCGTGCTGGCGGTGATGGCCGGCGCGTTCGTTGCGCTCGGCGCAATGCTCACGAGCACGATCGCGGCTCAGTCGACGCTGGGCACCGGACCGACCCGGCTCATCATGGGGCTGGGACTGACGATGGGCCTCTTCTTCGTGGTGGTCACCGGCGCCGAGCTGTTCACCGGCAACAACCTCATGGTGATGAGCGTCCTCAGCCGCACGATCCTGCCGCGGGAGCTGGCCCGCAACTGGGCGCTGGTCTACGTGGGCAACCTGATCGGCGCCCTCGTCATTGTGCTGCTGGTCTTCTACGGCCGCTGGTGGGAGCAGGGTGACCACTCGTTCTCGGTCTTCTCGGTGACGTCGGCCAACGGCAAGGTGGACCTTCCGTTCGAGATCGCCTTCCTGCGGGGCATCGTGGCCAACATGCTGGTGTGCCTGGGCGTGTGGATGGCAACCGCGGGGCGCACGGTCACCGACAAGCTGCTGGCAGTGTCCCTGCCGGTCACGGCGTTCGTCGCGGGCGGATTCGAGCACTCTGTCGCCAACATGTTCTTCCTGCCCTTCGGGGCGCTGGTCGCGGCCGATGCCGACGCCCTGGCGGCCGCGGGGCTGACGGCCGCCGACGTGAGCCGGCTGGACCTAGCCGGGATCGCTCAGAATCTCGTGGCGGTCACGCTGGGCAACATCGTCGGCGGCGTCATCGTGGGACTGGCCGACTGGACGGTCCACCTGCGCCGCCGCGCCGTGGCCGCCGCCGCAGCAGCAAGGGGCGACGGTGGGCCGAGAGCCCCTGCCTCAAGCCCAGACACGTCTGGTTGACACCGCGAAGAGCGTCTCAGGCAGGGGACAGACTCGCCGACACCGTGCCGACGCCGTCGATCTCGGCGCATGGCTCATCGCCGGGGGACAACGGCAGCATCCCGCACAGTGAGCCGGTCATGACGCACTCGCCGGCTTGCAGCGGGGTGCCGAGGTCGCACATGGCGTCGGCCAGCCACAGCACGGAGTTCAACGGGTTGCCCAGACACGCCGCCCCGGAGCCGGTCGCAGCCTCCTTGCCGTTGACGGTGAGTCGCATCTCCACCCGGCGCAGGTCGACGGCGGTCAGGGGCACCGGGCGGGTTCCCAGCACGTAGAAGCCGGCGCCGGCGTTGTCGGCGATCATGTCGGCGATGGTGATGTCCCAGCCCACAATGCGGCTGTCGACGATCTCCAGCGCGGGCAGCACGTAGGCCGTGGCGCCGATCACGTCCACGACCGTGTGGCGGCCCCTGTCGAGGTCGGCCCCCAGCACCACTGCCACCTCGACCTCCAGCCGCGGCTCGATCAGCGCAGCCCCACTGAGATCGTCGCCGTCGGTGCGGCACCTGTCGGCGAACAGCACCCCCCAGATGGGCTCGTCCATGCCGAGCTGCGCCTGGACGGCCGGGTTGGTCAGTCCCACCTTGTGCCCGCTGATCCGCCGGCCCGCGGCGAGCCAGTGCCCGGTGTTCAGCTGCTGCACCGCGTAGCCGGCCGCAGGACCGGCGGAGGTGCCCAGCAGCCCGCGCACGGGCTCGCAGGCCACGCCATCGACCAAAGCAGTCCGCAGCCGCTCGGCCGCGGCCTCAAGGGCGGCAGACTCAGGCGATCCCGTCACTGGCGGCGGTCCGTCGTTGCCGGGATCGGGCTCACTCTCCGTGGACGTACTGCCAGCCGAAGCGGCCCTTGATGCAGAGGTGGCCGCTGGTCACCGAATGGTCGGCCGGCGAGGTGACCTTCACGATGCGCTCGTCCTGCACGTGCAGGTCGAGGTTGCAGCCCACGCCGCAGTAGGAGCACACCGTGCGGGTCACGGTCTGGTCGTCCGGGCGCCACTCCCCCACCTCGCGCAGGTCGTACTCGGTCTTGAACTGGAGCGCGCCGGTGGGGCACACGCCCACGCAGTTGCCGCAGTACACGCAGGCCGAGTCGGGCAGGGTCACGTCGAACTCGGTGGAGATCCGGGCGTCGAAGCCCCGGCCGGCCACCGCGATGGCGAAGGTGTGCTGGGCGTCGTCGCCGCAGGCCTCCACGCACTTGTAGCACAGCACGCACTTGGAGTAGTCCCGGATGTAGAGCTCGTCCTGGACCTTGACCGGCTCCTCCACCCGCTCCACGGGATGGCCGTCGGTGCCGTAGCGGTCGGGGTCGGCGCCGTAGGCCTTGATCCAGTGGTGCAGGTCGTCGGCCTGGCTGAGGTCGACGCCCGAGCCCAGGAACTCGAGCACCATCCGGCGGCTGTGGCGCACCCGGGGGGTGTCGGTCTGCACGACCATGCCCTCCTCGGCGGGCCGGGAGCACGACGGCACCAGCGCCCTGGATCCCTCCAGCTCGACCACGCACACCCGGCAGACGTTGACCGGGGTGAGGTTCTCGGCCCAGCACAGGGTCGGGGTGTCGATGCCGGCCTCAACGCAGGCAGCATGGATGGTGGATCCCTCGGCCACCTCCACAGGCTGCCCGTCGATGGTGATCGTGACCGCGGTCTCGGTGATGGTCGTATCGGTCATCGGGAAGGCGCTGACGCTATCAGGCCCAGGTCCAGCGCGGAGCGGACAGCTGACGCCGCGGTGTGGCCCAGACCGCAGATGGAGGCGTCCACCATCACTTCGGCCATCTCATCGATGAGGGTCCGGCGGGCGGGCGACAGCGAACCCCGCCTCTGCATCTGCACCAGCGTCTCGTGCTGTCGTACCGCACCGACCCGGCACGGCACGCACTGCCCGCACGACTCGTTCCGGAAGAACTCGGCGATGCGCACTACCACGGCGGTCATGTCGTCCGACGTGTCGAAGGCCATCACCACTCCCGAGCCGAGGGTGGTGCCCGCGGCCCGGGTGTCCTCCAGCGTGAGCGGCAGGCTGAGCGAGTCGGGGCCCACGAACGATCCGGCCGCGCCGCCCATCAGCACGGCCTGAAGCTCGCCGTTGCCGGCGACCCCGCCCGCGAGGTCCAGGAGGTCGCCCAGGCTCGTGCCGAACGGCACCTCGTAGAGGCCGGGGCGCCCGACCTTGCCCGACAGGCACAGCAGCTTGGTTCCCGGCGACCGCTCGGTCCCCCGGCTCCGGTAGGCGTCGGGGCCCTCGAGGATGATGTCACCGACGTTGAGCAGCGTCTCGGGGTTGTTGATGGCGGTGGGCTCGCCGAACAGGCCGTGGGTGGTGGGGAACGGCGGCTTGTTGCGGGGCTCTCCCCGGAATCCCTCCAGCGAGTTGAACAGCGCGGTCTCCTCGCCGCAGATGTAGGCGCCCGCCCCCCGCCAGATGGCGATGTCGAAGTCGTGGCCGGTGCCGGCCGCGTCCGGGCCTAGCAGCCCCGCGGCCCGGGCCGCGTCGATGGCGTCCTGAAGGCGGGCGGTGGCCAGCGGGTACTCGCCCCGGATGTAGATCCAGCCGTTGGCCGCGCCGGTGGCCAGCCCGGCGATGGCCATGGTCTCGATCACCGCGAACGGGTCTTGTTCCATGACGATGCGGTCCTTGAACGTGCCCGGCTCGGACTCGTCGCAGTTGGCCACCACATGCTTGGGCCGCCCGGTCTCGGCGGCCACGGCCCGCCACTTGATCCCTGTCGGGAAGGCGGCTCCGCCCCGTCCCGACAGCCCCGAGGCGGCCACCGCCTCCAGGACGGCCTCCGCGCCCATCTCGCCCGCCCGGCGCAGCGCCTGGTAGCCGCCGTGGGCTAGGTAGGACTCCAGCGAGGAGGGGTCGGCCACGCCGATCCGGCGCAGCAGGCGCAGCGACTCTTCGCCGGCCTGGGGCAACTCGAAGGGCTCGTCGTCGGCGGGCACGTAGTCGCGACGACCCCCGGACCCCTGCACGAACAGCGCGGGGGCCCGCTCGCACTGGCCCAGGCACGGCCCCAGGTGCACATGGCCGCCCGACGCCCGCACCGAGGCGGCCAGGTCGTCGTACCCCGCGATCTGGCAGGCCGCGTCGACGCACACATGGAAGGTGTCGCCTTCGTGGTCGGGCGGCTCGGTGCGGAACAGGTCGTAGAAGGTGGCCACGCCGAAGGCCTCGGCCGGGGGCACGTCCAGCACCTCGGCCACGTAGTTGATGCCACCCGGGCTGATCCAGCCGGCCGCGTTCTGGAGGGCGTGCAGCGCGGGCAGCAGGAAGTGGCGGCGCTCCCGGCGCCTGGACCTTCCCGACGTGTACAGCCTCTCGGTCTCGGGACGCACCACCGGATCGACGCCCCGAGCCCCCAGCGCGGCATCGACCGCGGCCACTTCGGGCTCAGTGGCGCGGTCCGCGCCCAGATAGATATCGGTCATATCATCGAACTGGCAGCCGTCGACTCCGCTTTCGGCATCCTCCGCTGCCAATCCCCGCAGCACGAAGGACACACAACCGGACTGGCAGCCGT
Source organism: Acidimicrobiia bacterium (assembly GCA_021296315.1). Classification (GTDB taxonomy): domain Bacteria; phylum Actinomycetota; class Acidimicrobiia; order Acidimicrobiales; family Aldehydirespiratoraceae; genus Aldehydirespirator. The sequence goes on along the minus strand of JAGWAO010000008.1, from coordinate 34,083 downwards.
CCGCTCCGTTCTCGGCACCCTCGGCTGCCAATTCCTGTGGGTACGTCGGTCATTCGCTAGGCGGGGGCGGGTTCCGGCTCGAGCTTGGAGATGCGGATGGCGGCCGCCTTGAACTCTGCCGTACCCGAGCGGGGGTCCCACTCGTCGTTGGTCAACACGTTGGCGTCCACCAGCTCTGGGAAATGGAACGTAGTGAAGGTGAGACCGGTGGGTATGTCAGGCTGCAGGCGGACGTCCATCTCCACCGATCCCCGGGGCGAGCTGACCAGCACCCGCTCCCCGTCGGCCACGCCGAGCTCGGCCGCGTCGGCCGGGTTGACGTCGATGGCGTCGCCGTAGCGGATGGGGGAGGCGTAGCCGCCCGACTGCACCCCGGTGTTGTAGGAGTCGAGCGCCCGGCCGGTGGTGAGCCGCAGCGGGAACTCGTCGCTGAGCTCCTCCTTGGGCGGGGCGTGGTGGGTGATGCTGAACGGCGCCGGATCGTGGCCCTCCAGGTCGTCGGCCCACAGCCAGCCGTGGAGGAACTCCGAGCCCGGGTCGTCCTCGCTGCCGCAGGGCCACTGGAGCCCGCCGGAGGCCTCCAGGCGCTCCCAGGACATGCCGGCGTGCATGGGCGACATCGACCGCATCTCGTCCCACAGCTCCCGGGAGCTGGGATGGCCCCAGTCGACGCCGAGGCGGCGGGCCATCTCGCCGATGATGTCGATGTCGTGGCGGGCCTGGCCCGGCGGCGGCACCGCGGGACGGACCCGCTGCACCCGTCGCTCGCTGGAGGTGACCGTGCCCTCGGACTCGGCCCATGCCACCGAGGCGGGCAGCACCACGTCGGCCATCTCGGCGGTGCGGGTCATGAAGATGTCCTGCACGACCAGGATGTCCAGTCCGGCCAGCAGCTTGCGGGCGTGCTCGACGTCGGCCTCGGAGTCGGCCGGGTTCTCGCCGATCACGTAGCAGGCCCGCAGCTCGCCGGCCTCCATGGCCTCGAACATCAGCGTCAGGTGCTTGCCGGGCACGCCGTTGAGCTCGGTGCCGTAGGCGGCCTCGAACTTGGCTCTCACCTCGTCGTCGGCCACGTCCTGGAAGCCGGGGAACTTGTTGGGTATGGCGCCCATGTCGCCGCCGCCCTGCACGTTGTTCTGGCCCCGCAGGGGGCACAGTCCCGAGCCCCACCGGCCCACATGGCCGGTGAGCAGGGCCAGGTTGCAGAGCGACACCACGTTGTCGACCGCGTTGTGGTGCTCGGTGATGCCCAGGGTCCACAGGATCTGGGCCTTGGGTGCGGTGGCGTAGGCGTGGGCCATGTCGCGGATGGCCTCGGCCGGCACGCCGGTCTGTTCGGCGGCCCAGCCGAGGGTGTACGACTCGACATGGGCCGCGTAGGCCTCGAAACCCTGGGTGGAACGGGCGATGAAGTCGGGGTTGTGCAGCCCGGCCGCGATGATCTCGCGCCCCATGGCGTTGGCCAGCGCGATGTCGGTGCCCACCGACAGCCCCAGCCAGCGGTCGGCGAACTTGGCCGACGAGGTGCGGCGGGGGTCGATGGCGTACATGCGGGCGCCGTTGGCGAGCCCCTCGAGGACGTGGTGGAAGAAGATCGGGTGGGCCTCACGGGCGTTGGAGCCCCACAGCAGGATGACGTCGGCCTGCTCGACCTCGGTGTCCGCTCCGAACACTGTCGCCAGACCGACGACGGAGGGAGCGTGTCAAGTTCGGTTGCAGGAGTCGATGTTGTTCGACCCTATGGCCGTGCGGATGAACTTCTGGGCGGCGTAGTTCATCTCGTTGGTGGCCTTGGAACAGCTGAACATGCCGAAGCCGTCCGGCCCGTGGCGGTCGAGCACGGCCCGGAACCCGTCGGCGGCCCGGTCGAGGGCCTCGTCCCAGGTGGCGGGACGCAGCCGCCCGTTGTCGCGCACCATCGGAGTGATCAGCCGCGGCAGCCGCTTGTCGTAGGACTTTCCGCCCATCTGCCCCTTCCCTCCTGCTATCAGCGCTCGGCCCGGACCTCAGCCTAGTGACAGCGTGTCACGCGCCTGGTCCGGGGACTGAATTCTGCCCCCCATTGCCTCCACTACCTCTCGCGCCCGATTCACGAGATCGGCATTGGAGGCAAAAACGCCGCGGGCCAGGTACAGGTTGTCCTCCAGGCCGACTCTGATGTGGCCGCCGAGCAGCATGGCCTGGGCCACCCACGGGACCTGCTGGGCCGACAGCGCGAAGGTGGTGAACTCGGCGCCGGCGGGAAGCAGGCGGGTCAGCGCGGCGAGCAGGCCCACATCGTTGGGCATGCCGTAGGGGATGCCGGTGCACAGCTGGATCCAGGGCGGATCGGCGACCAGGCCCTCGTCCACGAGGGTGCTGGCCAGCCACAGGTGGCCGGTGTCGAAGATCTCGAGCTCGGGCTTGACTCCGAGTTCCCGCACCCGCTTGGCCATGTCGCGGATCATGTTCGGGGTGCTCACGTACACCTGGTGGCCCTCGCCGAAGTTGAGCGTGCCGCAGTCGATGCTGCACATGTCGGGCCGCAGGGCCTCCACATGGGCGAGGCGCTCCAGGCCGCTGACCAGGTCGGTGCCCTCGGACCCGAAGTCGAACGGGTTGGGATCGCCGATCAGCAGGTCGCCGCCCATGCCCGCGGTGGTGTTGATGATCACGTCGGGGTTGGCCGCCCTCACCTGCTGCAATGCCTGGCGGTACAGGTCCACGTCCCGGGCACCCTTGCCGGTGGCCGGATCGCGCACGTGGATGTGCACGATGGCCGCACCGGCATCGGCCGCCTCCAGGGCGGCCGTCGCGATCTGGGTGGGCGTGATCGGCAGATCGGGGTGCTTGCCCGCGGTATCGCCCGCACCGGTCACCGCGCAGGTGATGATCGGGTTGCGGTTCACCACTGCAACCCTACCGCTCCCGGTCCGGTCAGGCTTCCCCCGCTCGGGGTCGATGGCGCAGGTCGACGGCGCGCGTCCGGGGGTGCGCGAGTAGATACGGTGACGGGCCATGAGATGGTCGAAGCTGTTCGTCCCGACGCTGCGCGACGCGCCCGCCGACGCCGAGGCGGCCAGCCACAAGCTGCTGGTGCGGGGCGGGTTCATCCGCCAGCTTCACGCCGGCCACTACTCGCTGCTGCCGCTGGGGCTGCGGGTGCACGACAAGGTCGAGGACATCGTGCGCCTCGGCATGGAGGAGATCGGCGCGCAGGAGTTCCTGCTGCCGGCCATGCACCCGGCCTCGATCTGGCAGCGCTCGGGCCGCTGGGAGTCGGTGGGCCCCGAGATGTTCCGGCTCCAGGACCGCAGGGAGGCCGACCTGGCGCTGGGCATGACCCATGAGGAGGTGTTCAGCGAAATCGCCAGGGAGATCACCTCGTACCGGTCGCTGCCCCAGATCTGGTACCAGATCCAATGGAAGTTCCGCGACGAGCCCCGGCCCAAGTCGGGCCTGCTGCGGGTGCGCGAGTTCGCCATGAAGGACAGCTACTCCTTCGACCTCGACGACGCCGGACTGGACCACGCCTTCGAGATCCATCGGGAGGCCTACATCCGGACCTTCCAGCGGCTCTCGCTCGACGCGATCGCGGTGCAGGCGTCATCGGGCATGATGGGCGGCACCGGGTCGGTCGAGTTCATGGTGCCCTCCCCCGCCGGCGAGGACGACATCGCCCGCTGCGGTGGCTGCGGCTACGCGGCCAACGTGGAGAGGGCCACCTCGACGCTGGCGCCGGTCGACGATGGCGACACCAGCGCCGATCTTCTGCGGTTCCCGACCCCAGGGGTGCGCACCATTGCCGCGCTGGAGACGGTCGAGGGCGGCGCGCCCGCCCACCGCCAGATCAAGACCATGGTCATGGTGGTCGACGGGACGATGACACTGGCCCTGGTGCGGGGCGACCACCAGCTCAACCTCCAGAAGCTGGCCGACGGCACCCGGGCGGTCGACATCCGCCCGGCCGAGGCGTCCGAGACCCTGGAGCGCCTGGGCGCCCATCCCGGCTCACTGGGCGCGGTGGGAGTGAAGGATCTGCGGATCGTGGCCGACCAAGCGCTGAGAGGGCGGCGCAACCTGGCCACCGGCGCCAACACCGACAACTGGCACTTCTCCGGTGTGGACGTCGACCGCGACATCTCGGTGGACGAGTGGCTCGACCTGCGGGAGGTGTCGGCCGGGGAGCCGTGTGTGAACTGCGGCCAACCCCTTGAGGTGGTGCGCTGCATCGAGACCGGCCACATCTTCAAGCTGGGCCGCCGCTACGCCGAGGCCATGGGAGCCACCGTGCTGGACGCCGACGGGGTGGAGCGCACCATCACCATGGGCTCCTACGGCATCGGCATCGGCCGGGCCATGGCCGCGGTGGCAGAGGTGCACCACGACGACCGGGGCCTCATCTGGCCGGTGGCGGTGGCGCCCTACGAGACGGTGATCACCGTGGCCAGCATGCGCGACGACGACGCGGTGGCCGCGGCCGAGCAGATCTACGGCGAGCTGCGGGCGCTCGGCGTGGAGGTGCTGCTGGACGACCGCGACGCCCGGGCAGGGGTGAAGTTCGCCGACGCCGAGCTGGTCGGCATCCCCTGGCGGATCACCGCGGGCCGTGCCGTGGCCGGCGGCGAGGTCGAACTGACTGAGCGGGCCACCGGCGAGACGGAGCGGCTCGCGATCGGGGACGCCGCGCCCCAGGTGGCCGCTCGCCTGGCCGACACCCGATCCTGACCGGCGCCCGGAGCTGATCGGCGCCCAGAGCTGACCGGCGCCCGGAACTCAGTCCGATAGTTGCATCGAGAGGCGGCCGGCCGCCTCGATCACCGCCATGCCGAGGTCGTGGGTGTCGTCGGGGTTCGGGAACCGGTACGCGGGCCCGTGGACGTGCAGGGCAGCCTCCACGCTGCCCCCGCTCTCGAATACCGGGGCGGCCACCGAGTTGAGCTCCTCGGCGAACTCCTCATACACCCAGGCGTATCCGATGCTGCGGATCTGCTCGAGGCGGTCCCGCAGCTCATCGGCATCGGTCACGGTCCAGGGCGTGCACTGGACCAGCGGCGCGGCCAGGTACCGATTGATGAAGTCGGGGCGCTGGTGGGCGAGGATCACCAGGCCCGAGGGCACGGCGTGCAGCGGGGCGTGCTCGCCGGTCCAGTCCCGCACCTGGATGTTGGAGGAGGACTCGGTCTGGTCGAGGTAGTAGACCTGCCCGCCGTCGATGATCGACAGCCCCGCGACCTCGTCGAGGCTCTCGGCCAGCTCCAGCAGGTGGGGCCGGGCCGCGGCCACCAGGTTGCGGCCCCGGGGAGCCGATCCGGCCAGGTCGATCAGTCCTGAGCCCAGCCGGTACTCGCCGCCGGCCTCGGTCTGTTCGACGGCCTGCTCCTCCTCAAGGGAGGCCAGCAGGCGGGCCACTGTGCTCTTGGGTAGGTCGACCCGCTCGGCCAGTTCGGTGACGCCCACGGGACCCAGCGCCAGCGCTCGCAGCAGCGCGAACGACCTCTTGATCGACTGCACAGTCACGGCAGCAGCCTAAGTTCGGTCATGGCCGGTCCCGTCGGCGGCGGATCTCGGCGGAGATCGCCGGTATGACCTGGTGCAGGTCGCCGATCACGGCCCAGTTCGCCTTGACCACCATGTTGGCTTCGGGGTCGATGTTGATGGCCAGGATGTGCTTCGAGCCCATGGCGCCCACCCAGTGCTGGATGGCTCCGGAGATGCCCGAGGCGATGTAGATCTCCGGGGCGATGCGGGTGCCGGTCTGACCGACCTGGTCGGAGTGCGGCCGCCAGCCGTTGTTGGTGACGGCCCGGCTGCAGCCGACCCGTCCGCCCAGCAGCTCGGCCAACTCCTCCAGCGGGGCGAACCCCTCGGCGGAGCCGACGCCGCGGCCGCCGCCCACCACCACCGGCGCGGTGGGCAGGGTGACGCCGGCCTCCAGCACGACCCGGTCCTTGACCACGGTGCGGGCCAAGGCGGCGTCCAACTCCACCGCCACGGCCTGAGTCTCGGGGGGCGCGACGGGCGCGGGCTCGACCGGTGCAGAGGCCACCGTGTGCAGGCCGCAGGTGAGCAGCGCGGTGCCGGTGGTGAGGGTGGCGTCCTCCAGCAGCGATCCTCCCCACTGGATGCGGGTCATGGACCACTGCCCGCCCCCGCCGGCGGGCGGGATGATGTCGGTGCAGTTGGCGACGAACGGCCAGTCGAGGCGAGCCGCGGCCTGGGCCATCACCTCGTTGCCCCGCTCGCTGCCGCAGGCCAGCACCGCGCCGGGTTGGAGCGTGTTGATGACCTGGACCAGCGACTGGCCCCACGCCTCGGGACCGAAGTCGCTCAGCAAGTCGTGGTCCACGGTGTACAGCCGAGCGGCGCCGTGGTCGCCGGAGGCGGCCGCGACCTGCTCGGTTGCCGGCGCGCCGGCCCCGATGGCCAACGCGTGCATCTCGACGCCCATCTTGGCGGCCAGGGTCCGCCCGAAGGTGAGCGCCTCCCGGGCGGGCTCGCCGAGGGTGCCCCGGTCGTGCTCGAGCACCACCAGCAGCATCACACCAGCCCCAGTTCTTCGAGCACGTCGACGGCGGCGGGGGCGGCGTCGGGGCCGTCGCCGAGGATCACGGTCTGCGACACGGTCTCGGTCGGGCGGTGCAGGCGGACCAGCGCCTGATCACCACCGGCGGCGTCGAGTACGAGCGTGGTGATCTCCAGCTTCTTGGACGCCAGGCGTCCTCTCATGGTCGGGTAGCGGGGCAGGTTGATGCCCTCCTTCACGCCGAGCGCGGCGGGCAGGTCCATTTCGTACACCTCGAAGCCGCCGTCGATCTCGCGGCGGGCCCGCACGACCGGGCCGTCCACCTCGATCCCCTTGATGCCGTTGACGATGGGGCGGCCCAGCGCATAGGCGACCCGCACTCCCACCTGGAAGCCGCCCGAGTCGGCCGACTCATTGCCGAACAGGATCAGGTCGAAGGCTCCGCTGCCGGCCTCCAGCGACTCGATGGCCGCGGTCAGGGCTCGGGCGGTGCGCTGGGGATCCCAGGCTGCACCGTCGGTGGAGACGAGCACGCCGAGGTGGGCGCCCACCGAGGCCGCGTAGCGCAACTGCTCGGCGGCCTCGGCCGGACCCAGCGTGAGCACGGTCACTTCTCCGCCGGTGCGCTCGGCGATCTGCACGGCCTCCTCCACGCCGCACTCCTCGTGGGGGCTGGTGGTGAAGCCCAGGTGGGCGGCGTCGACGGCCAGGCCGTCGGCGGTGACGTTGATCTTCGCGCCGGGAGCCGGCACCCGCTTCACGCAGCACAGGACCCGCATGCCGGTGTCCTGCTAGCTCTTCATGCGGGAGTCGTCGGGGTCGAACACCGCGCCGGTGCCCGCCACCCGCACCGGGAACAGCTCGTTCATGTACATGACCTGAAGTTCGGTGCCGGGCGCGGCCATCTCCGAGGGCAGGTAGCCCATCAGCAGGTGCTTGCCCACCGAGGGGCCGGGGCCGGCGGTGGTGACCCTCGACACCCGGCCGTGGGAGTCGACGATGCGCTCGCCGTCGCCGGTGAGGATGGGCTCGTTGCCGCCCTGCATGTAGCGCTTGCGGCCCCGGGCGTCGTGCAGGTCCTCGACCGTCAGCACGCACATCCGCACCTCGGGGTCGCCCGCTTCACGGGCGGCCAGGTAGGCCTCCTTGCCGATGAAGTCGGCGGCCTTCACCCGGGGCCGGGCCAGGCCGGCCTCCAGTGGGTTGTACTCGCTCTCGAGCTCGGCGCCCATGAGGCGGTAGCCCTTCTCGAGGCGGCCGGAGGTGCCGTACACGCCGCCACCGGTGGGCCGCAGCCCGTAGTCGGCGCCGACCCGCATCAGCGCGTCCCACACCGCGGGGCCGTCGTCCCATCGCAGGTAGATCTCCCAGCCGGTGTCGCCCACGTAGGAGATGCGGAACAGGGTGGCGGCCACGGGCCGGCCAGTGCCGCAGTCGAGCTCGACGTCGACCAGCGAGCCGTAGGGCGATCCGGCCTGGCTCAGGTCGGCGTCGCACAGCGCGCCCAGCACCGCCGGGGCGTTGGGTCCCCACAGGCCGAGGGTCGTGATCTCGTCGGTGATGTTGGCGAAGCTCACCGATCCGTCCGCCGGCATGTGGCGGCGCGTCCAGAACTCGTCGCGGCCGCCGTCGAATACGCCGGTCACGATCCGGACCCGGTCCTCGGCCATGCGCATCATGGTCAGGTCGGAGTGGAAGCCGCCGTCGGGGGTGAGCCACGGCGTGTAGATGGATCGGCCGACACCAACATCGATCCTGTTGACCGCGAGGCGGTCGGCGTAGGCGACCGCGCCCGGCCCGATCAGCTCGTAGATCTGGAACGCGCTCAGGTCGACCAGCCCGCAGTTGTCCCGCAGGTTGAGATGCTCGGCGTTGGTTATCGGGCTCCACCAGCGGTTGTCCCACTCGACCTCCCGCTCCTCCAGCCCGTAGCGCTCCACGAGGTCGGCGTTGGACTCGAACCACTGGGGCCGCTCCCAGGTGCGGGCCTGGAAGAAGAAGGCGCCCAGGTCCTCCTGGCGCGAGAAGTAGGGCCCGACCCGCAGGTTGCGGCGGCTCTCCCACTGCTCGGCGGGGTGGACGATGCCGTAGGTCTTGTTGAAGTGCTCGGCGGAGCGGGCCCAGATGTGTTCGTCGGGACGCTCCTCGGGGTAGAAGCGGGCGATGTCAGCTCCGTGGGCGTCGATCACCCGGGGATAGCCGAAGGTCATCCACTCGGCCACCACCTGGGCCATGCCCGGACCCTCCTTGACCCACACCGCGGCGGCCGACCACAGGTTGCGCACCTCGGGGACCTCGCCCAGGCACGGCATGGCGTCGGGCGTAAGCGACAGCAGGCCGTTGATGGCGTACTTGATCTCGGCGTCGCCCAGCATGTCCATGAGCTCGATGGCCTGCTCCATCTGGGGGTCGAAGTCGTCGGGAGTGAACGGCATCTCCGTCGGCGAGAGCGCGGCCTCCTCGTTGGAGGGGATGTCGTCGGGATGGTGGAAGATGGGACGATGGGCATACGAGCCCACCTCCATCGAGCCCGCGGTCTGGCGCTCGTAGCAGAAGGTGTCCATGTCGCGCACGATGGGGTAGCCGATCTCGTTGCCGGTCTGGGCGAGGATGTCCATGGGACCGACATCGGCCATCTGATGCACGGCCGGTACGAGCGGGATATGGGCGCCGGCCATATTGGCCAGGCGGTTGGACCACACGCCGCAGGCGATTACCACGTACTCGGTCTCGATGGTTCCGGCGCCGGTGACCACGGCGGTGACGGTGTGGTCGCCGGGGTTGGGGCCGGGCTCGGTACAAATGTCGAGCACCTCGGTGTTGGCCAGCACCCGGCATCCGTTGTCGACGGCCAGGCGGCGCATGACGGTGCCGGTCTCGAGCGAGTCCACCACCGACACCGTCGGGCAGTAGAAGCCCCCGAGGATGATGTCGGTGTTGACGAAGGGGACCAGTTCGCTGACCTCTGCGGGGGTGAGCAGGTGGGCCTCCACTCCCCAGGCGGTTGCCGAGGTCATGCGCCTCTGCAACTCGTCCATCCGGTCGGGGGTGCGGGCCACCTCGATCCCGCCGGAGTCGACCGACAGATCGAGGTCCCGGTACTGGTTGGCGCTCTGCACGCCGAGCAGGCACATCTCCTTGTTGTGGTCCACCGGGAAGATGAAATTCGATGCGTGACCGGTCGACCCGCCCGGGTTGGGCAGGGGTCCCTTGTCGACAAGCACCAAGTCGTTCCAGCCGAGCTTGGTCAAGTGGCCTACGAGACAGTTGCCGACTATGCCGGCCCCGATCACCACGCACTTGGCGCTGGCGGGGAACTCGCTCACAACCATTCCTCCTGTGCTGCCATGCCAGCCGGACTGGGATCTTATGTAGTCTGCGGCGTCCGCCTTTGGGGCAGGTGCCACATCGGCGTTCTGTAATGCGGAATCGTTCCGGGATACGGAACGACAAGCTACCCTCGGGGGCGGTGCCGCGCCAACATCCCGGCCGGTGTCCGCAACCGCGCAAGACTGCTGCGAAAGAAGGGGCAACGATGCCGTTTCCGACCGATTTGGAGATCGCCTCTCAGGCCAACCTGAAGCCTCTTGAAGAGATCGCTGCCGACGCTGGAATCCCGGCGGAGATGCTGGAGCCCTATGGCGTGGGCGCGGCCAAAGTGAGCCTCGACGCGGTCGGGGCCTTGGCCGACGCCGGCCGGCCCCGGGCCCGCTACGTGGTGGTGTCGGCCATCACCCCCACCCCGCTCGGAGAGGGAAAGACCACCACCACCGTCGGGTTGGGCCAGGCCTTCCAGCACATTGGACGCAGCGCCACCATCGCCATCCGCCAGCCCTCGATGGGCCCCACGTTCGGGATCAAGGGCGGCGCGGCCGGGGGCGGCTACAGCCAGGTTGTGCCGATGGAGCTGTTCAACCTCCACCTGACCGGCGACATGCACGCAGTGACCGCAGCCCACAACCTGTGCTCGGCCATGGTTGACGCCCACCTCTACCACGGCAACGAAGCCGGCCTAGACATTCACAACATCACGTGGCGCCGGGTGCTGGACGTGAACGACCGGGCGCTGCGCAACGTCACGCTGGGACTGGGCGGGCGCCTCGACGGCGTGCCCCGGGAGTCCGGCTTCGACATCACCGCCGCGTCGGAGGTCATGGCCGCGCTGGCGCTGTGCACCGGTCTCCACGACCTGCGAGCCCGGCTGGGCCGCATCGTCGTGGGCTACACCAAGGCCGGCACCCCGGTGACCGCCGAGGAGATCGGCGTGGCCGGGTCGATGGCCGTGATCCTGCGTGAGGCCATCAAGCCCAACCTGATGCAGACCCTGGAGAACACGCCCGCGCTGGTGCACACCGGGCCGTTCGGCAACATCGCCACCGGCAACTCGTCGATCGTGGCCGACCAGGTCGGCATCCGCACGTCCGACTTCCTGCTCACCGAGGCGGGCTTCGGGGCCGACATGGGCGCCGAACGGTTCTTCAACATCAAGTGCCGCTACTCGGGGATCGCTCCCGACGCGGCCGTGCTGGTGGCAACCGTGCGGGGTCTGAAGGCCCACTCGGGCAAGCACAAGATCGTGGCCGGACGGCCGCTGCCCGAGGCGCTGCTGGCCGAGAACCCCGACGAGGTCCACGCCGGCGGCGACAACCTGCGCAAGCAGCTCGAGAACATGCGCATCCACGGCTGCACGCCGGTGGTGGCCATCAACGTGTTCCCCGAGGACAACGCGGCCGACGTCGCCGCCATCGGCGAGATCGCGGCCGAGTACAACGCCCGCTCGGCGGTCACGACGCACTTCGCCGACGGTGGGCGGGGCGCGGCGGCGCTGGCCGAGGCCGTGGCCGAGGCGGCCGAGGAGCCCAGCGACTTCGCGGTGCTGTACCCGGACGATGCGTCGCTGAAGTCCAAGATCGAGACAGTGGCCACCCGGGTCTATGGTGCCGACGGGGTCGAGTACTCCAGCACTGCCGACAAGCAGCTGGCCACCTACACGGAGGCCGGGTTCGGGAACCTGCCGGTGTGCATCGCCAAGACCCATCTGTCGATCTCGTCGGATCCGACCCTGAAGGGCGCGCCGACGGGGTGGACGCTCCCGGTGCGTGAGGTGCGGGCGTCGGTGGGTGCCGGCTTCGTGTACCCGATCTGCGGCGACATGCGGACCATGCCGGGCCTGGGCCGGGTGCCGGCCGCCAAAGGGATAGACATCGACGCCGACGGCAACATCGTCGGCCTGAGCTGAGACGGTCGACAACGATGGCCCTAAAGCTCCGACGCGCGCCCCTGTCTGCCGAAGGCCTCGCGGCACGGCTTCACCGACTTCACCTCATCAAGCAGCTGACCTTCGAGGTCATACCGCTCAAGAGTCTCGATGAGGCCCTCGAGGCGCTGCCGCCGGGTTCCCGGGTGTCGGTGACCGCGTCCCCAGTGAAGGGCCAGGACGCCACCTGCGAGATAAGCGAACGGATTCTGGCGATGGGCCACGAGGCCATCCCCCACATCTCGGCCCGGCTGGCACCGGACCGGGCCCGGGTGGCGGAACTGGCGGCCTGGCTGCACTCGACCGGGGTGTCGACGATGTTCCTGGTCGGCGGCGATGTGGAGTCGCCCGGCGCCTACCCGGACGCGGCCTCGTTCCTGCGGGACCTGCTCGAGTGTGACCACGGGCTAACCACGATCGGCGTGACCGCCTATCCGCACGGCCATCCGCTGATTGCCGAGGATGTGCTGCATGAGGCCCTGCACGCCAAGCAGGCGTTGCTGACCGATGCCGGGATCGAGGGCTACTGCAGCACGCAGATGTGCTTCGACCCCGACCGGATCGAGCAATGGCTGCGGGCCGAGCGCGCCGCGGGGCTGACGCTGCCCGTCCACCTGGGCATCTCGGGTGTGGTTGATCGGGCCAAGCTGCTCACCATGGGCGCCCGCCTGGGCGTGGGGCCGTCGCTGCGGTATCTCCGCAAGAACCGGGCCGCCATCACGAAGCTGATGACCTCACCCAACTACGACCCCGACCACATCCTGATGGCCCTGAGCCCCTCTCTGGACGACCTCGGCGTGACCGGCCTGCACGTCTTCACCTTCAACCAGGTCTCCCCCACCGTCACCTGGCAGTCCTCCCACCGCGGCTAGCCCTCGCCGCCGTCCCCTCGAAACGGCCGCCTCGGGCGTTCGGGAGGGGACAAAGCAGGCGCCGGCGATGGCCTCGCACAGTCCGCCGGGGTGATTGATGTAGTCGTCCCACGTGAACGTCAGCACTTTCCAGCCGGCGACCGTGAGACCGTTGCGCCGCGGCGGGTCCGAGACGAAGGACTCACGATTCAAGTGGTACTGGACGCTGTCTAGCTCGATGTCCACCTGGTGCGCGGGATAGGCGAGGTCGACCTGGGCGAGCAGCGCCCCATCGAGACCGCAGATCCGGTATTCCAGCCGGGGCCGAGGAGGCCCAGAGCCCGGCCGGTACAGGGCATACCCTGTCGCTCCGTCGGCTTACAAGATCCCTGAATCTACATTTATTGACAGTATTTCTCATGTTATTGCAAGGGCGAGAGGGCGATGGCATCCCGGGCGATGTCACAGGGGGGAGGTACGTTCGTGCTCATGGAACCGACAGCAGCAATCGTGGCGGTGGCGACCATTGTCGGCATCATCGTCGGCGGCGGTGTAGCGCTCCTGCTCCGCAGGCGTTCGGCGCCGGCAATCGATGCCCCGGGTGAGCTGACTCGACTCTCCGTGCAGTTGGAGGAACGCGAGCGGGAGGTGGAACAAGTCCGGTACGAGCGTGACGCGGCTCGCCAAGAGCGCGACTCGGCCCGCCGGGAACTGGTCACCGCTCAGACAGAGCTTGCAGCTGTCAAGGCTGACCACAGGGCCCGCACGGAGGAGCTGGCCGCTGCCCGCGCGCAGCTCGACAATCAATTCAAGGGACTGGCCGCTGGCGTCCTCAAGGAGAGCACCGAGACCCTGCTCAAGCAGGCCAGGGAACAGTTCGACAGCCAGCGACAGCTCACAGCGGCCGAGCTCGAACAGCGCACGGAGGCCATCGACAGCCTCGTCGGGCCCATCCGCGAGAGTCTGGAGAAGCTGGGTCAGCGCACCGGCGAGATCGAGAAGGAGCGGACGGGGGCCTACGAGCGGCTGACCACCCAGGTCGCCTCCCTGCAGAAGGTTGCCGGAAGCCTCAGCGAGGCGCTGCGCTCGCCGAACATCCGGGGCCAGTGGGCTGAGCAGGAACTTGGCAACATCTTGGAGCTCGCGGGCTTGCAGCAGCACATCGACTACTACCCCCAGCACACCGTGCCCGTGCCGGGAAGCGTGGCGCGGCCGGACGCGGTCGTGAGCGTGCCGGGTGGGTTGAAGGTCGTCATCGATGCGAAGGCCCCGTTGGAGAACTACCTGAAGGCCCACGAGGCCGACGACACCCGCCGGGAGCTAGCTCTGCTGACCAACCACGCGACCGCTATCTCAAGACACGCCAAGGAACTCAGCGAACGGGACTACGACGCCGCGGTAGCGGGATCTCCGGACTTCGTGCTGATGTTCGTGCCCGCCGACCCGATCCTTGACGCGGCCATGAAGGTGCAGCCGACTCTCTGGGAGCAGGCTTGGCGTGAGCACAGGGTGCTAATTGCCACGCCCGGACTTCTGTTGGCGTTCCTACGAACGGTCGCACTGGCCTGGCAGCAGCAGGACATGCAGAAGAACGCGCAGGAGATCGCGGATCTCGGCAAGGAGCTGTATGGCCGCCTGCGGACCTTCGCCGAGCACATGCACGGTGTGGGCAAGGGCCTCGACCAAGCGCTCACCGCCTACAACAAGGGTGTCGGCTCGCTCGAGAGCAGGGTGCTGCCACAGGCCCGGCGCTTTGAGGACCTGGGGGCGGTGTCCGACGCCAGGCGCATACCGGAACTGGCGCCAGTGGAGACCACTGTGCGAGCGATGAGCGGGCAGGAGACCGCCCCGGCGACAGAGGCCGACATCCCGCCAGGCAGCGTGCTGCCCCACAAGCGGAGCGCTTGAGAACGAGCCCACCACGACACATTCCGCTGCGTCCAGTCCTGCACCGCCCGCGTGCCCCCATGAGCGCAGCGCCTAGCGATAGAGAGACGGCGACAACCCCTGACTATTCGGATCGGGCCTATGGCAGAATGGTGTCGTGACTTCGCCTCACGGGTCAGCTGAGGGCGGGTGGCCGGCGGTCGAGCCGGTGCTGGCTGATCCCGCGGCGGAGCGGGCTCGGCTGCTGGACGACCTCGCCACGTCGTACCGGCTGTTCGCTGCACTGCGTTGGGGCGAACTCGGCGACGGCCACATCACCTGCCGCGACACCGAGCGGTCCGACCACATGTGGCTGCTCCGCTACCGGGTCCCCTTCGAGCGGGCCCAACCCTCAGACATGGTGCTGGTCGCCCCGGACGGCAGCGCCACCGGCCAGGACGGTCGCCCCGCCCGCATCAACAACACCGCCTACCACATCCATCACCCCATCCATGAGGCCCGACCCGACGTCACCGCGGCCGCGCACGTGCACACCGCCTGGGGCACCCCGTTCGCGGCCGAGCGGCGCATGATCGAGCCCATCACCCAGGAATCGACACTGTTCTTCGAGGATCACGCCCTCTTCGACGATGAAGAGGTCCAGATCCTCTCCTGCGACGGTGGCAAGCGCATCGCCGTCGCTCTCGGCGACTGCCGAGCCGTCATCCTGGCCAACCACGGGCTTCTCACCGTCGGCACCAGTCCCGCCGACGCCCTCGGCTGGTTCGTGCTGATGGAACGCGTCGCCGAAGTGCAGATGAAGGCCCGCCGCGGTCTGCCCGTCTCAGCCGAGGCCGCCCGGGCCTCCCGCGACGACATCGTGTTCAGTGACTACGGCTGGGACCTTTTCAACTGGGCCATCCGCCGCCACCTCAAGGTCGACTAGGCAAGCCTGCCTAGCCCGAGCCGCCTAAGCCCGAGCCGCCTTGGCCCGAGCCGCCTTAGCCCGAACCGGTCTAGTCCGGGAAGGCTCCCAGCATGCGGGCTGCAGCCAGGGTGTTCTGCAGCAGGCAGGCGATCGTCATCGGTCCAGTGCCGCCCGGCATCGGTGTCACTGCGCCGGCCACCTCCTGCACCGCCTCGAAGTCCACGTCGCCGACGATGCCGTCGGTCGTGCGCGAGATCCCCACATCGATCACAGCCGCGCCCGGTCGCACAAAGTCCGCAGTCACCAAACGGGCCATGCCGGCGGCGGCGACGATGATGTCGGCCTGTCGGCACACCTCCTGCAGCTCCGGGGTGCGGCTGTGGGCCAGAGTGGGCGTGGCGTCCACCCCCTTGCGACCCAGCAGCAGCACCTGCGGCAGTCCCACCAGCGTCGAGCGGCCGATCACCACCGCTCGGCTGCCCGAAGTCGCCACCCCGTAACGGTCCAGCAGGCGCATCACCCCCAGCGGCGTGCAGGGCACATGACCCCGCTGACCCCTGACCAGCCGGCCCATCGACCTGGGCGTCAGCCCATCCACGTCCTTCTCCGGCGGGATCAACTCCAGGACCGTGTCGGGATCCAGCCCCTCCGGCAGCGGAAGCTGCACGAGGATGCCGTGCACGCCCGGATCCGCGGCCAGACCCCCGACTGCCTCCTCCACCTCCGACTGGCTGGCGTCGGCGCCGAGTTCGACGTGCCGGGACTCCATGGCGGCCTCGGCCGCTTTGCGCTGCTTGTTGCGAACGTAGATGCGGCTGGGCTTGTCGTCGCCCACCAGCACGGTGGCCAAGCACACCGCCGGTCCGCCTGCCGCGGTGATCTCGGCGTTGAGCTCGGCCACGATCTCGTCCCGGAGCCGGTTGCCGTTCATCAGCACGGCACCGCCCGCGGTCAACTCGAACTGCTCAGTCATCCGTGACGCCAGCCCGCTCGGCCTCCCAGCGTGGGATAGGTGGTCATCTCTCCTCCTGCTGCAAGCGACAAGACCGTCGGATCTTTCAGTCGAGCCCCGAGACAGGCTACGTCCCACCGGCCTACGATGAGCGTTCCGGAATGCGGAACTGTTCCGATTCCAGTTCCGCCCGCGTACTATCGCCGCTCTCCAGAGGCCGAGCGGATGGGGGCGATCATGAGGATCTTCGCAATGCAACGAGCGAGGCCGTGGCCCGAGCGGCCCGTGACCGCAGCGAACAGGAGCGGGAAGCACCCCGCCTCATCGCAAGTCGCCGTCACCACTCGCTGCGCTGCTTGAGTTCCGAGGTGGTAGCCGCATGAGAATCCTGTTCGCCGACGGCCTGTCCGACACTGCGGTGGAACGGCTGCGCGCCGGCGACGACACCTGCGCGTTGAAGCCCTCCCTCACCGCCGAAGACCTTCCCGACCACATCGCCGGCTTCGACGTGCTGGTGGTGCGCAGCACGCGGGTGACGGCCGCGACGATCGAGGCCGGCGACGACCTGGGACTGGTCGTACGAGCGGGCGCCGGAACCAACACGATCGACTGCGCCCGGGCTGCGGAGCTCGGCGTGTTCGTGTGCAACGTCCCCGGCCGCAACGCCATAGCGGTAGCCGAGTTGACGCTGGGGCTGATGTTCGCCATCGACCGCCACATTGCCTCCGCCACCGCCGACGTGAGGGCGGGACAGTGGAACAAGAAGGCATATAGCAAGGCCCGCGGCCTGCACGGAGCGACGCTCGGCATCATCGGCATGGGTGCCATCGGCCTGGAGGTGGCGCAACGGGCCGCCGCCTGCGGCCTCCGAGTCGTCACCGAGGACAAGACGCGGGACCGGCCCGTGCGCCAGCGCATGAGCGACATCGGCGTGCTGGCCCTGCCCGACCGGGCCTCGGTGCTGGCCGCCAGCGACATCGTGTCGCTGCACGTACCCGGCGGCGCCCACACCGCAGGTATGGTCGACGCCGGATTCCTGGGCGCCATGAGACCGGACGCCGTGCTCATCAATACCGCCCGCGGCGAAGTCGTCGACGAGCAGGCCCTGATCGCCGCGCTCGACTCGACCGACATGCGAGCCGGCATCGACGTATTCGCCGACGAGCCCCCGTCCAGCGCCGGGACGGTCGACTCCGCGCTGGCCCGCCACCCTAAGGTCATCGCCACCCACCACATCGGAGCCTCGACCCGGCAGGCCCAGGAGGCCGTGGCCGAGGGCGCCGTCGAGGTGATCGAGGAGTACCGCACCGGTGCCGTCGTCAACTGCGTGAACCTCGAGCAGGCCCCCCACCGCACAGCCACGCTCAGCGTGCGCCACTACGACCGGGTCGGCGTGCTCGCCTCGGTCCTGGAGGAACTGCGCGGCGGAAACCTCAACGTGGCCAACATGAGCAACAAGATCTTCGCCGGCTCGGTCGCCGCCGCGGCCACCATCGACGTGGCCGGCGACATCAGCGAGGGACTGCTCGACGCGGTCCGTGCGCTCCCCGACGTGATCCAGGTCTCGGTGTTCGGCGCATGAGGCTCGGCGCATGAGGCTCGACGCATGACCGGGGCGGAGCCGATGCTGGCGCCTTTCGCGGGCTGGCTCGTGAAGCCGGACTGGGCCGACCGGGTGATCAGCCGCGCCTACGACAACCTCACCCCGGGCCAGCGCCGATCGATCGTCAGGGAGAACCCGTACAGCTACGTGAACGTCACCCGCAGCAGCGAGGACCTGCTCGACGACGAGGACATGTCCCTGGACAACCTCGTCACCCAGGGCGCGGCCGCCCTGAGCCGCCTGCTCGATGCCGACGTCTTTGCGCCGACAGGACGGCGCGCCCTCTACCTGTACCGGCTGACCCATGCCCGGGGCTCCCAGACCGGCATGATCTGTACAGTGGCGGTCAACGGCTTCGACGACGGCCGCATCCTCATCCACGAGGGAGTGCGCGAGGACCGCGCCGAACTGCTGACCGCCCACTTGGCGGGGGTGGGCGCCACGTCGCATCCGGTGGCGCTGGCGGTCCGAGCGTGGGCCGACTCGGAGTACGCGACCTTGCTCGATGAGACCGCCGGGGCGGCGCCGGCCGATCTGGAGTTCGGCTCGGACCTGGTCCGCCACCAGATCTGGACGGTCCCTGCCGAGTTGACCGACAAGCTGCTGGAGGCGCTGGACGGCAAGGTGCTGTACGTGACGGACGGACACCACCGTTCGGCCGCAGCGCAACGGGCCCTGGCCAGCGACCCGGCCAGCCCGGTGCTCAGCCGCACGCTGGCCGCGGTGTTCCCCCACAGCCAGCTCCATGTCGAGGCCTACCACCGGGTCGCCGCCGACCAGCACCACGACAACCACAAAGACTGCCTGCGGGCAATGCAATCCAGGGTGAGTTACATGGGAGGAGAGCTTGAGCATGCGCCCACTGCAGACGATGCGCGGCCCAGACATCGTGGCGAGGTCGGCGTGTACGCGGCGGGAAGCTGGCACCGGCTCACGCTGCCCCCACCCGACTCCGAAGCAGGCGCTCTCGACTCGCTCGACGTGGACCGGCTGCGCCGGGCGGTGTTGGACCCCGTCCTCGGTGCCGACGAACTGGCCGCCACCGGCACCGTCGGCTACGTCCCCGACACTGCCGGCCTCGACGAGCTGATCCGCCGCTGCGACGCCGCCGATCGCCTCGGCTTCGTGATGTACCCGTTGTCAGTGGACGAGCTCCTGACGGTGGCCGACGAGGGAAGCAAGATGCCCCCAAAGTCCAGCTTCTTCTATCCCAAGCCCCGAGCCGGGGCCTTCCTGCGAGTGCTGGGGCGCGGCGCCACCGCCCACCTGGACCCCTCCTGAGAACGCCGGAGGAGGTGAGGACCCACACCGGTAGGTGCGAGGTCGGTGCTTCGCCGCGGTGTCCCTCCCGCTCTTGTTCGCTTCGCTCACGGGCCGCTCGGGCCACGGCATCGCTCAGTGCCTCGCGCCGATTCTCACGAATCGCTCCGCTCGCCGGGCGGCAAGCCTCACTGCCGGGCCATCTCGGCGCGTGCCGTGTTGATGTTCTCGCGGCGGGTCCGCGGCGCCAGCTGGATCTCGACGTCGTGCAGGGTGCCCGAGAAGGGGAACGGCGCCGCATAGCGATCCGACACCGCCGAGCCATGGTCGCGGCCGATGCTGGTGCCGACCGCGGAGATGATCCCCATGAACACCGGCAGGTCGCATCGCCCGCACTCGGCGCCGTTGATCGCGATCTCCAGCGTGCCCGTCGCACGGCTGGTGCGCTTGAGGCGCATCGACACGGTGGCGTCCCCTGCGGGTACCTCCGTGCCGGACTCCAGCACGGTGTGATCGCCGAACGCGTTGTAGTCGACGACGAGCCGGTCGTCCTGTACGAACATCGAGACCCCGGCGCTGGCCGTGCCTGTCGCCCATATCACGCCCTCGTCCCCGGGAGCGCGGGTCACCCGGGCATCAAGAGCGAAGCCGCGCCCACCCGGAGCGGGCGCAGTCGCCACCGCGATGGGCGACATCGGCAACTGGTAGCGGTAGCGGCGGTTGATCGGATGGGGCGAGCGGTCGTCCAGACGGGGTGAGAACATCCCGACCCAGCTGTCGTCGAGGGGCAGCACCCCGTTGCGCTCCGCCTCGCTCCACCACAACTCGATCAGCTCGGCCAGCTTCTCGGGCTGCCGCGCGGCGAGGTCGTCGCACTCCGACGCGTCCACCGACAGGTCATAGAGCTCCCATTGCTCGGTGTCGAAGTCGGCGCCGATCATGTGGCGGCACACCGCCTTCCATGAGCCGGCCACCAGGGCCCGCGAGCCGGACATCTCGAAGTACTGCAGGGTGTTGGTCGCGGGATGGGAGGCGTCGTGCAGCACCGGCGCGAACGAGTGGCCCGTGACCGGCATCTGCTCGAGGCCCTTGTACACCTCCGGCGGGGTGACGCCCAGAAGCTCGTAGACGGTGGGCACGACGTCGGAGACGTTGACGAACTGGTGCCGCATGGTGCCCCGCTCGGCGGCGGCGATGCCCCGGGGCCAGTGGACCACCAGCGGCACGTGCACCCCGCCCTCGTGGGTGTTCTGCTTGTACCACTTGAACGGGCTGTTGCCGCACTGGGCCCAGCCCCACGGGTAGTTCACATAGCTGCGGGGGCCGCCGATCTCGTCCAGCCGGGCGATCGCCTCCTCCGGCACCTCGGGGATCCCGTTGAACCACTTCATCTCGTGCATCACCCCGAACGGGCCGCCCTCCTGGGACGCCCCGTTGTCGGACAGGACGATCAGGATGGTGTTGTCGAGCTGGCCCAGCCGGTCGAGGCCGCCGACCAGCCGCCCGATCTGGTCGTCGGTGTGGTCGAGGAAGGCGGCGAAGGCCTCCTGGAGGCGGGCCGCGAACCTCTGGTGGCTCTCGGGCAGGGTGTCCCACGGCTCGACGCCCGGATTGCGGGGCGCCAGCCGGGTTCCGTCCGGGATCACCCCGAACTCCAGCTGGCGCCGGTACCAGCGCTCCCGCACGACGTCCCATCCCTCGTCGTAGCGGCCCCGGTACTTGGCCAGGTAGTCGGGGGGCGCCTGATGGGGGGCGTGGGTGGCGCCGAAGGGGAGGTAGGCGAGGAACGGCCGGTCGGGGCGGATCCCCTTGCTGTCGCTGATCATCAGCAGCAGCTGATCGACGAGATCCTCGCTGAGGTGGTAGCCGTCCTCGGGCCCGGCCGGAGGGTCGGCGCGGTGATTGTCGATCACCAGCTCCGGGTTGAACTGGTCGGTCTCGCCCTCGAGGAAGCCGTAGAACCGGTCGAAGCCCCGTCCCAGCGGCCACTGGTCGAAGGGTCCGGCAGCCGACAAATCCTGGGTGCGGGCCAAATGCCACTTGCCCGCGCAGAATGTGGCGTATCCCTCAGCGGACAGCACCTCGGCCACCGTGGCCGCATGGTTCGAGACGTGGCCGAGCTGGTGCGGGTACCCGGTGCGGAAGTTGGACAGCGTCCGCAGGCCGACCGCGTGCTGCGACCGCCCGGTGACCAGCGCAGCCCGGGTGGGCGAGCAGAGCGGCGTGACGTGGAAGTTGGTGAACTGCACGCCGTTCGCGGCCAGCCGGTCGACGTTCGGGGTGTCGATGTCTGAGCCGTAGCAGCCGAACTGGGCGAAGCCGGTGTCATCGAGCAGGATGATCACCACGTTGGGCGAGTCCTCTCCGGGGTGCGGCGGCTCGCTGAAGCAGGGCTCGGACTCGGACTGGGTCCGACCGATGCGGCCCTCGAAGGTCGGGATCGGAACTTGCCCTCCGGTCATGGGAATCCCCTCTCGGTGCAGGTTCTCGAGCTCAGGCGTCGGCCGCGGCCAGCGCTCCCACCAGGGCGTCGGCGCCCTCGTCGATCTCGGCCGCGGTGACGTTCAGCATCGGCGTCACCCGGATCACGTTGCCGTAGAGGCCGCCCTTTCCGACGAGCAGCCCCCGATCCCCGCACGTCTCGAGCACCGCCGTGGCTCGGGCTGCGTCGGGCTCGATGGAGCCGGGATGCACGAACTCCATGGCCTGCATGAGACCCCGGCCCCGCAGCTCGGCCACCCAGTCGCACCTCTCCACTGCTGGAGCCAGGGCGTCGGCCAGCCGCCGGCCCATGGCCCGGGCGTTGGCCTGCAGGTCGTCCTCCAGCACCCGGCGCAGAGTGGCCCGGCCGGCCGCGGCCGACAGCGGGTTGCCTCCGAAGGTGGAGAATTGAAGGGCTTTGATGGCATCGAAGATCTCGGCCCGGGCGACCACGCCGGCCAGGGTGATGCCGTTGCCGACGCCCTTGGCGAACGTGAGCATGTCGGGGACGATCCCGTGGGCCTCGTAGCCCCAGAAGTGCTCGCCGGTGCGGCCCCAGCCGGTCTGCACCTCGTCGGAGATGAACAGGATGTCGTGGGACGACAGCACCTTTCCCATGGCCCCGAAGAACCCGTCGGGGGGCACGGTGAACCCGCCCACGCCCTGGATGGGCTCCGCGATCATGGCGGCCACGTCTCCGGCGGTGGTCATGTCGATGAGCTGCACGAGGTCGTCGACGCAAGCCGCGGTGTAGGCGTCGTCGTCGAGGTGCCGGAACGGGCTCCGGAGCCGGTAGCCGCCGTGCACGTAGGTGACGTTGAGACCGGTATGGCTGGTGGACGACCAGCTGCGCTGAGCGGTGACGGCCTGGGCCGAGGAGGTGCGCCCGTGGTAGCTGTTGCGCATGGCCAGGATCTGGTTGGAGCCGCGGTAGGCGGTGGCCAGCAGCAGGGCGGCGTCGTTGGCCTCGCTCCCAGACGGCAGGAGGAACACCCGGGCGTCATCGATGCCCGACACCTGGGCCACGTCCTCGGCGAAGGCGATCATGGGCTCGCTCAGGTACAGCGTGGAGGTGTGCATCACCTTGGCCGCCTGCTGTTGCACCGCGGCCACCACGCTGGGCTCGGCGTGGCCGATCATGGTGGTGAGCACCCCGCCGAAGAAGTCGAGGTAGCGGTTGCCCTCGACGTCCCAGACGTAGCTGCCCTCGCCCCGGTCGATCGAGATCGGGTCGTCGTAGAGCAGGTGCAGGAAGCTCGGCAGCGCCGAGGCATAGCGCTCAGCCAATTCAGAGTTAGTGGTCATGCGCCAGATTATGCCCTCAGGCAGTCTGGCCGCGGGCAGATTCCCTGCCGGGCCCGCTCTGGCCACTGAGAGCCTGCGCGGGCAGGTGAAGACCCGTCGCGTCGGGGCGGGGTGGTTCCCGCTCTTGTGCGCTGCGCTCACGGGCCGCTCGGGCCACGGCCTCGCCCGTATGGAACCGGATTCGTTCGCCCACCCGCTCGGCCTCTCAACGGCCGGCTGCGAGCAGTCAGCCGTCGCGGAGCTTGCCGGCCACGGCTGCCGCGGTCTTGGCCTCGCGGTTGGTGCGGAACTCGTAGGCGTCGGCCGCGGCCAGGATCCAGCGGCTGGTCCGCACGCCCAGCCACCGTAAGGGCTCGGGCTCCCAGCGGCGGTGGCGGACCCCGACCCACGGCAAGTCGACCCGCTCGGAGTCGGTGCCGGTGATCAGGTCGGCCAGCGTGCGCCCGGCCAGGTTCGACGGCGCCACCCCCTCCCCCACGTACCCGCCCGCGCCCGCTGTGCCCGCAGCCCGGTCGAAGTGCACGAACGGGGTCCAGTTGCGAGGCACGGCGAGCACACCGCCCCACCGGTGGGTGATCCGCGCCTCCGACAGCGCGGGGAACAGGTCCACGAGAGTGGCGTGGATGCGTTCGTGCGAGCGATGGTGGCGCTCGACGGCCGGGCTGATCCGCGATCCGTACAGGTAGGGCACTCCCCGGCCGCCGAACGCGATGCGGTCGTCGGCGGTGCGCTGGCCGTAGATCACCATGTAGCGGTCGTCCGCGAATGTGGGCCGGTCGGCCAGGCCGATATCGTCGAACACCGACTGCGGCAGCGGCTCGGTGCCGATCATCAGCGAGTAGACGGGCAGCAGCTGGCGCCGCCGGCCCCGCAGATCCCGGGTGTAGGCCTCGGTTGCCCGCACCACCACCTCGGCCCGGAAGGTGCCCCGGTCGGTAAGCACCCGGCCCGGCTCGACGGCGGCCGCAGCAGTCTGCTCGTAGATCTTGGCCCCGCGCCGCTCCACCGCCTCGGCCAGGCCCCGCACCAGCCGGGCCGGGTCCACAGCCGCGCAGGGAGCGTAGAAGATGCCGCCGAGCACCCCGGTGGCGTTGGCGTAACCACGGGCCTCGTCCGCGCTCAGCAGCCGGATCTCGTCGGGGGTGAGACCGAGTTCATGGTGGTGAGCCACTTCAGCGGCCTGGCGCCCGGCCTGGGGGCGGTTGCGGGCGAGGCGGATCACCCCGCCCCTGTGGTAGCCGCAGTCGATCCCCTCGGCCGCGGCCACCCGGCCGACCTCGTCGACGCTGTCGAAGACGGCCCGGGCGAGGCGCAGCGACGCAGGCAGGTCGGCGAGAGCGGCGTACTTCTCGATGCCCGCGGCCAGCTCTCCGACCACCCAGCCACCGTTGCGGCCGGAAGCACCGAACCCGCACACGTCGCGTTCGATGACCGCCACCCGGAGCGTCGGGTCGAGACCGAGCAGGTAGTAGGCGGTCCACAGTCCCGTGAACCCGCCGCCGACGATGGCCACGTCGGCATCGGTGTCGCCGTCCAGTGCCGGGCGAGGGTCGAGCGAGCCCGGGAAGGTGTCGAGCCACATCGACCGCTCGCGGTACCGGGCGTCCATGGTTGAAGCGGGGGGCATCCCGGTACTTTACGCCACCTCGTCCGACCCCCACGCCACCGCGAACTGGCAGCACAACGCACGCCATCCGTGCACAACGCTGCCAATTCCCTGGGAGGACGGCAGGTCGGCGGCCGGGGTACTCTGTGGGTATGCGACGGCCGCCGATCAGGCAACTCGACCTGGCCGGGTCGCCCGAGGCCATGGGCGACGCTCACGGTCGGGCTCACGCAGCCGATATCCGGCAATACGCCCGCGACCGCGTGGAGCTGGTGGCTGAAGGACTGTGGAGCGGCGGACCCCTTCAGCAGGGCAAGGTGCTGGAGCTGGCAGAGGCCTGCCTGCCCGCCCATGAGACGTTCTCGCCCCGGTTGCACGCCGAGATGCTGGCCATGGCGTCCGCGGCCGGCATCACCCCGGCCGAAGCAGTCGTAGTGGGCGGGTTCACCGACTTCGTGGACACGGTGAGGGCCGCCACCGGGGGCCCGCACCCTGCCACGGTGACGGAGGACGACTGCACCGCATGCGTGGTGCCCGACGATCGGGCCGCCGGGACGGGAATGGTCGGCCAGACCTGGGACATGCACGACACCGCCACCGCCTACGTGGTGCTGGTCCGCCTGCGCCCCGACGACGGGCCTGGTGCCCTCGTGTTCACCACGGTGGGGTGCCTGGGCCAGATCGGCATGAACTCCGCCGGCGTGTGCGTGGGAATCAACAACCTCACCGGCAACGACGGCCGCTTCGGCGTGACCTGGCCGTCGGTTGTGCGCAAGATGCTCGCTCAGACCACCGCGGCCGAGGCGCTCGACGTGCTGCTGCGAGCCGATCTCGCCGGTGCCCACAACTACCTGATCCTCGACGCCGAGGGTCGGGGCTACAGCGTGGAGGCCATGCCGTCGGCCCGGCCGGTGCAGGCCCTGGCCAACGAGCCGCTGGTGCACACCAACCATGTGACCGAGCCCGCGGCCGATCCCTTCGAGGGTGAACGGGACGGCGAGCTGATGGCCAACTCCCGCCGGCGCCTGGAGCTGGCCGCGGCCATGCTCGCCGACACGCACGGTCCGCTGGACGCCGAGCGGCTGATGGAGGTGACCCGGGAGCCCACCGCCATCTGCCGCTGGCCCGACGCCAAGTACCGCGTGGAGTCGAGCGGCGCGGTGATCATGCGGCCCCGCACCGGCGACTTCTGGGCCTGCTGGGGCCAGCCCGCCGACAACGAGTACGAGCACTTCTCGCTGGCGCCTGCCGCGGCCCACCGCAGTTGAGGCGGCAGCGACGCTCATGGGTGAGCTGACGTACACGAACATCCGGGCGGAGTGGGCCGACGCTCTGCAGCACATCGAGCACACCGCCTTCCCGACCGCGGATCGCCAGGACCTCTATTGGGCCGACGAGTTGCAGGCCCTGGCCGAAGAGTTCCCGGACGGCGGCGTGGTGGTGCTCGACGGCGACACCCCGGTGGCCATGGGTCTGGGTATCCGGGTGCACTTCGATTTCAGCCACACCCAGCACTCGATCCGCGACCTGGTCGGGGGCGACGACGGCACCGGCCACCAGCCCGACGGCCCCTGGTACTACGGCACCAGCATCGCGGTGCTGCCCGACTACCGGCGCCGGGGCATCGGCCGGCGCCTCTACGAGATGCGCAAGCAGATCTGCCGCGACCTCAACCTGGCCGGCATCGTGGCTGGAGGCGTGATCCCCGGCTACACCGATCACAAGGACGAGATGTCGGCGGCCGACTACGTGGCCAAGGTCTCGGCGGGCGAGCTGTACGACGCCACCCTCACCATGCAGATCGCCAACGGCTTCGAGGCCCGGGGCGTGATCGCCGACTACATCACCGACCCCGCAGTCGACAGCTGGGCCTCGCTGATCGTCTGGGAGAACCCCGACTACAACCCCGACGCCTGACGACCTGTTGGAGTGTCACACCACCGCGATAGGTTGCGGTATAATGCGCAATAGCCATTGGAAGGTGCTCAAATGGCATTGCCGAATATCTCAAGACACGGTATGGACACCCCGCCGGGAGATGACCGGCTCGGTGAGGCAATCGTGTACGTCGCCGAGCGGATGGCTGACGACCCCGGCGGGCAGGGCGCGGTCAAGCTGAACAAGATCCTGTGGTGGGCCGACTTCGAGAGCTTCCGCGAGCGGCACCGTTCCGTCACCGGGGCGGTCTACCAGAAGCTGAACGAAGGACCCGCTCCGGTTCGTCTGCTGCCGACGCGGAAGAATCTGCTGAGGTCCGGTGCCGTCGAGATGGAGGAAAGGGACCGCAGCGCCCGGAGCCCGGAGAAGGTTCTGATCGCCCGCCGTTCGCCCGAACCCATATTCGACACGGAGGATCTCCGGTTTCTCGAACTGGCGCTGGAGAAGTTCCGCGGGATGACGGGGAAGGAGTGCAGCGACTTCTCGCACCGGGCTTCCGCTGGCTGGCAGACCGTGAACCACCACGAGGTCATCCCGTACGAGACCTCGCTCGTCTACGTCCGGCCGCTCACGGAGGAGGAGATCGCCTGGGGACGTGAGGTGGCGATCGCCGCCGGCTACATCCCAAGTGACAGCTGATCCGGCAGGCCCCTCCGTCGTGAGGGCGCACGCCTTCAACGAGACGGTGAAGGGCATGTTCGGCGTCGAGAGACGACCGGACGGCACGCGCCCGTCACGCGAGGACTTCGAGACGCTCTGCTGGCCTGCATTGGCGAGAACAGTGTCGGCGACGTGGTCACGTGCCTCTGCTCTTGACAGCCAGTATCGCGATGTGCGAGAACTCGTCGTCGGCTCCCTTCATCCCGTATTCCCGCCGGCTCGCATCGTCTTCGTTACGAAGCCCGGCAGTGGTCAAGACCCTCAGCATCTGATCGTCATTGGCTTGGGCTTCGACTGGGACTACGAGTGGCCCGGTGACGAGTAGCCGCACCTCAGTCAGCCGACCGGCCGGCGGCGCGGGCTTCTAGTTCGGCAACCAGGTCCGGGGCATGCTGGCCCAGGGCGGGGACGGTAGCGTCGGGATCGTCGGTGCCGCTGAGGTTGAACGGAGGCCTGTAGACCTCGGTCGAACCCGTCGGGGTGGTCACGTGCATGAACCGGTCGCGGGCTCTGAGCTGGTCGTGCTGCCACAGGGCCAGCGGGTCTCGCACGAAGCTGTGGGCCACCCGCCCGGCCCGCAGGCGCCCGATCAGCTCCTCGGCCGGAACCGAGGCGAACACCGAGGTGATCATGGTTTCCAGGTCGTCGATGTTGGCGATGCGGTCCGGGTTGTCGAC
This sequence comes from Acidimicrobiia bacterium, assembly GCA_021296315.1. Classification (GTDB taxonomy): domain Bacteria; phylum Actinomycetota; class Acidimicrobiia; order Acidimicrobiales; family Aldehydirespiratoraceae; genus Aldehydirespirator. The sequence goes on along the minus strand of JAGWAO010000008.1, from coordinate 6,194 downwards.
GAACCGGGGATCGTCGATGAGCGCCGGGTCCTCCAGCACGTGGGTAGCGAAGTCGACCCAGTCGCGGTTGCTCTGCACGGCGACCATGACCAGCTCGCCGTCCCTCATCGGGTACATGCCGTAGGGGGCGATGATGGTGTGGCGGTGCCCGGCCCGCGGCGGCACCGAGCCGTTGCCCACGGCCGCGTAGGTCGGCGCGGCGGTCCACTCGGCGATGCTCTCCAGCATCGACACCTCGATCGAGGCGCCCTCACCGGTGGCCTGCCTGCGATAGAGGGCAGCCAGGATCGACGAGAAGGCGTACATCGCCGCGGCGATGTCCGCTATCGAGAACCCGACTTTGCACGCCTGTTCCGCGGTGCCGGTCAAGGCCACCGCGCCCCCCTCGGCCTGCACGGCCAGGTCGTAGGCCTTGTCATCGGTGCGGGGGCCTCCCAGGCCGTATCCAGAGACGTCGCAGGCGATCAGGCCGGGCAGGCGTTCCCGGAGCTGGTCGGCAAGGAGCCCGGCCCGGCGGGCTGCGGCGGGCGACAGGTTCTGCACGAACACGTCGGCGCCGGCCACCAGCCGGTCGAAGGTGGCGCGGTCCTCGGAGTCCTTCAGGTCCAGCTCGATGCTCTGCTTGCCGCGGTTGGCCCACACGAAGAACGCGGACGTGCCATCCATGGCCGAGTCGTAGTGGCGGGCGAAGTCACCCTCGCCGGGACGTTCCACCTTGAGGACTCGGGCACCCAGGTCGGCCAGCTGGCGGGTGGCGAACGGTGCGGCCACGGCCGCCTCCAATGTGACCACGAGCACGCCCTCCAGCGGTGCGGTCACGGCTCCGGGTCCCTCGGCAGGTAGCCGCCGCGGGTCTGGGGCAGCTTCAGGTCCAGGATCCGCGACGCCACCACCGTGCGCAGGATCTGGGCCGTGCCGCCACCGATGGTGAACATCCGCACGTCCCGGTACATGCGCTCCAGCGGGTTGTTGCGGCTGTAGCCGGCCGCGCCGTGAGCCTGGAGAGCGTCGCTCACCACCGCGATGGCCGCCTCGGCAGTGAAGATCTTGGCCTGGGCAGCCAGCGCAGGATCGGGGAACGGGCTGCCCCCGGGCCCCCGGGAGGCCGCGGCCCTGTAGGTGAGGCTGCGGGCCGCCTCCAGCCTCACCGACATGTCGGCCAGCATCCATTGAAGACCCTGGAACTCGGCGATCGGCCGCCCGAACTGCTCGCGCTTCTTCACGAACTCCAGCGCTAGCTCGTAGGCGCCCGAAGCCAGGCCCAACGCCACCGTGCCCGCCCCCACCCGCTGGGTGTTGTAGGCGTTCATCAAGTCGGCGAAACCTCTCCTCAACCCCGAAGGCGGCTGCACCGCCATGTCCGCGCCTACCTCCATGTTGTTGAAGCTGACCACCGTCTCGGGAAGGCCCCGCAGTCCCATCGTCGGCTCGCGGGCTCCGATCTCGAGCCCGGGCGTCTCGTCCCGGAAAGCCAGGAACGCGCCGATGCCCTCCTCGTTGCCGTGCTCGTCGAAGACACGGGCGAACACCAGATGCGCGACCGACACGCCGCCGCCGGTGATCCAGTGCTTGGTGCCGTTCAGTACGTAGACATCGCCGCGGCGGTCGGCCCTGGTGGTCATCTCCGAGGCCGCGCTCCCGGCGCCGGGCTCTGTGATGCAGATGGCGGGCTTGTCCCCGGCCAGCACCAACTCCGCAACCCTGGCCCGCTGGGCGTCGGTGCCGTAGGCCAGCACCGCGGACAGCGCCCCCATGTTGCACTCCACCGCGATGCGGCCGGTGACGCCGCACACCTTGGACATCTCCTCCACCACCAGGACCGCGTCGAGCAGCGACCGTCCGGGACCGCCGAGGCCGGCGGGCACGGTCATGCCGGTGAACCCGGCCCGCTGCAAGGCAGCCGCGTTCTCCCAGGGGTACTGCTCGCTGCGGTCCACCTCGGCGGCCCGGGGCGCGATGACGTCGCGGGCCAGGGCCCGGGCCTCGGCCTGGAGGGCCCGCTGCTCCGGGGTGAGCTCCCAGCTCACACCAGCGCGCCGTCGTCTGCCGAACCGGCGGTCGCGGGCATCGGACGGCGGGGAGCCTCCGCGGTGCTGGCCCCGGTGCCCGGCGCGGGCTTGGAACGGTTGGCACCGGCAGCCGCCGTCCGACGGGTCAGGGTGATCAGGTCCCGCTGGGCGATGCTGCCACCAATCCAGCGAGCGGACCGACCGAGACCGTCAACAACGCCGACGAAGCGGTCCGTGTCGCCCGCAGCGTAGGCGCGGAACGCGTGGGCTAGTGGCGCCACCACGTCGATGAACGTCCGGTCGTTCTCACTGGCACCGGCCTCGCGTTCTTCCAGTCCTTCGAACCAGCGACGCGCTCCGGGGTGGTCGGGCCGGCGGCTGAACGCCAGAACGGCGTGCACGTCCAGGAAGGCGCAGGTGTGACGCTCGGCCACGCTGTCCCAGCAGTCAGCCAGCGTGTCCCAACGGTCGCCGGCGTCGCAGCCGGCCAGCTCCAAGCGCCACAGCAGCGACGTCTGGTCGCAGAGCTGGAAGGCGGTCGCGGCATGGGGCTGGCGCTCGTCGAAGATCGCCAACGCGCCGCCTGCGTCGTCGTCGGCGAGCAGCCGCAACGCGAGGTGCCACCAGATGTGGGTGGCGAGGAGTTCCTGCGAGTTCCACACGTTGACCGATCCCTCCAGCAATCCGAGCGCAGCTGCGGTGTCGTTGGTGGACTCGTAGACGTGAGCGAGCGCATGCCGGGACCACAAGTCCTCGGGATCGAGGCCCAGGGCGGCCCGGCCGAGTTCCTCGGCCTCGTCGTAGCGTCCGACCTCCTCCAGGGCGAAGGCGTGCTGGCCTGCCACGAACCCCCATCCCGGCTCGTCCTGCCACGCTTCGACTGCCCGAGCACTCGACGCCAGCCTGCCACCGTCGTCGCCGACGTGCAGGTAGACGTCGTGAGCGAAGCGCGCCGCCGCGAAGTCTCGCTCGCTGCGGGAGATCTCGTCCCATCGGCGGGCCGCTCCGGTGAACTCCCCCGCCACGAGCAATTCGAGCGCCATCACATGAACTCGCTCGCGATCCCCCGAACAGGCGACCCGCCCCCGGCCCGCATCTGCGGCCAGGGCCGGCGAGCCAGCCGCCCTGGCCCGCCCGGCGTCCGCGGCGAGCGCGGGCGAGCTGAGGGGGGCGCCGGCCAGCACCCGGTAGACCGCGGCGAACACCGGCCCCATGACGAACGACTCGTCGTTCCGGCCCGCCTCCGACGCCACCGTCACCGGATCGCCGCGATAGTGCAGGTACTGCTCCCAGGCCCGCTCCCACGCCTCGACGCTCACGGGCGAGCCGTCCACCGGCCCCAAGTCGGGCAGGCCCGCCACGTTCACCTGGGAGCGTCCGCGATCAGGTGCGAGCCTGTCGTGTTGCGATGTTGTCATTCCCGCTCTTGTTCGCTTCGCTCACGGGCCGCTCGGGCCTCGGCCTCGCCCGTATGGGCCGCATTGACATGCCTGTCCGCTCGGCCTCTGACCTCGACCTCCAGGTGCTCGATGCCGTTCACGAAGTTCGAGTCCACGTAGACGGGGTCGCCGGCCAACTCCAGGTCGATGCCCCGCCGAAGGATCGACTCGATGAGGATCGCCACCTCGAGTCGGGCCAGCGGCGCGCCCAGGCAGAAGTGGGCGCCGCCGCCGCCGAACGCCACATTGGGCGGCCGCAGCGGCCTCGTGACGTCGAAGCGCATGGGCTCGTCGAACACCTCCTCGTCGAAGTTGGCCGCCGCATACCACAAGACCACCTTGTCACCGGCGAACAGCGGAGTGTCCTGCAACACGGTGTCGCGCGTGACCGTGCGCCGGAAGTACAGGATCGGCGACGAGTACCGGATCACCTCCTCGGCCGCCTGGGCCACGAGCGACGGATCGGCGCGGACCAGCTCGAACTGGTCGGCGAAGTCCACGAGGTGCAGGGCCAGATGGGCCATGGAGGCCCTGGTGGTCTCGTTGCCCGCGAAGACCATCAGCCGGAAGAAGTTGGTGAACTCGGCGTCGGTGAGCCGCTCGCCGTCGACCTCGGCCTCGATGAGCTTGGTGACCAGGTCGTCGGCGGGCTGGGCCCGGCGCCGCTCGCCGAGGGCACGGGCGTACTCGTTGATGCCGTGGGCGGCCGGGCTGTTGAACGGCAGCAGCCGCAGTTCGGTGGTGTTGCCGTAGGCGGTGGGCTCCAGCGGCTTGCCGGAGGTGCCCGCGACCAGGTGGTCGGTCAACTCGATCATGTAGTCGTGGTCCGACTCGGGCACGCCCATGATGTCGCAGATCACCCCGATCGGGATGGGCGCGGCCACCGCGTCCACCCAGTTGCCGCCGCCGGCCGCCACCAGCGCATCGAGGCGATCGGCGATCCGGTCCCGCACCGCGGTCTCGTAGGACTGCACGTGGCGGGGCGTGAACGCGGAGCTGACCAGCCGCCGCAGGCGGGTGTGGACCGGGGGGTCGAGGTCGATCATCGACGCCCGGGCCGACAGGGCGTCCTCGTCGATGTCGTAGATCTGGATGTGGCCGACCGCGGAGGAGTACAGGTCGGTGTCCCGGGACACCTCCGACAGCGGCTGGTGGCGGGTGACCGACCAGAACCCGGTGCGGTCGCCGCCGCTGGGCGGTGTCCAGCTCAGCTCGGGGCGGGTCCGCATCTCGGCGAAGGCGGCGTGAGGGATGCCTTCCGAGAAGGTGGCCGGATCCGAGAGGTCCGCCGGCGCGGCCAGACGCCCAGTGAGGGCCATCAACCCAGCACGAAGGGGTCGCGGGTGGCGCCGGTCAGCTCGACCCACACCGTCTTGGTCAACAGGTAGCCGTCCAGGGCCTCACGACCGTTGTCCTTGCCGTAGCCGGACTGCTTGAACCCGCCGAAGGGCGCGGTGTAGCTGACGGTGCGGTAGGTGTTGACCCACACAGTGCCGGCATGCAGTGCCCGCGACATCCGCAGGGCCCGGCGCACATCGAGGGTCCACACGCCGGCGGCCAGCCCGTAGTCGGAGTCGTTGGCCAGCTTGACGGCCTCGTCCTCGCCGTCGAAGGTCATCACGGCCAGCACCGGCCCGAACACCTCCTCTCGCACGATGGTGGTGTCGTTGGTGGCGCCGGTGATCACAGTGGGGCGCACGAAGCGGCCTCCCAGGACGGGGTCGACCACCCCTCCGGCTGCGACGGTGGCGCCCTCGGCCCGGGCCTGCTCGATCATGGCCAGGATGCGGTCGCGCTGCGCGTCCGACGCGGCCGGGCCCATCTCGGTGGCGAAGTCCGACGGGTCGCCCAGCACCAGTTCGGTGGCCCGGGCCGTGACCCTCGACACGATGTCGTCGGCGATTCCCCGCTGGACGTAGGCACGCGATCCGGCCACGCAGGTCTGGCCGCTGGCCGCGAAGATCCCGGCCAGCAGGCCGTTGGCCGCGGCGTCGGCGTCGGCGTCGGCGAAGATGATCTGGGGCGACTTGCCGCCCAGCTCCAGCACGGTAGGCACCAGGTTGGCGGCCGCGGCCCGGGCGACGTGGCGGGCGGTGTCGCCGCCGCCGGTGAAGGTGATCTTGTCGATGCCGCCGTGGGCGGTCAGCGCGGCTCCAACCGATGGGCCTCCGGTGACCACGTTGATCACTCCCGGCGGGAAGCCGGCCTCCGCGGCCCGCTCGGCCAGCAGCAGCGCGGTGACCGGAGTGAGCTCGGACGGCTTGACCACCACGGTGCAGCCCGCGGCCAGCAGCGGCGCCAGCTTCCACGTCAACAGCAGCAGCGGCGAATTCCAGGGGATGATCGCGCCCACCACCCCGACGGGCACCTTCTCGGTGTAGACGAGGAAGTTGGGCGTGGGTGCGGGTATCTGCTCGCCGGCGATCTTGTCGGCCATGCCGGCGAAGAAGTCGTAGTAGCTCTGGAGGCTCTTGGCCTGCGCCGAGGTCTCGCGGATGATCTTGCCGTTGTCGCGGGTCTCGATCGCGGCCAGCTCGTCGGCGTCCCGGGTGAGGATCTCGCCCAGGCGCCGCATGAGCCGGGCCCGCTCCGCTGCCGGCGTCTGGGACCACGGCCCGTCGGTGAAAGCCCGGCGGGCCGCGGCCACCGCCGCGTCGACGGCGTCGGGATCGTCGGCCACCTCAGCCCAGACGTCCCCGGTGAAGGGATTGGCGGTGGTCATGCGGCGACCACCGGCCGGTGAAGC
>JAGWAO010000054.1 GCA_021296315.1 Acidimicrobiia bacterium | reverse complement strand
AGTTGCCGGGCATCGGGCCAGCACTGGCCGCAGCCATCGTCGAGCACCGCCAGCGCTCCGGCCCGTTCGCCACCGTCGAAGAACTGATCGAGGTGTCCGGCATCGGTCCGGTCAAGCTCGAGCAGATCCGTCCTCTCGCGACGGTGGACGGCCCGTGACCGCTGGCGGCTCGCGACGGTGGACGGCCCGTGACCGCTGGCGGCTCGCGACGGTGGACGGCCCGTGACCGTGAATGGCGACGGTGGGCGGCTCGTGACCTTGGATGGCGACGGTGGGCGGCTCGTGACGGTGGACGGCCCGTGACCGTGGATGGCGACGGTGGGCGACCCGTGACAGTCGATCTGCTCGGGCCTTCTGGACAAGGCGGACGGCGTGTGGGCGTTGAGCGGTTGCGCCGGCGTTGGGGCGGGCCGGTGATGCCCTACGCGGCCGCGGCCGGCGCCGTGACGGGGGCGTGGTTGCTGGTCGGAGTCCCGCTCGCGGTGGTCCTGGTGCTGGCCGCGGCTTGCCTGTGGAGGCCGAGCCCGCTGCTCGCGCTGGTCGCCGTGGCGGCCCTCGCCGGGTTCTTCGGCTCGAGGGCGGTGGACGGTCTCGCCGATCCACCCTCGAGACCGGTTGAGGGCTGGGTCAGGTTGCTCGACGATCCCCGGCCGCTGGGCACTAACGGGGTGCGGGTGACGGTCCGCCACGGCGATGCCAGGCTGGAGGCCAGGGCCTACGGAGCGGTGGCCGCACGGCTCGATGACCTGCTGGCGGGCGAGCGCGTGCACGTCTCGGGAACGGCTCGACCTGCCGAGAGCGACTGGCACCGCTGGCGGCATGTCGCAGCCATCATGAATGTCGACGCCGTGGGCGACCGGGCCGGCGCCGCGCCGCTGGCGGCCTTCACCAACCACGTCAGGCGGCTGCTGGATTCGGGGGCTCGCAGCCTGCCCGACGACAGCCGAGCCATGTTCGCAGGGATGGTCTACGGCGACGACCGCAGCCAGTCTCCCCGCCTGTACGACGACTTCCGGGCCGCGGGGCTGGGCCATCTGCTGGTGGTGTCGGGACAGAACGTTGCCTTCGTGCTGGCACTGGCCTCGCCCCTGGTGACCCGGGCCCGTCCGGGTGTCCGGCTGATCGTTCTGCTGGTGCTGTTGGCGGTGTTCGCAGTGCTCACCCGTTTCGAGCCCTCGGTGCTGCGGGCCGTGACCATGGCCGGGGTGGCCGTGATCAGCGCCGCGCTGGGACGTCCCGAGACGGGTCGCAGAACCCTGGCCTGGGCGGTGGCTGCGGTGGTGGTGGCCGACCCGTTCCTGGTGCGGGTCCTCGCCTTCCAGCTGTCGGTGTGCGCCACCTGCGGCCTGCTCTGGATCACCCCCGCGCTGGCTGAGATGCTGCCCGGCCCCCGCCCGCTGCGGCTGGCGGCGGCGACTACCGCCGGTGCCCAGTTGGCGGTGATGCCGCTGCTGGTGGCGGTGTTCGGCACCGTTCCGGTGGCCTCGCTGCCCGCCAATGTGGCCGCGGGGCCCGCCAGCGGCATCACCGCCAACTGGGCACCGGCGGTAGTCGCCGCCGCCAGCCGCAGCGGGCGGGGGGCGGGCAGGATCTCTGCGAGCGGGGGGGTGGGTGGGGTCGCGTCGGGCGCGGCGGCGGCGCCACGGGCGATGCTGGGTGCCGGGGGCGGGGCGATGGTGGGTGCTGGAGTGGCTCTGGTGCTGGCTTCCCGCAGATTGGACGGAGCGGGGGAGCCGGCCGCGATGGGATGGATGGCGGCGTTCGTCGCCGTGGCCCGCCGCCGGCTGGACGGAATCCGGGCATTGGCCGTGCTAGGCGGGGCGGTAGTGGCCGTCGCCGTCACGGTCAGTGTGCTGGCGGCGGCGTCGCCCCCGCCGGGCTGGTCGGACATCGGCGATGCTCGCCTGTTCCGCCACGAGTCGGTGACGGTGGTCGTTCTTGACGAGCCGGCGAGGCCCCGAGATCTGCTTGAGTCGTTGCGGCTGGCGGGCGTACGCCGGGTGGACTTGGTGGTGGCGTCCCACGGGGGCGCGTCCGACGCTCACGCCGTGCTCGCGCTGCGGGACCGCTACCGGAGCGCAGCCGTGGTGGCCCCGCCCATGCACCGGGTGCCAGCCGCCCGCACGGTTCGGGCCGGCGACATGGTTCGCGTCGGGGTGCTGGCGGTGGAGGTCGTCGCCGACGCCCCCGACCTCGCTGTCGCCGTCTCTCCGGCAGAATCCTCGTAGAAGGCGGTGCTATGCGCCACCTCTCGCAGCGATTCGGCGCCCGCGCCCGTTGCGACCGCGCGGGAGGCCGCCCGGTCGTAGTATCCGCGTCGCCATGTCGCCACTGAGTCCCGCTCCTGCCGGGCCTTCCCACCTTCGAGCGCGCCGGTGAGCGTCCAGCTCGTCAGCGGCGACGATCCCGTGCTGGTAGCGGAGGCGGTTGCGAGGATCGTCAAGGAGGCGCTGGGCGACGAGGACCGCAGCCTGGCACTGGAGCAGCTCGACGAGATCAGCCTCCGGGACCCCGACGGCGGCTGGCGGCTCGCCCCGCTGGTCGATGCGGCCCAGACCGAGCCGTTCCTCACCTCCCGACGGGTGGTGGTGGGACGCCACCTGGCCCGGTTCTCCGGCAAGGGCCACTGCGACGAGCTGGTGCGCCTGGTGGAGGCGCTGCCCGCCACCACCTACCTGGTGCTGGTGTGGGAACGAGGAGTGGACCCGGTGATGGGTGGGCGCCTGCCCGCAGTGCCCAAGGCGCTGGCGACCGCAGTCAAGTCCGCCGGGGGCGCCTCGCTGAACGTGACCCCGCCGAGGGGCAAGTCCGATGCCCACAAGTGGTTGCGCAGCCAGTTGGAACAGTCGGGCCTGCATTTCGAGCCGGCCGCGGTGGCGGCCATCGACGACCTGGTGGGCGCCGACCACGGCAACATCGTCGGGCTGCTGCGAACCCTGGAGGGGGCGTTGGGATCCGGAGCGACCGTCACCGCAGGCGACGTGGCCGTCTACGGCGGGGACCCCGGCTCCGTAGTTCCGTGGGAGCTCGACGACGCCATCGACCGGGGCGACATCACCGAGGCGCTTAAGGTGCTGCACCGGCTGCTGCCGTCCCGCCACCCGCTCCAGCTGCTGGCAGCGTTGGGTGGCCGGTACCAGCGGATGCTGCGTCTCGACGGTGCGGGCGCGGCCGACGAGCATCAGGCTGCAGAGTTCCTCGGCATGAAGGGTTCGACGTTCCCGGCCCGCAAGATCCTGGGCCAGACCCGCAGGCTTGGCTCCGAGAGGGTGGCCCGGGCCATCCGGCTGCTGGCCGACGCCGATCTCGCCCTGCGGGGAACGGTCGACTGGCCCGACGAGCTAGTGATGGAGGTGCTGGTGGCCCGGCTGGCCGCGCTGTCGGCCCGCTGACCCTCCGGCCGCCCCGGGCCGAGATTGGCGACGGATTGGGCACTTGAGGCCCATTTCGTCGCCAATTCCGAGGCGGGTCAGTCCTCCTCGGACCGGAGGCGCTCGATATCCCGCACCAGCCGGCTCTTGCGGCGGGCCGCGGTGTTCTTGTGGATGACGCCCTTGGCGGCCGCCTTGTCGATCCGCTGGACGGCTAGGCGCAGCGTCTCATCCGCGGCCTCGTCGTCGTGCTCGACCGCGGTCAGCGCTGCCTTGGTCCGGGTGCTCACCTCGGAACGGACCGTCCGGTTGCGCAGGCGGCGCTTCTCGTTCTGCCGGTTGCGCTTTATCTGGGACTTGATGTTGGCCACACTCACCTGCCGGTCGTCTTGGGCCGCTGGCTGCTGGGGGCTGCCGGTCGTCTTGGGGCCTTAGGGCCGACGGTCGAGGCTAGCGTTGCTGGGCCGTCGTCCCACCGTCGCGTCCCGCCCGCGGGAGCCGATCGAGAGGCTCATGGACCTGCATCGCATCCGCAATACGTCGATCATCGCTCACATCGACCACGGCAAGTCCACGCTGGCGGACCGGATGCTGGAGTTGACCGGCGCGGTCGAGGCCCGGGAGATGCGAGAGCAGTACCTCGACTCGATGGATCTCGAGCGCGAGCGGGGTATCACCATCAAGCTCCAGTCGGTCCGGCTCAACTGGCGCGACCACGTGATCAACCTGATCGACACGCCCGGCCACGTGGACTTCAGCTATGAGGTCAGCCGGTCTCTGGCCGCCTGCGAGTCGGTGATCCTGGTGGTGGACGCGGCCCAGGGGATCGAGGCCCAGACCCTGGCCAACTGCTACCAGGCCATGGAGAACGACCTCGACGTGGTGGCCGTGCTCAACAAGATCGACCTGCCCGCAGCCGACCCGGACCGCGGCGCGGAGGAGATCGAGCGGGTGCTCGGCATCGACGCCGCCGACGTGCTGCAGCTCTCGGCCAAGACCGGCGACGGTGTGGCCGACCTGCTCGACGCGGTGTTAGAGCGCACGTCGCCCCCCCGGGGGTCCGCCGACGCGCCCCTCCAGGCACTGATCTTCGACTCGCACTTCGACCAGTACCGGGGCGTGGTGTCGTCGGTGCGGGTGGTCAACGGGGTGCTGGCCGCCGCCACGAGGCTGCGATTCATGCAGGCCGGCACGGTCCACAGCGTTGACGAGCTCGGCGTGCGCACCCCCACCAACGAGGTCGTCGACCGCCTCGGCCCCGGCGAGACCGGGTACCTGATCGCGGGGATCAAGGACGTGGGCGAGGCCCGTTCGGGCGAGACCGTCACCGACGAGGACCGGCCCGCGTCCGGGCCCCTCGAGGGGTACTCGGAGCCCAAGCCGATGGTGTTCTCGGGTCTGTACCCGACCGACGGCGACGACTTCACCAACCTGCGAGCCGCCCTGGCCAAGCTGCGCCTCAACGATGCCGGCTTCACCTACGAGCCCGAGACCTCCGGCGCGCTGGGCTTCGGTTTCCGGTGCGGGTTCCTGGGCCTGCTGCACATGGAGATCGTCCGCGAGCGTCTGGAGCGGGAGTTCGACCTGTCGCTGATCTCCACCGCCCCCTCGGTGGAGTACCGGGTGACCATGACCGATGGCTACACGGTGGCGGTGTCCAATCCCTCCGACATGCCCGCGGCCGGCCAGATCTCAGCCATCGCCGAGCCCTGCCTGGCCGCGGCTCTGATCACGCCGACTGACTACACCGGCACGTTGATGGAGCTGTGCCAGTCGCGCCGGGGCGAGCTGGTGCGCATGGAGTACCTGTCGCCGGAGCGGGTCGAGCTGCGCTACCGGCTGCCACTAGCCGAGGTGGTGGTCGACTTCTTCGACCAGCTCAAGAGCCGCACCCAGGGCTACGCCAGCCTCGACTACGAGCCCGACGGGTACGACGAGGCCGATCTCGTGAAGGTCGACGTGCTGCTTCAGGGCTTGCCGGTGGACGCCTTCTCCACCGTCGTGCACCGCGACAAGGCCTACGCCTACGGGCGGGCCATGGTCGGCCGTCTCCGGGAGCTGATACCCCGGCAGCAGTTCGAGGTGCCCATCCAGGCCGCCATCGGGGGACGCATCATCGCCCGCGAGACCGTCAAGGCCTACCGCAAGGACGTGACCGCCAAGCTGTACGGCGGCGACGTCACCCGCAAGCGCAAGCTGCTGGAGAAGCAGAAGGCGGGCAAGAGGCGTATGAAGAGCATCGGGCGGGTGGACATTCCCCAGGAAGCCTTCATCTCGGCCCTCACGCTGGACGGCCAGTAACTCCGCTATCACGCATGCTCGACGACCGCAAGGCCGCCATCCTCTACGCCGTCGTTCAGGAGTACATCCGCACCGCCCAGCCGGTGGGCTCGACTCGCGTGGCGCGCTCGTCGGGGATCGATGCGTCGCCGGCCACCGTGCGAAGCGAGATGGTCGCGCTGTCCGATCAGCAGTACCTGGTCCAGCCCCACACCAGTGCCGGCCGGGTGCCGACCGTCAAGGGCTACCGCTTCTTCGTCGACCAGTGGCGGCGGCGGTCGCCCTCGCCCACCCTCGACGCCGCCGACCGGCAGCAGGTCAACGAGTTCTTCTCGATCTCCCACGGCGGCTTCGAGGCGATCCTCAGCGACACCACCGGGCTGCTGTCGGACTTGACCGACTGGACTGCGGTGGTGGTGGCGCCCAGCCCTGCGGCGGCCACCGTCCGCTCGGCCCAGCTGGTGGAGCTGTCCGTAGGCACGGTCATGGTGGTGGCGGTCATGTCCAACGGCGTGATCGAGAAGCGCACCATCGATGTGCCCACCGACACCACACCTGAGGTGGTGGTCGACGCCTCCGAGCGGCTGTCCCGCCGGGTGGTGGGTCGGACCCTGGCCGAGATCGACGATTGCGACCAGCCGGACGACAGGCTGCTGGCTGCGGCCATCGCCGCGCTGCAGGAAGCACGCGCTCACCACGATGTGTTCGTGGGCGGCACCTCCAAGCTGGCCGCGGCCTTCGACGCGGTGGAGCAGCTCAGCGAGGTGCTGGGGCTGCTGGAGCAGCAGCTCGTGGTGGTGACGCTGATGCGCCGGGTGATCGACCGGGGTCTGCGGGTGGCCATCGGCGATGAGACCGGTGTGCCGTCGCTGGCCGAGTGCTCCCTGGTGCTGGCCCCCTACAGCACCGAGGGTAACGACGGAGGCACGATCGGCATTATCGGACCCACCCGGATGGACTATCCGCAGGCGCTGTCGGCGGTGGCGGCGGTGAGCCACCGGCTCGGCCCGGCCCTGGGCGACGTCTGAGATGGCTGATCGCTGGGAGCCGGTGCCGGTTCTAAGCGAACTCTGACATGGCCGACCACTACGAGACGCTGGGGGTGGCGCGCGACGCCACCGACGAGGAGCTCAAGCGGGCCTACCGCAAGATGGCCCGCCAGTACCATCCCGACGCCAACCCCGGCGATGCCACGGCCGAGGCCCGCTTCAAGGAGGTGAGCGCGGCCTACGAGGTGCTGTCGGATCCCGAGCGGCGCTCGCTGTATGACCGCTTCGGCACCGACGACCTCAAGGCGGCCCGGATGGCCGACCCGTTCAGCGGGGGGCTGGGAAGCATCTTCGACGCGTTCTTCGGCGGCGACTCGCCCTTCGGGGGCTTCGGGTCGGCGTCGCGCCGCCAGGGCCCGCCGCCGGGTGAGGATCTGGAGGCCCATGTGGACCTCGACCTCCACGAGGTGGTCTTCGGGGCCGAGCGGGAGGTGACCGTGCGCACCGCCGTGGGATGCGAGTCGTGCGACGGCAGCGGAGCCGAGGCCGGCACGTCGCCGGTGAGGTGCTCGCAGTGCGGCGGCTCGGGGCAGGTCCGGACGGTTCGCCAGTCGATGCTGGGCCAGATGGTGACGGCTTCGCCGTGCAATGTCTGCGGGGGGCTGGGCGAGATGATCGAGCAGCCCTGCCGGGACTGCGACGGCCACGGGCGCAAGCTGGAGCGGCGCACCTACAGCGTGCAGGTGCCGGTGGGCGTGGACGACGGCACCACGCTGCGGCTGAGCGGCAGGGGAGCGGCCGGTGCCCGCGGCGGCGCCCACGGCGACCTCTACGTGCACACCAGGGTCCGGCCCCACCCGCGGTTCCACCGAAGCGGCAGCGATCTGGTGCATGAGCTGCATGTGCCGTTCACCCAGGCTGCTCTGGGAGCCCGGCTCGACTACGAGACGCTGGACGGCACTGAGGAGATCGTGATCCCCAAGGGCACCGAGACCGGTGCGGTGGTGCGGCTGCGGGACCGCGGCGTTCCCCATGTGCGGGGTCGGGGCCGGGGTGATCTGCTCATCGAGCTGGTGGTTGACGTGCCCGACGATCTCACCGGCGAGCAGGAGGAGCTGGTGCGCCGGCTGGCCGAGTTGCGGGGCGAGGAGGTCGCCGAACCGAGCGAGGGCCTGCTGGGTCGGATCCGCACCGCGTTCCGGTGAGCGGCCTGGAGACGGTCGCGGGCGACGCTCGGTCGGGCCCGCATGTGCTGGTCGACGATGTTGACGCGCCCGAACCGGCCGCCGACGACCGGCACCACCTCGAGCGGGTCTTGCGCCTGTGCTCCGGTGACCCTCTGACCGTCGGCGACGGGGCCGGCCGGTGGCGGCCGTGCCGTTTTGGGGACCGGGTCGAGCCTGCCGGCGACGTCGTTTCGGTGGCCACTCCGAGTCCCGCTCTGGCGGTGGGTTTCGCAGTGCTGAAGGGGGGCCGCTCCGAGACCATCGTGCAGAAGCTCACCGAGCTGGGAGTGGACCGGATCGTGCCGTTCACCGCTGAGCGGTCGGTGGTGCGCTGGGATGAGGTCAAGACGGCCCGGCTGGTGGAGCGGTGGCGGCGGGTGGCCCGCGAGGCGCTGATGCAGTGCCGCCGGCTGTGGCTCCCGCAGGTGGAGCCGGTGCGGGCCTTCGGTGATCTCGATCTGGGATTGGCGGCCATGGCGGTGTCGGAGGGCCGGACATTGGAGGCGGGGGAGAACTTCGTGCTGGTGGGTCCCGAGGGCGGGTGGGTCGAAGACGAGCTGGCCGCGGTGGATCGCCACGTGTGCTTGGGTCCACACATAATGCGGGCCGAGACGGCCGCGATCGCGGCGGCCGCGGTGCTTGGCGCCCTCCGCAGCGGCCACCTGCCGGCGGCAGGCGATGTCACAGGCGGTGTCAGCGGGGACTGACATCGCTGATCTTGAAGAGGTCCTCCGGCACGGCGGGTGTGTTGTCGGGGTTGGTGGTGGCGTTATGGCCGGGAGTTGGGCCTGCGCCGATGTCGCTGATCCTGAACGCGGCTGCCGGCGCCGGACCGATGTCGCTGATGGTGAAGGGGACGGCGCTCGCCGACACCGCGGCCGTGCTTGAGACCAGTGCGGATGCGAGCGCGATGACCGCGATCAGCCGGTAGGCGGTCATGAGGCCTCTCCGGGGTTGAACAGCCGCGAGCCGGTGTTGGTGTAGACCCGGAGCAGGTCGCACTGGCCGTGGGCGACAGCCTCCGCGCCGGTGGAGGAGTCCACACTCCAGCGCACCGGCAGCGCGATGGTCTTGCCCGGCTCAGGCCAGGCGTCGAACAGCACTACGCCGCCGGTTCTGGGACGCACTATCGCCGCGGTGACCCGGCCGTCGCAGTCCCAGTCGCCGGTCTCCACGAAGTCGCCGGCGGCACCCACCGCGTAGCGGCGCCCTCCGTATTCGAGGACCGCGGCCGCCTCCTGAATGGTGACGGCCGTATCTGCTTTCTCGATGGGGTCCGGCTCGTCGACTAGCCCGGTCTCGACGGTGAGTTCCGGCTCCTCGGTCAGCGGCGTTGGCCCGTTCGGGTTCGGCTCGGCGACCGGGTCCGGACCGGGGTCGGCCGCGTCAATCGGATCCTCGGCAGATATCGGCGCGGGCGTCTCTGGGAGCGGGGCGGGGGTACCGCTTCGGGAGCCGAGCGCGAAGGCCGCGACGACTGAGACCGCGAACGCGCCGGCCGTGATGAGCGACTTGGGCCTGAATAGCCTCTTGAGGCTCGCAGAGCGGCCGCCGCGCGCGAGCCGGACCGGGTCTGATCCGGTCGGTTTCCTGGCCGCGAGCAGGTCGAGTCGCCTGGCCAGCTCGCGGGCGCTGAGCATGCCTGCTTGGGCCGCGTCGGCCAGGGAGGAGAGTTTCCCGGCGAGGGCTCCCCTGCCCAGGGACGAGTCGTGGCAGAGTTCGCCCAGAGCGGCCAGGTCGATCTGGCGGTTCTCGGGCGTGGCCTCCGCGGCCCGGGTCAGTCCGCACAGCACGGGGCGATCGTCGGCTCCGTGCAGGACGTGCGGTGCGGTGAGCTGGAGGTGCGCGACGCCCAGTCGGTGCAGGTCGGCCACCAATGCTGCGAGGACGGCCATACCCGAGGCCCGTTCGGCCGGGTCGGTCAGGGGCCGGGTGGCCCAGGTGTCGGAGTTGACGAACTCGGTGTGCAGAGCGCGGCCGCCGTCTGCGGTCTCGACGACTTCGATGAAGCGCACCAGGCCGGGGTGGTCGAGACGCCGGAGCAGATCCGCCTCCCGCTCGATCTCGTCCGCCCGGGCCGCCGGGACCTGCTTGATGGCGATCAGCCGGTCCTCCGAGCGGCTGACCGTCACCGCGGCCACGGCCGGCCCTCCGCTCCCGCAGTTCCAGTGTCACAGCCTTGCAGTAGACCCTCGATCATGTACATGGCAGCAAAATACATGTCATTGTCTGATACTGCAACTGAAGTGCCGCGAAGAGTGCTGACGGCACTGCTGGCCCGGGCGGTACTCTTGGACGGTGGCCGGTCCGCAGATCGTGGCTGTCGCGTCCGGATCTCCGGCCGAGCGGGCCGGGCTGATGCCCGGGGACGAAGTCGCGGCCATCGCCGGGGAGGCGCCCCGCGACGTCATCCGCTGGCAGCTGCTAAGCGACGGGGCCGAGGTCCAGATGGACGTGGAGCGCGACGGCACGAGCTTCACCGTCGTGGTTGCCAAGCAGGAGGGCGAGCCGCTGGGAGCCGAGGTCGACGCGGCCGTGTTCGACGGGGTGCAGACCTGCGACAACCACTGCGAGTTCTGCTTCGTGCACCAGCTGCCGAGGGGTATGCGCCGCTCGCTGTACCTCAAGGACGACGACTACCGGCTGTCGTTCCTCTACGGCAACTTCACCACCCTCACCCGGTTCACCGAACTCGACTACGAGCGGGTTGTCACCGAGCGGCTGTCGCCTCTGTACGTGTCGATCCACGCCACCGACCTCGACGTGCGGGCCGCGATCCTCCAGAACCGCCGGGGGGCGGTGTCGCTGCGCTGGCTGCGGCTGCTGCTCGACGCGGGCATCGAGGTCCACGGGCAGGTGGTGGTGTGCCCGGGCGTCAACGACGGCGACGTGCTGGCCGACACCCTCGCGGGCGTGCTCGACCGCTTCCCGGAGCTGCGGACGCTGTGCGTGGTGCCCCTGGGGCTGTCGAGGTTCAACCGCCAGCCCCGGATGCGGCTCCACACCCCGGCCGAAGCCGCGGCTGTCGTCGAACTCGTCGAGAGCTGGCAGTCGGTGTTCCTGCGGGTGCTCGGCCGCCGCCTGGCCTTCGTGGCCGACGAGTACTATCTGATGTGCGGGCTCAGCTTCCCGGACGCGGAGCACTACGAGGGCTTCGACATGCACGAGGACGGCATCGGCATGGCCCGGGCCTTCGAGACCGAGTTCGCGCAGGACGGCCACGCGCCAACCCCGCCGCGCTCGGGCTTTTTCGCCTGGGTGGACGGTGCCCCTGCCGACGGCTACCGGGCTCCTCGCCAAGGCTCGGCCGCGGAGATGGTGGCCGGGCCTGAAGGCTCTGGTGTGTCGGTTTCGCTTGGGCCGCGCCGCGCCGGCCGGGACGCGCCCGTTGCGGTGCTCACGGGCATTCTGGGCGCGGCGGTGGTGTCACCGCTGGTGGCGTCGGTGGGCCGCCGCGACGCGCGCGTCGTTCCGGTCGAGAACCGCTTCTTCGGCGGCAACATCGGCGTGACCGGGCTGATGGTGGGCACCGATGTCGCCCGGGTCCTCGCGGACGAGCCGGAGGGCGACCGCTACCTGCTGCCCGACGTGTGCCTCAGCCGGGGCCGCTTCCTTGACGGGATGACAACCCGGGAGCTTCCCCGTCCGGTGGAGGTGGTCGCCACCCACGGGCGGGCGCTGCGGCTGGCGCTGGAGCCGTCATGAAGCCGGTTGTGGCCGTGGTCGGTCGGCCCAACGTCGGCAAGTCGACGCTGGTGAACCGCATCCTGGGACGGCGGGAGGCGATCGTCGAGAAGCGTCCCGGCGTCACCCGGGACCGCAAGGCGGTCGACGCCGAGTGGCAGGGCCGCCGCTTCACGCTGCTCGACACCGGCGGCTGGAGCGCCAGCGGCGACGCGCTCGACGCCAAGGTGAGCGATCAGGCTGAGAGGGCTGTCGGCGAGGCCGACGCCGTGCTGTTCGTGGTGGACGCCTCGGTGGGCCTGACCGCGGATGACGAGCAGGTGGCACGGGTGCTGTACGCCGCGGACGTGCCCGTGCTGGTGGTGGCCAACAAGGTCGACCACGCGAGCCAGGCCGACTCGGTCTGGGAGCTGCTCGGGCTCGGTCTCGGCACTCCCCACCAGGTGAGCGCGCTGCACGGCCGCGGCACCGGCGATCTGCTGGAGGAGCTCATCGTCCGCCTGGACGCGGCCAGCGCTCCGCCCGACGGGGATGCGGCCGATGGGTCGGCTTCGGGTCCGGCGGGGCAGGGCGTTGCGGCCGCGGCGGCCGAGACGTTCTCGGTGGTGCTGGTGGGCCGGCCCAACGCCGGCAAGTCGACGCTGTTCAACCGGCTGATAGGGGAGGACCGCGCCATCGTGCACGACCTTCCGGGTACCACCCGCGACGCCATCGACACCCTCATCGAGACCGGCGAGGGACCGGTGCGCTTCATCGATACTGCCGGGATGCGCCGCCGGGCCCGCATCGACACGGGCACGGAGTACTACTCGCTGGTGCGGGCCCTGCGCGCCGTGGACACCGCCGATGTGGCGCTGCTGGTGATCGACTCGTCGGTCGGGGTCACCCATCAGGATCAGCGCCTGGCCGAGCGGGTCGATGCCGCGGGCTGCCCGATCGTGATCCTGCTCAACAAGTGGGACCTGATCAGCACCGAGGCCCGCCTCGACTTGGGACGTGACGTCAAGGACAGGCTGGGTTTTCTGGGCGATCCGCCGGTGCTGCGCATAAGCGCGCTCAGCGGCAAGGGGGTCACCCGGCTGTGGCCGTCGTTGAGCGCGGCGGTGGCCGAGTACCGCACCCGCATCCCCACCAGGAGGGTCAACGAGCTGGTGAGGGCCGCTCAGAGCGCCCAGCCCGCGCCGGCCGGGGCCCGGATCCTGTACGCCACGCAGGTGGCCACCGATCCGCCCACGTTCACGCTGTTCGCCAACCGGACCCTGCCCCGCACGTACCTGCGCTACATCGAGCGCAAGCTGCGCGAGCACTTCGATCTCGGCGTCACCGCGCTCAAGTTCAGGGTCCGCCGCCGCGACGAGTAATCGCACCGGACGGCAGGCGAACGGGGCGGGCGGCAGGCGAACAGGGCGGGTAGGCGAACAGGGCGGGTAGGCGAACGGGGCGGCAGGCGAAGAGGCGGGGAGGCGGTCCGGGAGCGCCAAGCGGAGGGGCCGCGGCCTCTGGTGTCGCTCCCAGGCGGTACGATGAAGGCGTCAGCGGGCCACGAAACTGAGGGGAGGGGCGCGCGTGGTAACGATCGTTCTCGATCTTCTGGCCTTGAGTTGCGCGCTCGCCATGATCTTCTACATCCGCTCGGCGCGCCACCGTCAGCGGTTCATTCGCCTGATCGAGAGCGATGCGGGCACCCATCCTGAGGCGCTGGCGCTGGCCGACGCGTCGTTCCGCAAGGATGTCCATGGAGCGGTTGTCTACGGCCTGCTATTCGTGGTGGCGCTTGTGGTGGGCCGGGTGAACGTGGCCAACATCACCGTCGTGTTGGGGTTGATGGGCGTGCCCGCGGTGATGTCGGTGTGGTGGGCCCGCACCGCGCTGGAAGAGGTCCGTATGGCCCGCAACCGCTACGCGCTGGAGCGCCGGGCCGAGCAGGCGCTCGAGCAGGAGCAGTTGGCGCCCAAGGCGTGGGCGGCCCGGCTGGCGCCCGAGGAGGTGCCCGACTTCAGCGGGTTCGAGATCGGCCGGGTGTACCAGGCGGGCTCGGGTCTGATGGCTGGCGATTTCTTCGACGTGCACCGGTTGGGGCCCCACCGGGTGGCCGCGGTCATCGGCGACGTGGCCGGCCACGGCATCGAGTCGTCTATCACTGCGTTCCAGGCGAAGTACCTGCTGAGGGTGTTCCTGCGCCAGTTCCGCGACCCGGCCCAGGCCTTCGAGGAGATCAACGCCCAGTTGGCGGCGGGGGATCGCAACGAGGAGTTCATCTCGGCGTGTGTGGTGGTGTTCGACACCGAGGCCGGCACGCTGCGCTACTCCTCGGCCGGGCACCCGGCCGCGTTCTTGTTCCAGGAGGACGGCACCAAGCCGCTGCGCTCCACCGGTCCGCTGCTGATGCTGGATCCCCAGGCGACGTATTTCTCCAGGGAGATCCCGATGGTGTCGGGCGATCTGGTGGTGATGTACACCGACGGCCTGGCGGAGGCCCGGGTGGGGCGTCAGCAGTTCGGTGAGAGCCGCATCATCAAGTCGGTGGAGCGCGACCTCAACGCCGCTCCCGATGTGCTGTGCAAGTCGCTGCTGGACGCGGCCAAGGACTTCGCGGGCGGCTCGATCGGCGACGACACTGCCATCATGGCCATCCGCCGCGACTGAGCCCATGGCATGGTGCCAGTCCTGCGAGCGATACCTGGCACCGGCCACGCTCACCGCTGAGGGCATCTGCCCGGCCTGCGGCAAGGAGGTCCAGCACCCGGCTGAGCGCCCGACGGCGGCCGCGGAGCGCATCCCGTGGCACTTCTGGCTGCTGGTGGGCGGGGCCGCGGTCTACCTCGTGTGGCGGGCCGTGCAGGGTGTCGCCCTTCTGCTGTAGCCGCTAACCTCGCCCCCACGGGCTGTGGCGCAGCTTGGTTAGCGCGTCGGTCTGGGGGACCGAAGGTCGGGAGTTCAAATCTCCCCAGCCCGACACACA
>JAGWAO010000053.1:24621-28477 GCA_021296315.1 Acidimicrobiia bacterium | reverse complement strand
CCGACGCCGGCCCGCACGGCCAGGGTCTCGGCCCGCACCCGGTCCCAGGCGTTGGAGCGCCCGAAGGTGACCTCCTCGACCGGATCGAGCCCCTGCTCCTGGAACCACAGCGCCGACTCCAGACCGAAGGCGTCGCCCCACACCGCGTTGGCGTCGACCAGCCGGTCATGGATGGGCGAGGTCTGCACGCCCCGACCCTGCTGCAGGAACTCGTTGGGGAACGTGATCCGGAACCGGCGCGAATAGTTCTCCCGCACCTTGGCGTTGGTGTAGGCGACCGTGGCGTGGTCGCCGAAGCGGGCCACGTCCATGGCCCACACGTCGAAGCCGGGATCACCGCCGGTGATCCAGTTGGCCATGGCCAGGCCCACACCCCCACCCTGTGAGAGCCCGGCCATCACCGCGCAGGCCGTCCAGTACCCCGGCAGGCCCCTGATCGGTCCGATCAGAGGGTTCCCGTCGGGGGCGAAGGTGAACGGACCGTTCACCACCCGCTGGATGCCCGCGGTGCCCAGCACCGGGAAGTGAGCGAAGGCGACCTCCAGCGAGTCGGATATGCGGTCAAGGTCCTCGGGAAGCAGCCTCATCGAGAAGTCCCACGGCGTCTGGCGGGGCGACCACGGCAGGCAGGCCTGCTCGTAGGTCCCCAGCAGCATCCCGTCGCCCTCCTGGCGCATGTAGATCTCGCCACCGAAGTCGATGACGTTCATCATCTCGGAACCGGTGCGCCGGTTGTGTTCGATCACGGCGTCGAGCGGCTCGGTGACGATGTAGGTGTGCTCCATGGCCAGCACCGGCAGCTCGAGTCCCACCATGCGCCCCACCTCGCGGGCCCAAAGGCCCCCGCAGTTGACCACGTGCTCGCAGACGATCTCTCCCCGGTCGTCGCCGCTGGCGGTGTCGTACAAGCACACTCGCCAGCTCCCGTCCCCGCGCCTCTCAACGGCGCGGGCCCAGGTGCCCCGGTACACCTCCGCTCCCGCCATCCGGGCCGCCTTGGCGTAGGCATGGGTCACACCCGCCGGGTCGACGTGGCCCTCGTGGGCTTCCAGCATCGCCCCCACGAAATGCTTGGGGTCGAGCAGCGGAACCAGTTCGGCTGCCTCGGCCACCGAGATCATCTCGGTGTCCAGGCCCAGGTAGCGGCCCCGGGCGTGGGTCATTCTCAGCCAGTCGAGCCGCTCGGGCGTGTCGGCCAGCAGGACGCCGCCGGGCGTGTGGATTCCGCAGTCCTGGCCCGAGATGCGCTCGATCTCGGCGTACAGCTCGGTGGTGTAGCGCTGCAGCTTGGCCACGTTGGGATCACCGTTGATGGTGTGCATGCCACCGGCGGCGTGCCAGGTGGAGCCGGCGGTGAGCTCGGTCCGCTCCACCAGCACCACGTCCGTCCAGCCCGCCCTGGTGAGGTGGTAGAGCACGCTGGCGCCCACCACTCCCCCGCCGATCACCACAACCTGCGCGTCGGACTTCATCCAGGTCTTCCCTACTCGGCTAGCTCGCGCCGGTCAGTCCGTCGCCGACCACCGGCGGGCGTCGATGGCAGGCAGAGCAGGATTCGGCTCGCAGCCGTAGCGGGCTCCGTCGTCGGGGCCGTCCCCGGGCGGGATCCTCAAGCCGTCGGCGAGCGAATCGGCAGTCATGCAGTCGGCCACCATGTTCTGGAAGCGGTGCAGGGGCTCCTCGAAACGCGGCGACAGAGGCCCGGGCGGCGCCCCGCCCAGCGTCAGTCCCCGGTGGGACCGCTCGCAGATGTCGATGTCCTCGTTGTTCACCTCGATCCAGAACTTGAGCGTCTCGGCCGCGGCGTCGCCGTACTGCTCCGCCGGCGTGGCCGAGGGCAGCAGCAGAGTGCAGTGCTCCCGGGTGGCACCCGACGACAGCGGCTCGAGACGGATCACGAAGGCATGGCCGGGCAGCACCGCCAGCGTCAGGTTGGGGAACACGGCCACGAACCGTCCGCTGACGCTGTCGGAGGAGTCCAGCCCGGGCGCGGGCGGCAGCACGAGCCAGTCGTCGCGCTCGTCGCTCGACACCGGTGTGGTGGTCTGGCCGCAGTAGAGGCCCGGCCCCTGATAGCGGTAGTGATCACGAACCCGAGAAACCTTGGCCAGCTCGGGATGGACCCAGGCCAGGTGGTAATACTCCTGGAAGTTCTCGGTGATCAGCTTCCAGTTGGCGGCCACATCGAACGTGCACTTCTCATGCACGGTCCAGCCGTCGAAGCCGTAGCCGGCCATGCGCTCGGGCAGGTCGCCCAGCCACTCGGCCAGCGGCGGTGTGGTTTCGTCCAGGCAGGCGAACACATCCAGACCCCAGGCTTCCACCCGCACGGGCAGCAGGGACAGCTCAGCCGGGTCGAAGTCCGGTCGGGGCACCTCGTCGAACAGCGGGGACGCCACCAGGGAGCCGTCGAGGGCGTATCCCCAGCGGTGGTAGGGGCAGCGGATCATCCGCGACACGGTGCAGTCCTCGGAGGCCAACTCGGTGCCCCGGTGACGGCACGAGTTGATGAAGCCCCTCAGCACGCCGTCGCGGTCCCGGGTTATCAGCACCGACGTGCCGCCGACGGAGCGCACCAGCAGGCGCCCCGGCTCGGCCACTTCGGCCGCGGAGGCCACCGCAACCCAGGACCGGGCAAACAGCCGGCGCCGTTCCACCTCGAAGAGGTCGTCGCCGGTGTAGGCGACGGGCGGGAGGCCGGTCGCCTGCTCCAACGGTCGGCGGGTCCCCGACCAGAAGTCCTCCGATGTGAAGCCGCTGTCGAAGGCCGGTGCCGGTCTCATGCAGCGAAGTACACCACGGCCATCACACCCCCCGCAACGCTTGCGCGCTCCTCGCGCGACCAGCTCCCTGGTGTTCTGGACCAGCCCCCGGTGTTCTGATCGCAAAAACCGGTCACTATGACCGACAAGCGCGAACAGAGGGTTCCCAGCCACCTCGTGCGCCCCCGGCATTCTCATCGTGAGGAATGTCACCAAGACTGGAGCGCGAAGAGCATGGCCGGACCCCGCCGCTGGCGGCGGGCCTAGAAGTCGGTGTCGACCCCGCCCTCGGCTATGCGCCGATCGGTGAAGTCGTCCAGCTCGGCCCTCACGTCATCGGCCAACCGCGGCGGCTCGTAGGTGGCCAGGAGTTCGCCCACCAGGCGTTCGGCGTGGTCCAGGGCGGTGGGCGAGCCGGCCTCGGCCCAGGTCTCGTAGTTGCGCCAGTCCGACACCATGGGCTTGAAGAACGCGTCCCGGTACCGGGCCAGGGTGTGGGCCGTGCCGAAGAAGTGCCCGCCCGGGCCTACCGCCGCGATGGCCTCCACGGCCAGCGAGTCCACATCGGTGGCCAGGGGCTGCAGGAACTCCCCCACCATGCCGATCATGTCGGCGTCGATGACCATCTTCTCGTAGCAGGCCTGCAGCCCGCCCTCCATCCAGCCCGCCCCGTGCATCACCATGTGGGCGCCGCCCATCACCACCGCCCACAGCGAGAACACGCTCTCGTAGGCGGCCTGGGCGTCGACCGCGTTGGCCGCGCAGACGTTCGAGGACCTATAGGGGACGCCGTACCGGCGAGCGAGTTGGCCCCCGAGCAGTACCGCCTGCATGTACTCGGGGGTGCCGAAGGCGGGTGCGCCCGACTGCATGTCGACGTTGGAGGTGAAGCCGCCGTAGATCACGGGGCAGCCGGGCCGCACCAGTTGGCAGAAGGCGATGCCGGCCAGGGCCTCGGCATTCTGCTGCACCACCGCGCCTGCCACCGTCACCGGCGCCATTGCCCCGGCCAGCGTGAACGGGGTGACCGCCACCGGCTGATTGCGGGCCGAGTACTGGAGGATCCCCTCCAGCATGGGCGTGTCGAGACGCAG
>JAGWAO010000053.1:9015-24553 GCA_021296315.1 Acidimicrobiia bacterium | reverse complement strand
CAGTCACGGTTGCGTTGCGCTCCCAGCGAGTAGGCGTGGATGGCCTTGCCGGTCAGGGTGAGGAGGTCGCGGGTGGCCACCAAGTGTCGCACCGATGCGTGCACGTCCACCGGCTCCACCGGATAGCCGCCTTGGAAGGCGACAGAGTTGAGCACCTCCCCGAGCATCACCAGCCGCCGGAAGTCCTCCCGGTTGCCGGTGCGCCGGCCGCCGGCCCGGTCGGCCGCGTTCGGGGGGCTGGCCACCGAGCCGAAGGCCACGTTGCGCCCACCCATCGGAAGGTGCCGGGCCGGGTCGGGGGCGTGCAGCACGAACTCGCTGGGCGCGGCGGCCACCAGTTCGGTGACCATCTCCGGGTCGAAGCGCACCCGATCCCCGTCGACTCTGGCCCCGGCCTCGGCCCACATCCGCCGGGCCGTCGGATGCAGGAACTCCATTCCGGTGTCGCGCAGCACCGTCAACGAGGCGGCGTGGATGGCCTCGAGCTCGTCCTCGCTCACCATCGGCGTCGGCTCGAACCGGCGCGCATGCAGCCGCCAGGGCGGCTGGACCGGACCGCTCGGCTTCTCGACCGCGGCCTGCCGCGGCCTTCGCCGTCGACGCTCGGTGCTCACCACCGCAGACTAGTGCTCCGCAGATCACTCCTCGCACCGGTCACTACATGCATCACCATCGAATTTCATACAGTGAATCGCGATCCAGGATCGGCCCCCAAGACCCGTTCAGCCGGCACTCGGTTGCGACTGCGGCAGCGGCGAGGAGCTGCGGGCTGGGGGCTTCGACGAACTCGACATCGTGGATGCCAACCCGGCCTCTGAGGCAACCGGGCCCAACAGGGAGCAGACTTAGGGCAATGGCCGACCCGCTGGAGACACTCGAGGTGACCTCCGACGACCCTGACGCCGTCCGCGACGCCTACGCGGCGCGCGGCTGGGGCGACGGGCTGCCCCTGGTGGCGCCGACGCCGCAGCGAGTCGATGCGATGCTCACCGGCTGCGAGGGCGACCCCGACGAACCCATAGCCACGCTGCCACCCCGGTCAGGGGTGGCTACCCGCCGCGCCATCGCCGTCAACGCGGTGCTGGCCGGATGCCGGCCCGAGCACATGCCTGTGCTTGTGGCGGCGGTGTGGGCTCTAACCCGTCCCGAGGTCAACCTGCGGGGCGTGAACGCCACCACCCATCCAGTGGCGCCCCTGCTGATCGTGCACGGCGAGATCGCCCGCAGCGGGGGCTACAACGCCGGCCTCGGCGCCTTCGGTCCCGGCAACGCGGCCAACGCAGCCACGGGCAGGGCGCTCCGGCTGATCCTGCTGCACGTCGCGGGTGCGGGTCCCGGCTCCGGGGACGCCTCCACTCAGGGCGGGCCGGCCAAGTACACCTACTGCGTGGCCGAGAACCTGGGCGAATCGCCGTGGGGCGGGTACGCGGCCAGTGTCGGCGTTACCGCGCCCTCCGCGGTGACCGTCCATTGCGGCGAGGCCCCTCACAACGTGCACGACATGGAGTCGGCCGGACCGGCCCCCATACTCGACAAGGTGGCCTCGGCCATGGCCTCGCTGGGCTCGAACAACATGCCGGTCAGCTCGGGCGAGTTCTTCGTGATGCTGTGCCCGGAGCACGCCGCCGCCTGCGCGGCCGCGGGGTGGACACGCTCCCATGTGGCCTCCTACCTCCACGAGCGGGCCCGCATGCGGACCGGCGACCTCCGGGACGCCTTCGCGCTGCGAGCGTGGGCGCCCTGGCAGGAGGCCCTGGACAACGATGAGCCCATGCCCGTCACCGAGCATCCCGGCAACATCAGGATCGTCGTGGTCGGAGGGCCGGGCAAACACAGCTCGGTCATCCCGAGCTGGGGCATGACCAGAAGCGCCACCGTGCCCGTCGGGGATTGAGGCAATGTCTGCACCTGTGAGGGAGAAGGGAGCCCGGCGATGAAGATCTACGCCCCTGAGGGAGCGGTCGGACCGCCGGCCGCATGCCTCGCACCGTCCGCACCGGTGCTGGCCGGCAAGCGGATCGGGATACTCGACAACTCCAAGCCGAACGCCGGCCTGTTGCTGGGTCGGGTGGCGGAACGGCTCGCGGCTCGCACCGGCGCGACCGTCGAGATCGTGGAACGCAAGAACGCCGCCCTTCCCGCACCCGACGACGTTCTGGCCCGCCTGGCGGAGGCAGAGGTGGTCCTCACCGGCTCGGCCGATTGAGGCAGTTGCACGTCGTGGAGTGTCCACGACTCCGTCAACCTCGAGTCGGCCGGCACGCCCACCGTCCTGCTGGCAACGACCAGCTTCGAGACTCTGGCCACCGGGGTGGCCGAGACGCTGGGCATGCCCGATCTCCGGATCGTGACCGTCGACCACCCGCTGGGCGGAATCGATGAGGCCACGGTCATCCTCCGGGCCGACGCTGCGGTCGAGCCCACGCTTCGCCTTCTCACCGGGTCCTGATGACCGATCCGCCGGTGTCTGATCGCGAATATCGGTGCATATGACACGAAAGCACCAACAGAAGCCTCGGGATGCCGGCCACACGGGGCAGAGGGTCACCTGATGACCGATCCGCTGATCGTCGGAGTGCTGTATCCGAGCGAATGGAACTTCGACTTCGACATGCACATGGCTGAGCTGGCCGCCATCGATCCCCGCGTCGAGATCGTCGTCGAGCCCTACGAAGAGCCGTCCGAACTCCGCTCGGGCCGGGGCGTCCCGCCTTACGACGCGGTTCGCCACCTGGCCCCGTCGCTCACTGCGGCCCAGCGCGAGGCGTTCGCCCGCATCGAGTGCTGCGTCGCGCTCGACCTGCCCTTCGACGTCGCCGCAGTCGCGCCCCGGCTGCGCTGGGTGCAGGCTCTGGCCGCCGGTGTCGCCCATCTCACCTCCGCGGGACTTCAGGAGGCGGGCATCCGCCTGACCAACGCATCCGGGGCCAACGCCACCTCGATCGCCGAGTTCGTCTTCGCCCGCATCCTGGGCGAGTTCAAGCGGACCCGCCGGTTGGACACAACCCAGCAACAGAGGCGATGGCGCCCGGTGTACGGCGACAACGTCGCGGGTAGGACCATCGGGCTGGTCGGCTTCGGACCCATCAACCAGGCGGTGGCCCGCCGAGCCCGAGCCTTCGAGTTGGAAGTGATCGTCGTGCGCCGCAGCGCGGCCCACACCGACCTTGCCGACGAGGCTCTCGGACCCGATGGGCTCCATGACATGCTGGGCCGTTGCGACATTGTCGTCGCAGCCGTACCCGAGTCGCCCGAGACCCATGAGCTGTTCGATGCATCGGCCTTCGCCGCGATGCGGGACGGCTCGATGTTCGTGAACGTGGGCCGGGGGTCGCTCGTCGACGAGCCCGCACTGGTCGAAGTGCTCCGCTCCGGCAAGCTCCGGGCCGCCGCTCTCGACGTGACCGCGGTCGAGCCCCTGCCGCAGGACTCGCCCCTCTGGGATGCTCCCAGCACCTACATCTCCGCCCACTGCTCCACCGAACCGACCCGCTTCTTCGAGTCGGCGCACCGGGTCTTCGCCGACAACCTGGCCCGCTACGTCGCCGGCCAGCCCCTGCTCAACGAGATCGAGCTCTAGCCGAAAGGCCACAGCCGCAGAGCCGTGCCCCCCAGGCAGGCGTCCTGCTGAGCGCCCCCGAGCCCGGCGAAGGCGTCGATCCCGCCACGCACCAAGTCCCCATAGGGTCGGTCGTGGGTCTGGCAGTAGTCGGAGCCCCACATCAGACGGTCCGCGCCGAAGGCGCCGGCCAAGCGCCTCACGAAGTGGCGGGCCGTGCCGGCGGCGGCAACCGCGGCGTCGATCACGTTGGTCGTCACCTTGAGGTGGAGGTTCTCGAACCGGGCCAGCCCGGCCAAGCGCTCGGGCCGGGCGACATCGCAGAACCCGCAATGGTCCAGCGACACCGCCAGATCCCGGAAGCGTCCCAGCACCCCGGCGAGCTCGTCGAACTGGCTCTCGAAGACGGTCACGATCACATGGGCCCCGGATGCGCCGGCCTGCTCCCACAGCCCGAACGTTTCCGGATCGCTCAACCAGGACCGCTCCTCCGACAGCGCGAAGAACCGGACGCCACCGACGCCTGCGTGGTCGAGCCAGCGTTGGAGTTCCAGTGCGGGCGACTCGCCGCAGGGATCGACGCAGCAAGCGGCCGTGAACCGGTCCGGGTTCGCCAAGGCGCCGGCCGCGGCGTAGCGGTTGTCGAAGGAGTACGCCCCGACCGGCTGGACCAGCACGGCCCGATCGACTCCGGCATTGTCCATCTCGGCCAGCAGACCCGCGGCCGAGCACGGCGACTCGGTGTACCAGTCGCCCGGAAGGCCCGCCGGACACAGGGGGAACGCCTCCTGATCGGCCGCCACAACGTGAGTGTGGGCGTCGACGAGCACGTAGGAACGCTACTTGTCGCCCAAGCCGCTCCCCGGGCCGGGTACTCGGGCTTCACAGCAGCGCGGTTGTGCTCTACAGTCGGTTGCCTATCCGCCCGGACGTGCGCATCGGGCTCCACAACCCAAGGAGGATCCGCTCTCATGTCGACTCTGGCCAGCGACCTGGTGATCGAGTTGGAAAACGAACCGGGGGCGCTGGCCAAAGTGGCGACCGCGATCAGTGATGCAGGCGTGAACATCGCGGCCGCAACCTGCATGGGCAACGGTCGCACCGCGGAGCTTCACATCCTCGTACCCCACAGCGAGCCGGTGCACAGAGCGCTGGCCAACACGCACGGACCGGCCGTCACCCGCGAGCGCGAGGTGGTGGTGGTCCAGGCCAAGGACCGGCCGGGCGAGCTGGCCGAGCTGGCCCGGATGGTGTCCAAGGCCGGCATCAACCTCGACATCGTGTACGTGGCTACGAACTCGAGGGTCGTGCTCGGCTCCGAGGACACCGACGCCCTCAAGCAGGTCCTGGACGGCTTCTCGTTCTGACAGGCCTACCCGGGCGCCGGGGTTCAGGCCGTCCCGGCCGGCTCGGGCTCCGGCTCCGGCCGCACCAGGGCCTGCCACAGCGACCGGTAGCTGGGCCAGATGGCACCGGCAGGAAGGTAGCCGTCCTCCTCGAGGGCCTGCTGCAGCTTGGGAAGGTTGCGAGCCGGGACGCCTGAGTCCACATGGTGGGCCAGGTGGTAGCCCACGTGGTAGGGAACCAGGAACAGGCGGGCGGCGGCGCTCTGGCGCACGTGGTGGGTGGTGTTGCGGCGGTCCGGTGTGCGGGTCATCCCGCCGTGCTCGGCAATGGCCCGCAGACGGTTGACCACCTGGTAGTAGGTGAAGTAGGGCAACACCCACAGCACCGGATAGAGCCACGGGCGACCGGCAACCCAGAAGGCGCCAAGCACCAGCGCCTGACCGGCTAGGAACCGCAGGCTCAACAACAGGAACCGGGGCCGCACCAGGCCGATGAAGCGGGGCTTGACGATCCGGTAGCCCGATATTCCGAAGAGGTCCCGCAGGAGCTTGCGGCGCATCGAGTCCCGCGGCACCGGGTAGAACGAGTACAGCAGGAAGTCGGGCTCCTTGGGGCCGAACTCGTCGCGGTGGTGGTTGACATGGCCGCGCCGGTAGTGGTGAGTGCCGGTGCCGAAGGGCAGCCAGCCCAGGATGTTGACGCCCACGACATCGTTGGCAAGGCGGTTGGAGAACAGCAGGCGGTGGGCCGCCTCGTGGTGCAGGATGAACATCCGCAGCATCACGATTCCCATCACCGGCACGGCGAGAGCAGTGGCCAACCAGTGGTCGAGCGCTATGACGGCCGCGACCAGTGCAACCGCCGCGGCGAGCGTCGCTACCACCGTCAAGGCGTTGTGGGTGTCGGGGATCCGTCGCAGTCGGGCACGGAACTCCGGGCGGGGCCGGCCGTCGGGGCGCAGGCGCTCCGAACCCTCGAAGGCGGGCAGGTCGGAGCGGGCCATGCCCCCGGTCATGGCCGCCACCAGCTCGTCGTGGGACAGAGAGCCAGCCGCCTCGGTCATCGCCCCCACACTAGGGCCTGTCACGTCGACTCGTATTGCTCCAATTCGGTGCGCACTGCCCCTGACGCGCTGGGAGGGATGCCGGCCACGACGACCCTCACCCCTCCGGCCGACATCCTCTCGATGATGCGGCGCAGCGCCACCGCTCCGGAGTAGTCGAGCCGTCCCACGCCGGAAAGGTCGATCACCACCGATGTCAGGTTGCGCTCCAGGGCCAGTTCCTCACGGACCGAGCGTTCCACCTGGGGAACGGTGGCGAACCACATGACGCCCTTGGGCCGCACGGTGAGGGTGTCATGGTTCCGCTCGCCGGGTGTGGTGACCTGCATCTCACGGTAGAGGTGCACCGCGATCGCCAGGCCGATCCCCACCAGCACGCCTCGTTCCACCCGTGGCGCGAACCCGATGGTGGCGAAGGTCGTGCCTGCTCCCACCAGCGCCTGGGGGAAGGAGCCCCGCGGCAGGCGGGCCATCTCCTTGACGTCAACCAGACGCAGTACGACGACTATCACGATCACGCCGAGCACCGAGGTGGGCAAGTCCTCCAGCAGAAAGGCGAGCGGCAGCACAGCCAGCACGAAGGCTCCGGTGATCGCGCCCGACCAGGCGCTGGTGGCGCCGGCCAGCCGGTTGAGCGAGCTGCGCGAGAAGGAGCCGCCCACCGGGAAGGCACCCGACACCGCAGAAGCGAGGTTGGCGACGCCTTGGCTCACCATCTCCCGGTTGGCGTTCCACGGCAGGCGGTCAGCCGCGGCATAGGTACGGGCGATCGACGCCGGCTCGGCGAACCCGACTAGCGCAATCACGGCTGCCGACAGCAGCAGGCTCGACGCCTCCGACCAGGGGAAGTCCAGGCTCAGCGGGATGAATCCGCCGTCGAGGTCGCCCACCTTCGAACCCTCGTAGCCACCGGCGCCGGCCACCAACACACCGACGATGACTGCCACCAGTACACCGGGGAACAGCCGGTGGACGTGGCGGCCCCCGATCATCAGGGCCACCGTCGCGGCGGCGAAGGCGATGGCCGACCAGCGCCACTCCTCGGGCTGGCCCAGGGCCCGCACCGCGGCGGCCAGCATCTGCCCGTCGGGGTCGACGTCGAAGATCTTGGGGAGCTGCGAGGCGATGATCACGACCGCGGCTCCTGCGGTGAATCCGGTGACTACCGGCTCCGACAGCACGTAGGCGATCCGGCCCATGCGGGCCACTCCCAGCAGCACCCGCATGATGCCCACGAGCAGGGCCAGCAGTGCCGCGCTCTGGATATATCTGGCCTCGCCGGGCTCGGCCACCCCCGACAACGCCCCGAGGGTGAGCAGGGCAGTCAAGGCCACCGGTCCGGTCTGGAGGTATCTCGACGACACGAAGAACGCGGCCAGCAGCGACGGCAGCGCCGTGGCGTACAGGCCGTAATGGGGTGGAATCCCGGCCAGCTCGGCGTAGGCCAGCGACTGCGGAATGGCGACGAGCGCCACCGACACCCCGGCGATCAGATCTCCGGTGCTCGGACGGGACATGAGGTCAGGCTACGAGCAGAGGTAGTCTGCGCTGTCGTGACCCCCGAGCCGTCTGTTAGCGACATGCCCGGTTTCCCCTCCGACGAGTGGGTGGCCCGGCTCGACTCAGTGCTGTCGCAGTGCCGCCTCGGCGACGCCACCGACCTGGTGCTGGAATACCGCCTTTCGGATGACGACGGCTCCGTCTACTGCTGGCATGTGCGCATCGCCTCCGGTCGCGTCTCGGCCGCGGCAGGGCGCTCGGGCGACGAACCCGGCGAGGGCATGGTGGCGCTGGCATCGGATCGCGAGACCGCCCGGGAGATCGCCATCGAGGGCAAGTCCGCCCAACGCGCCTTCGCTGAGGGGCGGCTGCACGTCAGTGGCGATCCCCGGCTGCTGCTCGCGGCTCGCCCGGCCCTGGAGGCCGTCGGAACGGCCCTGGCCGGACCGGCTTGACCGTCTACTTGAGGAAGCGGCTGGTGGTGTTGTCGGCCAGCACCTTGCCTCCGGTCTGGCAGGTCGGGCAGTAGGCCACCCGGTAGCGGCGGTACTCGACCGCGCGCACCGTGTCGCCGCACGCCGGGCACGGCTGGCCCACCCGGTGGTGCACGTCATTGGGGCGGTCCTCGGAGCGGCCCATGTCCTCCAGTTCCCGCTCGGCGGCCAGACCCCGTGCGATGGACGTCGTGATGGCGACGTGCAGACGACTAACAGCCTCGCCGTCGAGGCGCGACGTGTTGGCGAAGGGCGAGATCCTGGCCGAGTGCAGTACCTCGTTGGCGAGCAGGCGGCCTATCCCAGCCAAATGAGACTGGTCGCGCAGGAAGCCGTGGACGCGCTCGCTGGCTGCGGCCAGGCGCCGGGCGATCTCATCGCGGCTGATGGTGTCGGCGTCGGGTCCGAGTCGGTCCAGGGGCTCGGCGCTGCAGGGGTCGCCGGCGACGAGCCACACCCCGGCTCGGCGTTCGGTGCCGGCCTCAGTGAGCAGCAGCGCCGAGTCGTCGGCGAAGGTCCAACGGGCCATGCCGCCGTGGGGTTTGCGGGACTGCTTGGTATCGCTGCGCAACCGTCCAGCCTGCATGAGATGGACCACGAACACCAGGCTCGAACCGTGCAGCAGCAAGTACTTGCCCCGGTGGCCGACCACCCGGAGTGCCCTGCCCACGGCCGCGGCAGGCCGAGGATCGAAGGTCTTGAGCACGGCCGGGTGCAGCGGCTCGAAACGGGCCAGCGGGATCCCCGCGAACGCAGCCGACAATCGCTCGGCGTGGGCTGCAACCTCCGGCAACTCCGGCACGAGGCCTCCGCCTCTAGATCAGGCCCAGCGCGGCCACCGTGTCGCGCTCGGTGGCCAACTCGGCCACCGAAGCGTCGATTCGGGTCCGCGAGAATTCGTCGATCTCCAGCCCCCCGACGATCTGGTAGGCGCCGCCCGCGCAGGTGGCCGGGAACGACGAGATCAGCCCCTCGGGCACGCCGTAGCTGCCGTCGGAGGGGACCGCCATCGACACCCAGTCTCCCGGCGGCGTGCCCAGCATCCAGTCGCGCACGTGGTCGACGGCTGCGTTGGCTGCGGAGGCGGCCGACGACGCGCCACGAGCCTCGATGATGGCCGCGCCCCGCTGCTGCACGGTCGGTATGAACGTTCCTTCGAGCCAGTCCTGGTCGTCCACGAGCGCACCTGCGTTGCGGCCTCCCACTTCGCAGTGGAACAGGTCGGGGTACTGGGTAGCGGAGTGGTTGCCCCAGATCGTCATTCTGGTGACGTCGCCTACAGCGGCACCCGCACGGGCCGCGAGCTGGGCC
This sequence comes from Acidimicrobiia bacterium, assembly GCA_021296315.1. Classification (GTDB taxonomy): domain Bacteria; phylum Actinomycetota; class Acidimicrobiia; order Acidimicrobiales; family Aldehydirespiratoraceae; genus Aldehydirespirator. The sequence goes on along the minus strand of JAGWAO010000053.1, from coordinate 15,279 downwards.
TTGGCCCGGTTGTGGTCGAGGCGGGTCATGGCCGTAAACCGCTCGGGGGGGACCCCGGTCGCGTTGTTCATGGCGATCAGGCAATTGGTGTTGGCCGGGTTGCCCACCACCAGCACCCGCACGTCGGCTGCGGCTCGGGCTGCGATGGCCCGACCCTGCACGGTGAAGATCGCGCCGTTGGCCTCCAGCAGATCCTTGCGCTCCATACCCTTGGTGCGGGGCCGCGAACCCACCAGCAAAGCGATCTGCGCTCCGTCGAAGGCTTCGTCGGGGTCGTCGCTGAGCACCATTTGTGCCAGCAGCCCGAAGGCGCAGTCGTCGAGTTCCATGGCCACACCCCGCAGAGCGTCCATGGCCGGGGGGATCTCCAGCATCTGGAGGATCACCGGCTGGTCGGGGCCGAGCATCGATCCGGAGGCGATGCGGAACAGCAGGCTGTAGCCGATCTGCCCGGCTGCGCCGGTGACGGCCACTCGTACGGGATCGTTCATGACGCCACCGTACCGGGTGCCGGCAGGCCGCGGCCGTGCCCCTCCTGCCCGCGCGGAGCTGCTCGACGGGTGTTGCCCACCCAGGATCGGTGAAGCCGGGCGTACACACCTCGTGCCTCGACCAGTTCGATGTGCCGGCCCTGCTCCACGACACGGCCGTCGTCGAACACCAGAACCAGATCGGCTCGCTCCGCGGTGCTGAGGCGGTGAGCCACCGACACCGTCGTGCGCCCTCGGGCCAGGTGCGCCATGGCCGCCGCCAGCGCCTCCTCCGTCTCAGGGTCGACGGCCGATGTGGCCTCGTCGAGGATCAGCAGGCCCGGATCGGCGACCTGGGCCCGAGCCAGCGCCACCAGCTGGCGCTCACCGACCGAAAGGCGGCCGCCCCGCTGGCCGACCGGCGTCTGGATCCCGGCGGGAAGACCGTCCACCCAGCCCCGCAGCCCGAGTTCGCCAATGGCCGCTTCTGCATCCGCTGCCGTCGCGCCGGGTCGCCCGTAGCGGATGTTGTCCTCGATGGTGGCTGCGAACAGGAAACCGTCCTGCGGGACCATGCGTATGCCCCGGTGGCGAGCCTCGGGCGCCACGGCGCGAAGATCCACGCCCCCGATCAGCACTTCGCCGGAAGAGGGATCCGCGAGGCGGGCCATCAGCCGCACGAACGTGGTCTTTCCGGAGCCGGTCTCGCCCACCACGGCCACATCGGCGTCAGCCGGTATGTGCACGTCGATTCCCCGCAGCACGGGACCACCCGTGCGGTACGAGAAGGCCACGCCCCGCACTTCCACGGGCAGTGGCCCGGCGGGCAGACTCTCGGCCTCCGAGCGGGCCGGCTCGACCACGTCGACGGGCGTGTCGAGCACCCCCAGCACTTTCCACCAAGCAGCCAGCGCCGCCTGGGTGGTGTCGAACACCTCGCCGATCTCCGAGATCGGCCTGATCAGCAGGCGCACGAGGAACACGAAGGCCACCAGCCCGCCCGCGCCGATGCCCAACTCCTCGCTCCACGTAACCCCGGCGACGATGGCCGCGGCCAGGGCCACCGACGACACCAGGTCGACCACCGGAAGCATCGCCGCCCACCACTTGAAGGCCGACATCTGGGCCTGGTACTGGCGGTCCACGGCGCGATCGAGACGGGCCCGCACCGCGCCGCGATATCCGTATGCCCGTATCGCCGCTGCGGCCGACACCGTCTCGCTGGTATGGCCCATGGTGTCGGCCACCCGGTCACGCACCCGGGCGTAGGCCGCGATCTGGCGACGCTGTATCCAGCGCAGGAACGGCAGAAGGAGCAGGTGCAGGGCCAGCACCAGCAGCGTTAGCTGCCAGCTGTAGTAAAGCATCACGCCTAGAGTCGCCAAGATCAGTACCGGGTTGATGGTCCATGACATGGCACCCCACTGCATGAACAGGGCCATGGCCTCGATGTCGCTCGTCACCCGGGCCACCAGCACCCCACGGCGCGACTCGCTGTGAGTGGCCAGACTCAACCGGTGGATGTGCTCGAAGGCCTTGACCCTCAGCCCCAGCATCGCCGACTCGGCCATGCGCACCAGCCGGATCAGGGCGAAGCGACTCGCCGCGGCCACCACCAGCACCAAACCCAACGCAGCCAGCGACAGGGCCAGTACCAGGCCCGGCCGGTACCCCTCCGGGCCGATCACGCCGTGGTCGAGGACGAGTTGCACCATGACCGGCACGATCAGCCTTCCCACCGCGGTGAACAGGCCGACTGCGGCGATCACCGGCAGGCCCCGGCGCAGTTCCCTGCTCATGGCGATGCCGCGGCGCAGCACTCGGAGTGCCTGGACCTCCTCCTCGGCCGATCCGTCCTGCGCGCCACCGTTCCGCGCTCCGTCCCGGCCGATGCCATCACCGGTCGGTGTCTCGCTCGACCGGAGCCGGCCGACCTCGGTGTCCGGTTTGTCGCTCACGGGACGGCGGCCTGCTCGTAGGCCGAGACCAGCGATCGGTAGTCGTCGAGGGCCAGCAGCTCGTCGTGGGTACCGGCGGCGACGATCCTGCCGCCGGCGAGGTATGCCACCCGATCGGCAAGCTCGATCGTGGAGATGCGGTGCGCCACTACCAGCACTGTCGTGTCGAGATCGCGGCGGAGGTTGGCGAGGATCTGGCTCTCCACCACGGAATCAACTGCGCTGGTGGCGTCGTCGAGCATGAGCAGCCGGGGTGAGCGCACCAGGGCGCGGGCCAGCGCCACCCGCTGACGCTGGCCGCCTGAGAGGGTCACGCCCCGTTCTCCCACCACGGTGGCGTCGCCTTCGGGCAGGGCGTTCACGAAGGCGCCCGCGGCTGCGGACGTCAGTGAGGCGGCCACCTCTTCCGGGGCGCTCCCCCGCTCGAGGTCGACGTTCTCGACCACCGAGTCGGCGAACAGGAAGGCCTCCTGGAACACCAGCGCCACCGCTTCGTGGAGCTCATCGGGGTCGATGCGGCCGAGTTCCGTGCCCGACAGCCGGATCGAGCCACGCGACAGTTCATTGAGCCCCACCACGGTCTCGAGCAGGGTCGACTTGCCCGAGCCAGTGGCGCCCACCAGGGCGAGGGTCTCGCCCGCTCGCACCTGAAGTGACACTCCATCCAGCACGAGCCGTGAGCCGTAGCCCACAGCAAGGTCCTCGATCTCCAAGTCGAGCGGCCCCTCCGGAAGCAGCCGAGGACCAGCCGGGGTCGGTGTGGGAACGGGCCGTTGGAGAACCAGGTCCACTCGATCGAGCGACACCACCGAGCGGGGCATCTCCTCGAGGAAGAAGCCCACGATGAACAGCGGCAGAGCCAGCAGCGAGAAGAGCGTCGCGGCCAGTACCAGGTCCCCGGGCGTGGCCGCGCCCCTTCCCACCAGCCAGGCGCCCACCAGCAGCAGGGCGATGGCGCCCACCGTGGGCAGGGCGTCAATGGCCGGCTCGAAGGTTGCCCGCATCCGCCCCACCCGGATGCGCTCGTCTCGGAGCCGCTTGGACGCGGCTCTCATCCGCTCCACCTCGACGGGCTCCCGGCCGAGCGTCTTCACCACGACCGCCCCGTCGAAGCTCTCGTGGGCGACCTCCGACACCTCGCCGACCCGTCGCTGCACCTCGGCCGAGGGCACTTCGACCATGCGCGTGTAGATCCGGCTGATCACCGCCAGAGCCGGGAACACCACCACAGCAATGAGCGCCAGCAGCGGATGGGCGACGAGCAGTACGGCCATCGTGACGACCACCAGCACCAGCACGCTCACCGCGAAGGCCAGAGGCTTTAGCACCATGGTGGCCGTGTTGACGTCGGAGTCGGCGTGGGCGAGGAGCTCGCCCGGGTCGCGCTGGCGGTGGAAGTCCATAGGCAGGTCGAGGTAGCGGTGAAGGAGGGCCCGTCGCCAGTCGCGCTGGGTTCGCAACTCGGCCATGGCCAGGAACCACCGGCGCATCAGCACCGATATCCCGCTGGCCACCGAGATCCCGACCACCATCGCCGCGGCCACCGCCGGAGCGGTCCGCTCTGCCTTGTCTGCGATGATCACGTTGTCGGTGATCCAGCCCAGCAGCCAGGCGATCCCCACGGTGGTGACGACGAACCCGAGCGCGCCGACCAGCGCCAGCAAGTGCGGCACCGGATGGGCTCGCACCGACCGCATGATGAGCCGGTAGCCCCGGCGGGCTATGCCCTCGCGGGAAGCGCTCACGGGGGAGCGTCAGCCGTCAGAGGCGGTCGATGATGGCCGCGGCGAACTCCGAGCACTTCACCTCGGTGGCGCCCTCAGTGAGCCGGGCGAAGTCGTAGGTGACGATCCCGTCGCCGATGGTGGCCTCCACCGCGGCGATGATGTCGTCGGCGGCGCCCTGCCAGCCGAGATGCTCGAACATGAGCGCACCGGACAGAAGCACCGACGACGGGTTGACTTTGTCCTGGCCGGCATAGCGGGGCGCGGTGCCGTGAGTGGCCTCGAACACGCCGTGACCGGTGACGTAGTTGATGTTGGCGCCCGGCGCGATGCCGATCCCTCCCACCTGGGCCGCCAGCGCATCGGAGATGTAGTCGCCGTTGAGGTTCATGGTGGCGATCACGTCGAAGGAGGCCGGGCGGGTAAGCACCTGCTGAAGGGCGATGTCAGCGATGGTGTCCTGTACCAGGATCTTGTCGCCGGCGTCGCCGCCGCAGTCCTCCCAGGCCACCGCCACGTCCGCGAACTCCTCGCGTACCAACTCGTAGCCCCAGCCTCGGAAGGCGCCCTCGGTGAACTTCATGATGTTGCCCTTGTGCACCCAGTGGACCCGCTTGCGGCCCCGGCGCACGGCGTAGTTGAGGGCGGCCCGCTGGAGGCGCTGCGATCCGAACTTCGACACCGGCTTGATGCCCACCCCGGCGTCGGCCCGGATCTCCCAGCCGAAGGCGTCGTGCAGCAGCTCGATGAGCCGGGCCGCCTCGGGCGAGCCCGACGGTACCTCCAGGCCGGCGTAGATGTCCTCGGTGTTCTCCCGGAAGATCACCATGTCGACCAGGTGCGGCTCGCGCACCGGCGAGGCACCGGGCGCAGGCACACGTACAGGTCCATGATCTGGCGGATGGCCACGTTGAGGCTGCGGAAGCCGCCGCCCACCGGAGTGGTCAACGGACCCTTGATGCCGATGAGGTGCTCGTCGAAGGCAGCGATGGTGTCGGCCGGGAGCCAGTCCCCGGTCTCGTTGTAGGCCTTCTCGCCGGCCAGTACCTCGAGCCAGGCGATGCGGCGGCCGTGCTTGGCCGCCGCCGCGTCGAGCACGGACCTTGCCGCGGGCCAGATGTCGATGCCGATCCCGTCGCCCTCCACGAACGGGATGATCGGCTCGTCGGGCACGTGCAGGGCGCCGTCGGAGCCCAAAGAGATCTTCTCAGCCATGTATACCGAGGCTACCGGCGCCCCGACGCGGTGCTCTGCCGCCCGAGCAGCGAGAACTGTGAGCAGAAGGGCCGCCCCATGCGGCAGGGATGCGCACAGAACCGAGAAGAGGCCGTTGAATCAGTCGACCAGTCTCTGGGCCTCGTCGAAGACGGCCTGGAGGCGCTCGCGCACCATCTCGGAGAAGCGGCTCATCTGAGGGCGGGTCATCCGACCCTCGGGCGGGCGAATGGGCGGCCCGGCCACCATGGCCACCCTCGTGCGGCGAGGCAGGCGCGTCCCTGCGCCCATGGCTTCCTCGGTGCCGGCGATCCCGACGGGCACGATGGCAGCTCCCGTGCGCGACGCCAGGTAGCTCATGCCGTCGAACACGGCCTCCACTCGGGGCCCGGTCTGGCGGGCGCCCTCGGGGAACACCACTAGCTCCTCACCCGCTTCGAGCATCTTGATCGCCTGAAGGATGGCCTCTCTGTCGGCCACGCCCCTGCGCACGGGGAACGCCCCCAGCGCCGACAGGAACGCTCCGAAGAGCCGGTTTTGGAACAGCGACTCCTTGGACAGGGCCCGCAGGCGCCGGTGACTCAGCCCGGCCAGCAGCGGGGTGTCGAGATTGGAGCGGTGCACTGGGGCAACGATCACCGGCCCCTCGATGTCGAGGTGTTCCCCGCCGCGGCGGCGCACCCGGAAGTAGGGGTACAGCACCACCATGATGGTGCGCCTCACCAAGCGGTAGACCCACATGGAGCTGCGCTTGGCCGCGATGCGCTGAGCCCTCTGCTGCAGGTCCGCCACCAGACTCCCTTCGGCTCGGATCTGTCGTGCCGGCGATTGTCTACCACTCTCACGGCAAACTCCGGCAATGGAGCACGGTCCGCCCCTTCGGCCCGGGACGCGACC
>JAGWAO010000053.1:0-8951 GCA_021296315.1 Acidimicrobiia bacterium | reverse complement strand
GTCCGCCCCTTCGGCCCGGGACGCGACCCTCAACAGGCTGCGAGCAGAGTCCACGGCCATGGGTCCGCCCCTTCGGCCCGGGACGCGACCCTCGGGGACGCGACCCTCGGGCAGGACTGGGGGGGCCTAGCGCCGCCGCAGCCCACGGCTGGGCCACAGTAGGACAGAATGGATCGGCGGCTCGCGACAGGAGGACGGCCATGGGACAGCTTGACGGTAGGACGGCGATAGTCACCGGTGCCGGCGAGGGCATCGGACGGTCGGTGGCTCGGGCCTTCGCGGCCGAGGGCGCCAACGTGCTCGTGGCCGAGATCGACGAGCGTCTCGGCCGAGGCGCGGCCGCCGAGTTCGGCGACGCCTGCGAGTTCCTACCCACCGATGTGGGTGAGCGTTCCGCGGTTGAGGCCATGGTCGCCCATGCGGCCCAGCGCTGGGGCTCGGTGGACATCCTGGTCAACAACGCCTGGGGCGGTGGCGAGGTGAGCCGGGTGGAGCACAAGTCAGAGGCCGGGATGGCCCGGGCCCTGGCGGTGGGGTTCTACGGCCCTTTCTGGGCCATGGCCGCCGCGCTGCCGATCATGAAGTCCAACGGCTGGGGCCGGGTCATCAACATGTGCTCGCTCAACGGGGTCAACGCCCACATGGGCACGGTCGAGTACAACTCGGCCAAGGAGGCGCTGCGGGCCGCCACCCGCACCGCGGCCCGGGAATGGGCGGGTTGGGGCATCACCGCCAACATCGTGTGTCCCGCGGCCAAGTCGGCCAGCTTCAACCGGGTGATGGGCACCCATCCCGAACTGCTGGCCACGGCCGACGCCTCCAACCCGATGGGCCGCATCGGCGATCCCGACCTCGACATAGCCCCGGTGGTGGTGTTCCTGGCCTCAGACGCCAGCCGGTACATGACGGGCAACACGCTGTTCGTCGACGGTGGCGGCCACATCAACGGCGCCGCCTGGAGGCCCGACCTAGGTGACTGAGCCCGCGGCCGCGGCCGGGTCGGCGCCAGCCGCTGGGGCACCGGCTGATACCGTCGCCCTATGCCCTCATCCGATGACTTCGTACTGATCGATCATCCCCGGCCCAACATCGCGCTGGTCACCCTCAACCGGCCCGAGCGGATGAACGCCATGGCCTTCGACGTGATGGTGCCGCTCGCCGATGCCCTGAGAGACGTCAACAACGACAACAACGTGCGGACCGTGGTGATCACCGGCGCCGGCCACGGCTTCTGCTCGGGGGCCGACATGGTGAGCGCGGGCCGGGTTCCCTACGTCGAGGGGCTCACCCGTTCGACCATCGCCCACCGGGCCGCCGACCGGCTCCACGAGGTGATCGAGCTGGTCGGCGACATGCACCAGCCGGTGATCGCGGCCATCAACGGCGCAGCTATCGGCGGTGGGATGTGCCTGGCGTTGGCCTGCGACATACGTATCGCGTCCACCCAGGCCTACTTCCGGGCGGCCGGCATCAACAACGGCCTCACTGCGTCAGAGTTGGGCCTGAGCTTCACGCTGCCCAGGGCGATCGGCTCGTCGAGGGCTTTCGACATCATGCTGACCGGCCGGGATGTGGGCGCCGACGAGGCAGCCCGCATAGGCCTGGTCAGCCAGACGGTGGAGTCCGACGACCTGCTGGAGCGCTGCTACGAGATCGGCACCCACATCGCCGCCTTCAGCCGGCCCGGCACCGAACTCACCAAGCGGATGCTGTGGGCCGGGCTGGAGGCGTCGAGCTACGCGGCCCACATGCGCTCAGAGATGAACGCCCAGCTGCTGGTCCGCATGACCACCCGAAACTTCGAAGAGGCCGTCCTAGCCCGCTCCGAGAAGCGCCTCCCAGTCTTCGAAGATTGAGCCTTGAGGACTCCGGATCCGGACCTCTAGCAGTCCACTGCGGCGCGGAGTGCAGCGCATGCCTCGGCGAGGCGGGCGGGTTGGAGCGTGCAGATTCGCTCGACAAGGTTCGCCTTCGGTACCACCCTGAGATTGTCGAGACTGGCTGCGCACTCCGTGGGCATGCCGTCGTCGGGACCGAGGGACACTTCGGTGGGAATGCCTCTCACAGTGCGCGTCATGGGAACAGCCAGAACGCTGTTGAGCACCGGAATGGCGACGGACCGACTCATCACGAGGTAGGGGCGTCGGCCGAGGTGTTCGATTTCACCCCACCACACCTCTCCACGCTGGGGAACGGTCACCACGGCTCTTCAAGGATGGCGTCGTGCAGCGATGCAAGAGCGGCTTGGCCCTCAGAGCCGGTTGGCGGCGTGCGTGTGTAGCCCTCGACGATGGCGCGGTCGATCCTGCGCTTCCGTTCGAGTTGTGCGATGGCTTCAATGCCAGCGCGGACGACCGCTGCTCGGCTCTCGTACGCGCCACTCTCGACAAGGTCGTCGAGACTCTCGAGAAGCGGTGCGGGCAAGCGGACAGCGACCTGTTGGGTGGCCATAGACTCAGTATACCAATCTGGTATGCAAATCGGTACCCATAGGATGCCGCTGCGTCGCTGGCGATTCCAATCGCCTGATCGCGCGTACGGAAGGCGGGCTAGGCGATTCCAAGTATCCGATGGAGGCGCTGCAACGCGGCGACGACGTCGGCGCCGTGGTGCCAGGAGTCGTTGACGCCCGCTCGCTCCAGTTCTTCAAGAAGCTCATTGGGGGTGTCGGAATCGCAAACCAGGGCTACGAAGGTCGCCCCAGCGTCTGCGAGCGCGGCCGCCGTGGCCGCGGCCCGCAGGCCGTACATATCGTCGGTGCCGGTGATCACCGCCGCGGTTAGGCCCGACGCCGCGAAGTCCGCAGCCGCGGCTATCGGCGAGTCCACCCCGGCTGCGCCTCGGGACTCGATCCCGCCCGCGGCCAGCAGGTTCTGCGCCCATGCCGTTCGGGTCGAATGGGTCGAGACCGACCCCAGCGCGGCTATCCAGACTGCGGGCCGATCACCGGTGGCCATCCCACGGCGGTCGGCGGCGTCGCGCAGTTTCTCGAAGGGCTCGGACAAGCGTCGGACCGGCAGACCTGCGGCGTCCGGGGCCTCATCGAGGTCAGCGACGACTGCCGGAGCGGGCTCGTCCAGCAGGGCGAACTCGCTCACTCCGGTGAGACGTTCGCTCCGGGTCCTCAGCGCTCCCAGCCGGGACCGCCAGCTCTCCTCCATCGCGACGGCCAGACCACCGTCGCCGATGACGGCGTCCATCCCTCCGGATGCCTCGACGTCCTGAAACGCCCGCCAGCCTGCCGACGCCAGCTGTTCGGTGAGCGACTCCACGTAGAAGGACCCGCCAGCGGGGTCGGCGGCCCGCGCCAGATACGACTCCTCCAACAGCAGCAGCTGGGTGTTGCGAGCCAGCCTGCGGCCCAGGGCGCCGTCCGTGTCGACAGCTCCGGCGGCGTGGTCGAAGGGCAGCACGGTCACCGCGTCGGCACCGCCCACACCGGCGGCGAGCGCCGCGGAGGCACCGCGCAGCAGGTTGACCCACGGATCACGCCGGCTGTACAGGTGCGACGCCGTGACCGCGTGCTGGTACTGGCGAGCGGCTTCGTGGGACCCGCCGCTGGCCGTCACCACCCGAGCCCACATCACCCGGGCCGCTCGCAGCGCGGCGACAGTCACGAACTGGTCGGCTGTCGCCGCCAGGCGGAACCCGATCAATCCGGCTGCCGAGTTCACCGGGATTCCCGCCCCGACCAGCGCACGCAGGTAGGCGACCCCCGTGGCCGTCGCCCAGCCCAGCGCCTGCGCCTCGGTGGCCCCGGCATCGGCATAGCGGACCGCGTCGACGGTCAAGGCCCTGACGCCCGAGCCGAGGGAACCGGACGCCTCGGCGGCAACTTGCAGTCGGGACCCCACTACTGCCCCATCGAGGTGCTTGCCCGACCGGGCCCAATCCCCCAGCGGATCGAGACCGAGCGAGCTGCCGGGGGCCAGCGCGGCGCCTCGCCGGGCCGCCAGGGCGCCCAGCGCACGGGCGGCGCCGAGGTTGGCATGCGGCGCCAAGGCCACCGGAGTCTCAGACAGGTCGACGCCTCCGAGCACGCTGTCAAGCTCGTCGATCGTGACACCCTCGCCTGCGTCCAGCTCCAGGCTGGTGACACCGCCGTCCAGTTCCTCACTGATCCGGCGCCTCAGCATCTCCAGATCGCGCCCGTCGTCACCCGCACCCGAGCTGATGAGGTGAGGTGTGCGAACGTCCCAGCCCTTCTTGGCCCGCTCTCGGGCGGCAATCGCCCCCGCGGCCGCAGGCCGGGCCGGGCCTTGGGTGTAGAGGGGCTGTATCTCGATGCCGTCACGGGTGCTGCTGGTGAGATCGACCACGTCCCGGCCCCGCAGTGTCCGCCCCACCTCGGCCAGCCAATCGTCGCCGGCCACGGGCGTGCGACCCTCCGCCGCCATCTCACGACCACCGGCGGTTGCCGGCCATCAGCTCCGTTCTGTGTGCAGAAAACGGCCGATACAACCAGGAAGTGCACACAGAATGGGCGGGCACCGGCCTGGGACGGCCGACGCGGCCAGGGGTGGCTGGCCGGTGCGTCATCACATTGTGAAGCGGAGGCTGCGGGCCGCGTGCTCGCCCCAGTGGGCGTCGCCGCTCCATGAGATCGAGCCGTCGTCGATTCTGGACTGGGGGTCGATGCGCCCGCAGGCGAGCATGATGAACGTCAGCGAGTCGGCGGTGAGCACCACGTCGGGCGAATCCAGCGAGCCGGGATCGACGGCCCGGGCCCGGCCGTCCACCACCACCGCGATCTGGCGCTCGACCGGACCGGTGATGTCGGCCCGCAGGCTCATGCCGTCGGGCAGGCCCACCTTCTTGCCCATGATGTAGCCGATCGAGTTCTCCACCTGGTCGAAGGCGATCTCGGCCGCGGCACCGCTGTCGTCGGTGGCCCGTCCCAGCGGGATGGTGCAGTCGCGCACGTGGACCCACATGTCGAAGATGCGGATGGCGAGGAAGCCCCCGTAGCTCTGCACCCCCACCGGCGTCCACGACGGAAGGTCGATGTCTCCGTCGCTCAGCCCGGCCAGATCGGACCGGCGGGCGTCGAGGATCTCGCCTACCCGAGCGCCGAACTCGGACGAGGACATGCCCGCGGACGCGTCGGTGAGGGCCACCATCTTCTCGAATGGGGGCCTGTTGTCGGTGCTGATCTCCCAGCCCGAGATCACGTCCTCCACGCCGACGGCGTGACCGATGGCCTGGCGTACCGTCCAGGCCGGGCACAGCGACTGCACGGCCCATTCCCCGTCGGAGAGATCGGAGCACAAGTCCAGAATCTCGGCGAAACACGCCTCAGTGGTGTCGATAAGTGACTGGCGGGAGTAAGAATGCATGGGCCAAGCATGACGCCGACCCGCCTGTAACTGCAACGTCCACCGGAGAATCACACGATGACACTCACCGAAGCATCCGCCGGCATCGCCGAGCAGACCAGCATCGTCGACGAGGCCGTCGACGCCTTCCTGGCCGAGCACGACCCCGCCACCGAGAGTCAGATCGAGCTCAGGGGCCACCAGTACGACGCCGGCCTGGCCTGGGTGCACCATCCGCCGGGCTTCGGCGGGCTGGGTCTGTCCCCCCGGCTCAACCGCCACATCGAGCGGCGACTGCGGGCCGCGGGCGCCCAGCCCGCCGACCCCTCCACGTTCTTCATGATGCTTATCGGTCCCACGATCCTCACCCACGGGACCGACGAGCAGAAGCGCCGTTACCTGCGGCCCATGTTCACCGGGGAGGAGCGCTGGTGCCAGCTGTTCAGCGAGCCCGGCTCCGGATCGGACTTCGCCGGCCTGGGCACCAAGGCCGAGCGCGATGGCGACGAGTGGGTGGTCAACGGCCAGAAGGTGTGGAACACGCTGGCCCACGTAGCCGATCTGGGAATGCTGGTGACCCGCTCCAACCCGGAGCTGCCCAAGCACAAGGGGCTCACCTACTTCGCGCTCGACATGCACGCCCCCGGCGTTGAGGTGCGGCCGCTGCGCCAGATCACCGGCGAGGCCGAGTTCAACGAGGTGTACATGACCGACGTGCGGGTGCCCGACTCGGCCCGGATCGGAGCGGTCGGCGAGGGCTGGCGGGTGGCGCTCACCACGCTGATGAACGAGCGGACCGCCATCGGCGGCGCGGTGGGCGGCGCCACCACCGCCCAGCAGGGGCCGCTGGGCAACTTGATGGAGGCCTACCGCAACATGGATCCATCAGTTCGCACGAAGGCCCACCGCGAAGAGGTCATGCAGCTGTGGGTGCGGGGCGAGGCGCTGCGGCTCACCAACGTCCGCGCCTTCCAGAACGCCCGGGCCGGCAACCCCGGACCCGAGGGCTCGGTCAGCAAGCTGATGCTGGCCGAGTTCAACAAGGACCTCACGGCCAAAGTGATCGACCTGGAGGGCGCCGCGGGGATGGTGGACTACGACTACGAGTTCCGCCGGCCCACTGCGGTCTCGCTCGACGGCAAGTTCGGCGACAGCCACCACGGCTTCCTGCGGTCCCGGGCCAACTCCATCGAGGGTGGCACCAGCGAGATCATGCGCAACATCCTGGGCGAGCAGGTGCTGGGCCTGCCCGGAGAGCCCAGGGTGGACAAGGAGATCCCCTGGCGCGAGGTGCCCCGCAACTAGCCACCCGCGAATTGGCAGCACCCGAGGCCAGAAGCGGCACTCTCGGCTGCCAATTCCCCGGATAGGAGGTGTGAACGATGCCTATGCCGACGGATGTGGGGATCATCGACACGATGATCGGCTTTCCCGCCAAGGACTTCGAGCACTACGAGTTCATCCGCAAGCAGCTCAAGGACACGGAGTCGGCCGAGTTCGACTTCCCGGTGGAGTACATGTTCAAGGGCGTGCCCAAGGAGAAGTACGGCGCGGAGGATCCCATCGCGCTCACGCTGGGCGAGATGGACGCCTACGGCGTCGAGTGGGGCCTCATCGGCTGCGAGGGCGAGGTGAACCGCAAGGCCCTGGCCGACCACCCCGACCGGTTCGTGGCCACCTGCCAAGCCGACGCCAACGACGTGATGGGCGCGGTCCGGCGCATCCGCCGCTACCACGACGAGTACGACATCCGGGCGGTGGGCACCTTCCCGGCCGGGTGCTTCCCGCAGATCCCCATCGACGACGCCAAGTGGTACCCGGTGTATGCCACCTGCTGCGAGCTGGACATCCCCATCTTCGTGTGCGCGGGGGTGCCGGGCCCCCGGCTGCCCATGGACTGCCAGCATGTGGAACGCCTCGATCGGGTGATGTACGACTTCCCGGAGTTGACCCTGGTGACCCGCCACGGCTGCGAGCCCTGGGAGGCCCTGGCCGTCAAGCTGATGCTGAAGTGGCCGGGCCTGCACTACTCGACCTCGGCGTTCGCCCCCAAGCACTACCCGAAGGCCATCATCGACTACGCCAACACCCGGGGCGCCGACAAGGTCATGTACGCCGGCTACTTCCCCATGGGCCTGTCGCTTCAGCGCATCATGGGTGAGATGCCCGACATCGGCTTCCGTGACGGGGTCTGGCCCAAGTTCCTGCGAGACAACGCGGCCCGGGTCCTCAAGATCGACTGATCGGACCGGAGTGGGGCCCGGGTTCTCGGGAGATCCTCGTTGGCGCGGGGCTCCAAGTGCAGCGAAGCACGTCGCAGCGCCCGATAAGCGGTTGTTGAATCCGTTCCCGAGCCCGTTTCGGGTGTCGGCTGCCGGACTGTCTCCATGGTGACGTTCGACGATGTGCGGCGGATCGGGCTGCAACTGCCCGAGGTGACCGAGTCGACGTGGTACGGCACGCCGGGGCTGAAGGTTCGCAACAAGGGGTTCTGCCGCCTGTGGGGTGAGCGCGAGCACCGGCGCGACCAGGTTCACGACACCGAGGTGCTGGTGGTGTTCTGCGAGCTGGAGATGAAGCCCGTCCTGCTTGAGAACCATCCCCGCGTTCTGTTCACCGTGCCCCATTACGACGGCTACGGCGCGGTGCTGGTCCGGCTTGCTGACGCCGACATCGACGATGTCGCCGACTGGCTGGAGGACAGCTACCGGCGCGTCGCCCCGCCCACCCTGGTGCACCGACTCGACCGCGCCTGATCACCCGAAGCAGGGCTCGGGGCGGCCGGCCCACTAGATGCGGCGGTCCTGGCCCTTCCAGTACTCGTCGCGCAGCAGGCGCTTGTAGAGCTTGCCTGTCTCGTCCCGGGGCAGCTCGCCGCGGAAGTCGACGGTGCGAGGGCACTTGACCGAGGCCAGGCTGGCCCGGCAGTAGTCGACCAGCTCGCGCTCCAGGGCGGCCGCGGCTTCGTCGCCGTCGACCATCTCCATGGGCTGGACCACGGCTTTGGGCACCTCTCCGAGGTCGTCGTCGGGCACGCCGATGACAGCCACATCCAGCACTGCGGGGTGCATGGTCAGCAGGCTCTCGGCCTCCTGGGGGTACACGTTCACCCCGCCGGAGATGATCATGTACGACTTGCGGTCGGTCAGGTACAGGAAGCCGTCTTCGTCCACCCGCCCGACATCGCCGATGGTCGACCAGCCGTTGGAGAGGCGGGAGTCGCGGGTCTTCTCGGAGTCGAGGTGGTACTCGAAGGTGTTGCCCTCGCCGAAGTAGACGACACCCTCCTCCCCGACGGGCACCTCGGTGCCGGTGGCCTCGTCCACGATGTGGACCTCGCCGTTGATCGGCACCCCCACCGTGCCGGGGTGGGCCAGCCACTGCTCGCTGTCGCAGAAGGTGGCCCCGTTGCCCTCGGTGCCCGCGTAGTACTCGCTGATGATCGGCCCCAGCCACTCGATCATCCGGTGCTTGGCCTCCACCGGGCAGGGCGCGGCCGCGTGCAGCACAGAGACCAGCGACGACAAGTCGTAGCGCAGCCGCTGCTCGTCGGGCAGTTTCAGCATCCGCACGAACATGGTCGGCACCACCTGGGTGTGGGTCACCGAGTAGCGCTCGATCGCGGCCAGGAACTGC
>JAGWAO010000052.1 GCA_021296315.1 Acidimicrobiia bacterium | reverse complement strand
TTTGATCTGCCAAGTTGTCAGAGGTCAGGAGGCGTCGTCGACGATGGCGACGAGATCACCTTCCGCCACCGTGGCGCCGGCCGCGAGCGCGACCTGCGAGACGATGCCGTCCACCGGAGCGAGGACCGGGATCTCCATCTTCATCGACTCGAGAACTACAAGTTCGTCACCCTCCGCGACCCGCTGGCCGACCTCGACCCGCACGAGGATCACATTGGCCGTTATCTCGGCTCGCACCTCATGCACCGGCTGCCCCAATCTCCTTGAGCGAGTTGGCAGGCGCGAGCGGGCTCAGGTGCCGGTGAAGTGCTGGGTCTCGCGGGCGAAGTAGGTGCTGACGCCGTGGGCGAAGTCGTTGGTGGTCTCCAGGAGGTACTGCTCGTGTGCCTCCCGTCCGGCAGCGGCTCTGACCAGGGCGTGGAGGTCGCCGCGCATGGTCTCCCGTATGGCCCGTATGGACAGCGGCGCGGCCGCGGCGATGGTTGCGGCCCTTCGGTGGGCGGCCTCCTCGAGCTGGTCCAGCGGTACGAGCTCGTCGCACAGGCCCATCTGGTAGGCCTCCTCCCCCTTGAACCTGCGTCCGGTGTAGAGCACCTCCAGAGCGACCTGCTGGCCCACGGCGCGCGGCAGGGTGGCCGTGAGCCCCATGCCGTGATGGAAGCCCAGCAGCGAGAAGTTGGCGCTGAAGCGGGCTTCGGGAGCGGCGACCCGGAAGTCGCACACCATCGCCAGTCCGATGCCGCCGCCGATCGCGGCCCCCTGCACCCTGGCGACTATGGGTGTCTTGCAGGCGAAGAGAGCGATCGCGTCCCGGTAGAGCGGCGCGACGAGCTCCTCCTCGGGGCTGAGAAAATCGCCGCCCGCGCAGAAGTGCTTGCCCTCCGACCCCAGCACGATGGCTCGGGCGTCGGGGTTGTCGTCGATGTCCTCGAAAGCGGCTCTGATCGAGGCCACCAGCTTGTAGTCGAAGAAGTTGTTGGGCGGGCGGTGGATCGTGACGGTGGCGACGTAGTCGTCGTCGACATCAACTGTCACGTCCTCATAGGTTGCATGACTAGGCATGAGCGAATACTAGGACAGCCTGTCTAATCGCAGCCAAGAGGCCGAGCGGATAGGCGAGCGAACCCGCCCCATACGGGCGAGGCCGGGGTCGGCGGCCGTCAGGAGGCCAGCGGACGTCCGAAAGGCAGTTCGTCCTGCCAGGTGGACAGGAACGCCTCCGCGGCGTAGCAGGCGCCCAGGAAGGGGCCGTCATCAGAGGTGAGTGCTTCGTCGATCAGAGCTGTCACGGATCGGCTCACTTCGTCCCGGACGTCATCGTCGCCAACGTCGGGGTTGCTCCAGGCGGCGACGGTAGACCCGGCCAGCGCGGCGAAGTCGGGAATCGCGGCGACGCCCTTCCTGCGACACACGGCCAGCGCCTTGGAGGTGTAGGCCAAGCGCCCGCTGGGCACCAATACTCGACACTCGAGGCCCTCAGCCACCCCGTGGTGCACCACACCCATCCTTGATCCGGCGAAGACCACGTCGGCACCCTTGCCCCACAGCGTGCCCGGCTCGTCCAAGTTGCCGTCGCCGCCGGCCAGGGCGCTGAGCGCCTTGTCGCCGTGGTCGGCCCAAGCCTGCGCCAGTGCGGCCGCGTCGAAGCCCCCGGAAGTCGACATGCACCCCTCTGCCGACGACACGGCCACCACCCGGCCGCCCCGGGCGGCCACCTCGGTGGCCAGAGCCGACCCCGTGTCCGACAGGCCCTCGATCACCGCGGTGGCGCCGTCGAGGCCCACCGCCGCGTCGGCCGCCGCAGCAGCCGAGACCCCGTCGCACGCCGCCGCGAAAGCGCCCAGCCGCGACACGTTCCTGGCATCGCCGTCCCGCAACGGGGCCAAGTCATCCTCGCCCACGCCCTTGGCCGCGTCCGGCAGGTAGGTGCCGTCGGCTACCAGGGCGGCCGCCTCGGCCACGAACGCGGCCACGGCCTCGCCCCGCCCCGGCGCCTCGGCGTTGATACCCGCGGAAGCGCCGCCGCGCCGCATCTGAAGTGCCGCGTAGGTGTAGGTCTGCGAGCGGGCCAGGTCCTTGGCTCCGCCCTGAAGGATCTTGCGGGCCCAGCGCACCGGGCCGGACGCGGCCGCGGCCCCGGCCAGGTCCAGCGCCACGAACGCGTCGACATTCTTGAACTTGTGCAGCCTCACGCGCTCTCCTGCGACCTACGTGCCGTTGAGGATCCGTACCGGCAACTCCCGGGGGCCGCGTATCTGGCCGGTCGACCACCTCACGCCCTCGGGGTCGGCCAGCTCGAAGTCCGGGATCCGTGCCATCCACTCCTCCAGGGCCACGGTCAGCTCCATGCGGGCCAGGTTCGAGCCCAGGCAGCGGTGGATGCCGAGCCCGAAGGCGACGTGGCGGTTGCGGCGACGGTCGATCACGAAGGTGCCGGCGTCCTCGAAGGCCTCGGGGTCGCGGTTGGCGGCCGGGAACGGCAGCAGCACCCAGTCATTGGCCTGCATCGCGCGGCCCGCGAACTCGGCGTCCTCAGCCACGATCCGGGCCATGGTCACCGGTGCGTAGAAGCGCAGGAACTCCTCCACCGCGAATGGCCGCACATCGGGGTCCTCGATCCAGCGCCTGCGGTCGGTGGGGTGCTGGGCCATGTGCCACAGCGAGGCGCCGATGGCCGACCAGGTGGTGTCCACGCCGGCGATGATCAACAGACCGCAGGTGCCCCGGACGTGCTCGTGCTCGAGGGACTGGCCCGCGATGGTGGCGTGAGTCATGTGGCTGATCAGATCGTTCTGGGGATCGGTCGCCCGTTGCGCGATCAGCGTGTCCAGGTAGAAGTCGATCGAGTCCTCGTACTCGACGGTGATCTCGGTGCCGGGCTGTTCCATGATCCGGTGAATGAATATCCGGGGGCACGCCCAGCATGTCGGCGATCACCCGCACCGGGATGTGCTGGGTGTAGCCCAGCGCGGCGTCCACGATGTCGGTTCGGCCCGCCTTCACGTCGGCCAGCAGGTCGTCGAGCAGCTCCCGGCAGGTCTCGCGGGTGGACTCCCGCTTGGCCTCTATCGGCTTGGGGGCGAAGGCCGGCAGCAGGAACTCACGGGCGATGCGATGGAACGGCGGGTCGCTGGTGATCGGGGGAGCGAACCCCACCGGGGGAGGGATCTCGGGACGGCCGTCGTGCACCACCACGCCGTTGGAGCTGAACGTGTCGGTGTCCTTGGCGATAGCGCAGACGTCTTCGTGGCGCACCGGCAGCCAGGTCCCGCCGTAGCGCTCGCTGCGAGCCACTGGGCACTCGCTGCGCAACTCGTCCCAGATCTCCGGGGCCCGGGCCGCGTAGCCCGGGTCGACATGGTCGAAGTCGGTGGCCCAGTCGGTGACCGGAGCCCGGGGCTTGGGGCCGTCGTGGGCGTCGGCACCGTCGTCTGCCGAACCGTTGGTCGAGTGGTCAGCGGTGGAGGTCGTGTAGGTCATGGCGTAAGCGTCAACTCCTCGGCCTCATAGTCCAGCAGACGGCGGAACAGGGCGCGCAGCTCATTGCGCCGGCCTCGATCATTGGCCAGGTTGACCAGCTCGCAGGGGTCGTCTGTGGTCTCGTACCACTCGTGGTCATGGTCGTCGAAGTGAGCGTCCACGTCGAAGAGCTTGCCCTGCCCGTCGGCGGTTCGCCGATCCCGTAGTAGCGGGCGTACTTGGTCTCGCCGTCGTAGAAGCCCCGCACCGCGTAGCGGGTGTTGCGGATCAGATCGGACTGGGCCGAGTCCTGGGAGAACAGCACGAAGTCGCGCACCGAGACCCCCGGATCGGCCAGCACCGGCGACAGGTCCCGACCCGACAGGGTGGGCGTGTCGCCGATGTCGACGCCGCCCAGCGCAGCGACGGTGGCCGCCAGGTCGACGTGGGTGGCCAGCGCCCGGGTGCGGCATCCGCCGGGCACGCCGGGAGCCTTCACGATCAGCGGCACCCCCATGACCTCGTCGTATACGCAGGGCAGCTTGGCCCGCAAGCCGTGCGATCCGCAGGCGTCGCCGTGGTCGGAGGTGTAGGCGATCACAACGTCGTCGTACAGGTCGAGGGCGTCGAGGGCGTCGAGCAGGCGGGTCAGGCTCCGGTCGAGCTCGGTGTGCAGCCAGGCGTAGTAGTCGAGGCCCCGCAACCAGGTGTCGTAGTCGTCCGCCTCGATGCGTCCCACCACATGCTCGCGGTTGCGGACATGCCGCCAGGCCCGCTGCACCTCGGGCTTGGTGTGGAGGTCGTCTTCGAAGTTCTCCGGCAGCCGGTCGAACAGCCGGGGGTAGTCCTCCGGCGGCGTGGTCACCGGCAGATCGCCGAGGCGCATCTTCACCACCGCGTTGAAGAACTCGGCGAACTTGGGATGGTCGGCCTGGTAGCTGAGGTGGTCGGCCGGGAACCACATGATGTCGTGGGGATTGACCAGGGCCACGGTCAGGAACCACGGCTGGCCGTTGCTGCCGGTCCGGTCGTTGCCGGCCCGGTTGTTAAGCCAGTCGATGGCCTGGTCGACGATGATCGGGTCGAAGTAGCGGCCCGTGTAGGCGCTGCCCATGAAGTGGACGTCGTTGCCCTCCCAGTCGAGATAGCCGTGGGCTTCCATGTCGGGCGCCTCGCTGTGGCCGAGATGCCATTTCCCCAGATAACTGGACCGGTAGCCCCGATCGGCCAGGAGGCTGCCGATGGTGGGGATGGCGGGGTCGAGGACGGTGTGGGTGGGGAAGGCGACGTTGTCGACCACGCCATGCTCGGCCAGGTAGCGGCCGGTGTAGAGGCTGGCCCTCGACGGCGAGCACGGAGAGGCATGGGTGAAGTAGCGGTCG
Source organism: Acidimicrobiia bacterium (assembly GCA_021296315.1). Classification (GTDB taxonomy): domain Bacteria; phylum Actinomycetota; class Acidimicrobiia; order Acidimicrobiales; family Aldehydirespiratoraceae; genus Aldehydirespirator. The sequence continues at coordinate 14,711 of JAGWAO010000052.1, read as the reverse complement.
AAGCTCAGCCCGTCGGCCCGCAGCCGCTGATGGGCGGGCAGGTCCACCACCCCGTCGAGCCAGTCGTTGCGCCGCTCCTCGTCCGAGACGATCAGCAGGATGTTGGGCCGATCAGCCACAACCGGACGCTACCGCGGCTCGAATCGGCTGCCGTCAGAACGGGCGCGGGTCGGCGAAGCCCGGTTACGTCGCGCCGCTGTCTCACCCGCTCTGGTTCGCTGCGCTCACGGGCCGCTCGGGCCACGGCCTCGCCCGTATGAGCCGGATTCGCTCGCCTACCCGCTCGGCCTCTCAGCCCTCGCCGATCAGGCGTTCCAGGGTGAGATCGGGGTGGTCGGACTGGAGGCGGGCCAGCCAGTAGGGGCTCTCGAACAGGGCCAGCAGCTCGCCGTCGTCGCGCGCCGCCACCGTCACACCGGACATGGCGCCCAGCGCCGCGGCCGAGGCCTCGTCGGTTCGCCTGGCCGCGGTCCACGGGGCGGGAGCCAGCTCCACCGGAGCGCCGAACTCGTGGCGGAGCCGGTGCTCGGCCACGTCGAACTGAAGCGGTCCGACCGCGGCCAGGATGGGGGCGCTCTCGCTACCCTCGGGCCGGCGCAGCACCTGCACCACCCCCTCGGAGTCGAGCTGGCGAACCCCGGAGCGGAACTGCTTGGCCTTGGACGTGTCGGTGCAGCGGGCCAACCGGAAGCTGCTGGGAGCGAACGCCGGCACCGGCGTCCAGCGAACCGGCTCGCGGGCGGTGTGCACCGCGTCGCCCACCCGCAGGTCGGCCGCGTTGACCAGGCCGATCACGTCGCCGGGCCAGGCATCCTCCGCGGTGCTGCGGTCCCGGCCCACCACGGTGTGGGCGTACTTGGTGGCCAGCGTCTTGCCGGTGCGCCCGCTCGTGATGGCCATGCCCCGCTCGAAGCGGCCCGAGCACACCCGCAGGAACGCCATGCGGTCGCGGTGGGCGGGATCCATGTTGGACTGAACCTTGAACACCACCGCGCTGAAGCCGGCGTCGACTGGGCGGGGATCGCCGTCGGCATCGAGGCGAGCGGCCGGCGCGGGGGCCATGTCGATGATTGCGTCGAGCAGCAGTCGCACCCCGAAGTTGGTGAGGGCCGATCCAAAGAACACGGGCGACAGCTCGCCTGCCTCGAAGCGCTTGACGTCGAGTTCGGCTCCGGCCGCGTCGAGCAACTCGATGGCCTCCTGGGCCTCGGCCCAAGCTGTCCCCTCCTCGGTCTCGGCTTGGGCCGACACCACGATCTCCTCGCCGGCCGCGGTGGTGCCGCCCGCGGTGCGGGTGAAGCGCACGAAGTGGCCGGCGCGGCGGTCGATCAGGCCGCTGAACCGGCCGCCGTCGCCGACGGGCCAGGTGACCGGCACCGGGTCGAGCACGAGCTGGTCCTCGATCTCGTCGAGCAGCTCGAGCGGATCGCGGGCCGGGCGGTCCCACTTGTTGATGAAGGTGACGATGGGGATCTCCCGGTTGCGGCAGACCTCGAACAGCTTGCGAGTCTGGGCCTCGATGCCCTTGGCCCCGTCGAGCACCATCACCGCGGCGTCCACCGCCGACAGCACCCGGTAGGTGTCCTCGGAGAAGTCTCCGTGGCCGGGAGTGTCGAGCAGGTTGAGCACCCGGTCCCGGTAGCCGAACTGCACCACCGCCGAGGTGACCGAGATGCCCCGGCGGCGCTCCAGTTCCATCCAGTCCGTGGCGGTGGCCCGGCGGTCGCGCTTGGCTTTCACCGAGCCCGCCCCGGCGGTGAGCGCGCCCCCGTAGAGCAGGAACTTCTCGGTGAGGGTTGTCTTGCCCGCGTCGGGATGCGAGATGATGGCGAACGTGCGGCGTCGCGCCGCCTGCTGGCGTACCTCATTCGCCGCGGGTGGGGCGTCGATGCTCACCCCCTCAGTTTGGCCCGGCGGCGCCGGGCTGCGTCGCTCAGACGCGATGGATCCGCAGCGTCGGGGCGAGCTGCCTGATGTCGTCGGGGTCGCTGGTGAGGACCGCGGCGTCGAGCCGAAGGGCGCACAGCGCCACATGGCCGTCCGTGATGTCAGATGTTCCGGTGTCGGCCAGCAGCAGGCCGACATTCCGAGACTCAGCGGCATCCATGGCGGCCACATCGACATTGGGCCGTTTCAGGAAGGTGGCGAGCCGAACCTGTCGCCGCGGATCGCGCCAGGTCTGGGCGACGCATCCAGCCGGCACCGTGAGTGTCTCAGCCGCTCGTGTCGCTTCAACAAGGATTCCAGTGACGGCGCGGCTGTCCCGTTCGATTGCGATGAGCGCACCAGTGTCGAGGACGATTGCGCTCACGGAGCGCCGCCGTTCAGAATGCGTCGTGCCTCGGCTCGCTCCTCGTCGGTCAGCGGTCCGCCGGTGGCCTCGAGCATCTCGGCCAGCATCGCCTCGTAGTTCACGTCCTCCACGAGCTGGTTCTTGACGGCGCATTCGACGTAGGCCGAGACGCTCCGCAATGGACCTGACTTGATCGACGATTTGACCTGGGTCAGTACGTCGGGATCGATAGTGACCGTGACCCTGACCTTCTGTCTGCCCATGCCGGTCATCCTACGGTCTCGGAGCGGCACGCGGGATCGGTGCTGTTCTATACCATCCCTTACCTGCATATATTGAAAAATATTAGAAAATTAGAAAATTGCAACCCATAACGCGAACATCATCTTCTGATGTACTGGATGCGGTCGATGACCGTCGTCACCAGCGTATCGTGGGGTCGAGACCCCGGAATGCAAGGAGATATGCAAGTGGACAGTCTTGATCTTGGCAGTTTGAACTACTGGGCGATCCTGGTGGCAGTGGTGTTCAACCAGGCGCTGGGCGCGGCGTGGTACAGCGCGCTGGCCAAGCCATGGATGGCCGAGGTGGGCCTCAGCGTCGAGGACATGGAGGCCATGAAGGGCACGCCCCGGCAGTGGTATCCGTACGTTCTGGCAGTGGTGTCTGCGATCGTGTTCACCGTCGTCCTCGGGCTGTTCGCCCAGGGACTCGGGGTCGACAGCGCTGTCGAAGGTCTTGGCCTGGGACTGCTGGCCGCCGTTGGCTTCATCTTCACCTCCAACGCCATCAACTACGCATTCGAGGGTCGCAGCCTGAAGCTGTTCGCCATCAATTGCGGGTATCCGCTCATCTCCTACAGCGTCATCGGCGTCCTGCTCAGCGTCTGGACATAGCGGTGACCGCGGCGTGACATCGGTCACCTGCGTCACTGTCGCCGACGATGACGGCGGTCCTGCGGCTGCGGTCCCCGGGGGGATCGAACCGCCGAGGCTGGTGTGTGCTTCAGCCGGCGACGGCTATGACCCGACCGGTGTTGCGGCGAGTTGGCAGGCTCCCGCTTTCGTGGGCGGTGCTCCGATCGAGGGCTACGACGTCCAGTACCAGCCGCGGATCGCCGACGGTGACCCTTGGGTCTGGGGCCAGTGGCAGCCATGGCCCCACACCGGCACGGCCACCACTACGACCATCGCCGGCCTTGATCCCGAGACTCTCTATGGGGTGCGGGTGCGGGCGGACAACGCCAGCAGCCCGGGCCAGTGGTCGCTGCCGAGCACATTCTGGACGGGTGAGCCCGACCAGATCTGCGACATCCTCGACCGGTCGGCCGAAAGCCCGTGACGCTGCCGGCCAAAGAGTGATGAGATTGCACCTTCCCTCCCCTTGGGCACGCCGCATGAGCCACGCTCGGCTGCGTGCCCTCGGGGGGCGCTGGCCCCTCTGATCTGAGGCCCGTCTAGAAGCGGCGGTATACAATCCGCCCACTAGAGGCGGCGGGGGAGGATCGCTGCGTGGTCACGGACTCCGGCGCTGGGCGGCGGCGCATCACCGAGGCACTGGACCTCGATGCGTCCTCCCGACGGTGGGTGTGCAACCGGTGCGGGCACGACCTCGGTCCGGCAGCGCGTAACTACAAGGAAGGTTGCCTCGTCTACGACCGGGACCCCCGCGAGATTCACGTCCCGTTCGATCCCCCCACCGAGTTCGGGTTCAATCCCCACCCCGACTGGTGCCGGATCGTGGAGTTCTACTGCCCCGGCTGCGCGGTGATGTTCGACGTGGAGTACCTGCCGCCCGGACATCCCATCACCCACGACATAGAGCTCGACCTCGATGCCGTCGGCTGACCCCGCCGGGCCGAGTCTGCTCGACGTGGACATCGGGGGGACCTTCACGGACGCTTTCGTGGTGCTGGGCGGGCGCCAGGCCACCGGCAAGTCGCTGACCACCCACGCCGACCTGTCCGACGGCATGATCGCCGCCATCGGCGAGGCCGCTCGCCGGCTCGGCTGCGACCCGGCCGACGCCTTCGCGGCGACCGACGCGGTCAAGTATTCGACCACCGTGGGCACCAACGCCCTGATCGAGCGGACCGGGCCCAAGGTGGGGCTCATCACCACCGCGGGCCAGGAGGACACCGTCCATGTGGCCCGGTCCCGCTCGTGGGCCGACGGCATGCCCCTGGAGGTGCAGATCGACCGCACTCGCGCCCAGCGGCCCGACGACTTGGTGCCCCGGTCGCTGCGGGTGGGGGTGCGCGAGCGCATCGACTGCTTCGGCGAGGTGCTCATGCCGCTGAGCACCGACGACGTGCTGGCCGCGGTCGACCACCTTGTGCGTCAGGGAGTGCGAGCCATCGCCGTGTGCCTCGCCTGGTCGTTCATGAACCCGGCCCACGAGCAGCAGGTGGCCGAACTCGTGCGCCGCGAATATCCCGACTCGGTGCTGGGCCGCTGCCCGGTGCTGCTGTCGTCGGAGGTGGCCCCCCGCCTCGACGAATACCGCCGCAGCATCACCACCATCCTCAGCGCCTTCCTGGCTCCCGACACCGAGGAGCACGTCATCGACCTCGGCGACCGGCTGCGAGCCCTGGGATGCCGCAAGCCCCTGCTGGTGGCCCGCAACATCGGCGGAGTGGCCTCACCCAGCCGCACCACCGCCCTGCACCTGCTGGGCAGCGGCCCCGTCGCCGGTCTGGCCGGCGCCGCGGTCATGGCCCGCGACTACGGGCTCGACCGGGTGATCACCGCCGACATGGGCGGCACCAGCTTCGACGTGGGCCTCGTGATCGACGGCCAGGACCGCAACTATGAGTTCGACCCGGTGATCAACCGGTGGCGGGTCCACCTGCCGGTTATCGCCAACTACTCGATCGGTGCGGGCGGCGGGTCGATCGCGCACCTCACCGACACCGGAGAGTTGCGGGTCGGGCCCCGTAGCTCCGGATCCATGCCTGGACCGGCCTGTTACGCCCAGGGAGGGACCGAGCCGACCGTCACCGACGCCGACATGGTGCTGGGCTTCATCGACCCCGACCGGTTCCTGGGCGGAAGCATGCCGCTCAGCCGGCGCAGAGCCGAGCGGGCCCTGCAGCGTCGCATCGCCGATCCGCTCGGCATCGACGTGACCGAGGCGGCGGTGCGGGTGCGGCGCCTGATCGACGGCGTGATGGGCCAGGAGATCTATCGCCAAACCGCGCTGGAGGGCCACGACCCCCGCGACTTCACCATGTTCGCCTTCGGCGGAGCCGGTCCGGTCCACGCCGCTGCCATCGCCGGGTACGCCGACGTGAACACCGTGGCCACCTTCCCCCACGGGAGCGAGTTCAACGCCTACGGGGTGGCCACCATGCCGGTGATGCAGACCTACGAGCGCACCCGCATGATCCAACTCTTCGACGGCGACTCCTACACCGACGAGGCCGACGCCTTCAACGATGCGGTGCGGGGACTGGTTGCTCTGGCCGAGCGGGACATGGCCGAGGAGGGCTTCGGTCTCGACTCGGTGACGTTGCGGCTGGAGCTGGACATGAACTACGGAGGGCAGCACCACACCGTCCGGCTGGAGTCGCCGCGGCTGTTCCTGGAGAGCGCAGAAGACACCGTGGCCGTTTGTGACGCCTTCAACGAGGTGTTCGCGGCGGCCTACGGGGCCGGGTCGGTTCACCCCTACGGCGGGATCCTGGTGCAGCTGTTCCGGCTGGTGGCCGGCGCCTCGGGCCTGCGGTTGGAGGCCCGACCCCGGCCCGTGGCCGCGGCGGTCGGGAAGGTGTCGCCACGGGGCGACGAAGTCCGGGAGGTGTGCTGGCCCGGGGCGGGCACCATCGTCACGCCGGTGCACAATCGGGCCCTCCTACCCGACGGCTTCGCTGCCCAGGGGCCTGCGCTCATGGAGGACATCGACACCGTGGTCGCGGTGCCGCCGGGCTGGAGCTACGCCCTCGACGAGCAGCGCACCGGCTGGCTCACCGCGCTGGAGACACCGTCGTGACCGTGATGCCTGCCTCGCAGCGCGCGCTGCTCGATGTGGCCGCCATGGGTCTCGACGAGCGGATCGCCCGTTTCGGGCGCCCGCTGATGCGCCCCGGCCCGGGCCTGGACCCCGAAGTCCTGCACCGGGAGGTGCTCGAGGCGCCCACCGAACTGGAGTTGGCCGGAGCCGACAGCCTCGACCCTGTCGACCTCGAGATCTTTCTGCACAAGCTCGACTCGATCATCGACGACGGCCGCGACGTGTGCAAGTACCTGAGCATGGCCGAGATGCTTCAGGCCGGCGACCTGGGCGTGGGCATCTTCACCGCCAAGGGGGATATGGCCGGCATGTCCACCGGGGTCATCCTGCACGCCCTGCTTCACTACGGCCCGGTCAAGTACGTGCTCAAGCACTATGTGGACGACCCGACGGTCGGGCTGGCCGACGGCGACATCTTCTTCTTCAACGACCCCGACGCCGGCGGGGTCCACACCTATGACCACTTCCTGATGATGCCGGTGTTCGCCGGCGGCGAGCTGCTGGCCTGGGTGGCCTGCGGCGGACATCAGGGCGAGACCGGGTCGCGCTCGCCCGGCGGCTGGTCCCCCGAGATCGGCAGCCGCTACGAGGAGGGCCTGCACATCACACCGCTGCGGGTGGGAACCGACTCCCGGTTCCACACCGACCACCTCGAGTTCCTGTTGAACTCGGTGCGCACCCCCCGCCAGAACTCCCTGGACATGAAGGCACGGCTGGCCGTGTGCGTGCGACTGCGCCAGCAGCTGCTGCGCGAGGTGGAACGCAGGGGAGCCCCCTTCGTGGCGGCCGGGCTGCGCCAGTCGATCAAGACTTCGGCTGAACTTGCCCGCCGTCGCATCTCCAACTTCAACGACGGCGTGTACCGGTCGGTGGTGTTCCTCGACACCATCGGCATCGACGACGGACTCATTCGCTTGCCGGTCGAACTCCACAAGCGGGGCGATGAGCTGATCATCGACATGGCCGGGGCCTCACCCGAGCCCGGCATCGGCCCGTTCCATCTGCGCTGGCACCTGGCCCGGGCCGCCTCGGCCGCGGCTCTGTTCCCCACCGTGTTCCGGGGGCTGCGCTGGTCGATCGGCCTGTTCGATCCGATCAAGCTGACCGCTCCGCCCAGCATCGTCAACGCCCCGAGCCGCGACTCGGGTACCGGTTCGGGCAGCCACACCGGCCGGGTGGTGGTGCAGGGCCTGCTGCTGGCGGCCATGCGCATGCTGCACGACAGCCCGCATCGCACCGGCGTGGCCGCCCCCTTCGCGGAGAACCTGCTGCTCATCCAGTTCGGCGGCACCGGTCAGTTCGGCAACCCGATAGCCGGCGGTCCCGCCAACGGCAACGCCACCGGCCAGGGCGCCCGCTTCGATCTCGACGGCGAGCACAGCGCCGGATTCTTCTGGGCCATGGTGGTGGACTGCCCCGGCCCCGAGGAACAGGAGCGCAAGTTCCCGTACCGCTTCGACCAGGACGTGTGCGGGCTGGGCCGGTACCGGGGCGGCGTGGGCCTCACCGACTGCTTCGTGATCCACGGGACTCCCGGACTGAGCAGCAACTCGGTGGGCACCGGCAGCCGGTTCACCAAGAACTACGGGCTGTTCGGCGGCTACTCGGGCGCAGCCCAGCCCCGCATCGTGATCCGCGGCTCCGACGCCAAGGAGCTCATGGCTGCGGGCGCCGACGACCTGCCCATGAGCGTGCGGGAGCTGGCCGACCGTCGCCGCATCTCCGGCGAGTACGTCTTCGGCCACCCCAACTCCGAGGGCGAGACGGTGCGCGACGGCGACGTGGTGGTGCTGGCCCGGGGCTGCGGCGGCGGTTACGGCGATGTGCTGGAGCGCGACCCCGAAGCCGTGCGGGCCGACATCGCCGACGGGATCACCTCAACGGAGTCGGCGACCCAGCTCTATGGCGTGGTACTGGCGCCGGGCGGTTGCCGGGTGGATGTCGAGGCCACCGAGGCCCGCCGGGCCGAGATCCGAGCCGAGCGCAAGCGCCTGGGCCGGCCGTACCCGGACTTCGTTGCCGACTGGTCGCAGCGCCGGCCCCCGCCCGAGGCGCTGCGCCACTACGGCGAGTTCCCGGTGCCGGTGCAGGTGATCGACGATCGCGAGTACCCGGTCGAGCCCCACTCCGGCACCGGGGCATGGCACCGATGAGCCAACTCCTCCGACCTCTCGCACCTTTCCTCGCACTGTTCGGCGTATGTAGCCGAGAGGTGCGCAGATTCTCGTTTGGGCCCGGCCGATGAGCCGGTTGACGGCACTGGTGCCGGCCGAGGTGTGCGCGGCGGCGCTGGGCCGCCGCTGGCCCGACGACCTCGACGGCCGGGTCCGCTGCATCGACGAGGGCACCCGGACCCTGGGGCTCGCGTACTGCTGTGCGCCGTGGTCAGTTCAGGCCGAGGACTACGCGCTGAGGGCCGAAACGGGGGCTCGGATCAGCCTGGAGGGCGGCCGCGGGAGCTTCGGACCGCTGGACGATGTGGCTGCGGGCCTGGCCCGTACGCCGGCTGCTCCGCCGGTGGTGGGAGTGGTGTCGGGGCCGTTGGGCTGGAGCGTCCGTCATGCGGCGAGTCCGGGCCGGGCGGCCGGCGTGGCTGTGGCCGGCGCACTCGACGCGGCCTCGGACTTGGCTGCGGCTGATGCACTCGACGCGGCCTCGGACTTGGCTGCCGCCCGAATCCACGAGCTGGCATCATGCGGAGCCGAGCGTGTGGCCGTGGTGGAGCAAATCGACGGCGGTCGTTGGCTCGACGCCACCCTCGCGGCCGAGATGCACCGGCCCATTCTTCGTGCCGCCGATCATCTGCGCGTGGACCTGGTGCTGGTGGCGATCGGTCAGGGTGCCGGCGCCGTCCCGCCCGGCACGCTGGGTTACTCGAGCTGGGTCTCACCTGACGGCTGTTCCGGCGGGCTGGCGTTCCTTCCCTCGGCCGCGGCCGAGTCGTCCGAGGCCCTGGACCGCTGCTTGGATCGGCTCGGGACCGACTCCGAGCCCGGAGAGGTGATCACCGGTCCACTCGACGACAGCGTGTCCCCGGACTTGCTGCGACGCGCGTCCCGGCTCCTGTCAGGCGAGGTCGCCCGGCCGTGACCTACTCGGTGGGGATCGACATGGGGGGCACCTTCACCGACGGGTACTTCTCCGACGGCGAGCAGGCCAAGGTCGCCAAGGTCCCCACCACCCATTTCGACCTGACCCGCTCGGTGATGGCCTGCCTGGCCGAGGGCGCCGAGGCCTTCGACGCTTCCCCGGAGGACTTCCTGGCCGGCATCGACCTGTTCCGGCTGGCCACCACCATCGGCACCAACGCGGTGGTCACCGGCACCGGCGATCCGGTGGGGCTGATGGTCGAGGCCGGGGCCGAGAAGTCGCTGTACGGCCCGAGCGAGCCCGCGCCCGCTCTGGGCGTGTTCGTGAGGCCCGAACAGGTTGCGGGTGTCGACCCGGAGGCGGCCGCCGAGGAGGTGCTGGCCCTGTGCCGCGACCTGGTCCGGCAGGGGGTGCGACAGACGGTGGTGAGCCTGCGGACGCAGCACCGCGACGCAGAAGCAGGGTTGCGGGAGCTCGTGCGGGACCGGTACCCCGTCCACTATCTGCGGTCCATGCCCCTCACCCTTGGATGGGAGACGGCCGATGTCGAAGACGACGATCTGCGCACCAGCACCGCCGTCCTCAATGCCTACCTGAGCCGGCCCATGGCCAAGCTGCTGTACCGCACCGAGGGACTCCTCCAGCAGGCCGGGCTGACGGTGCCGCTGCTGGCGGCCCGCTCCGATGGCACCTTCAGCCGGATGCCGCGAACCACCGCCATCAGCACCTACAGCTCGGGGCCGGCCGCTGGGCTGGGGCTGGCCGCGGTGGTGGCCCGCGACCACGGGGACGCAGCTGTGGTCGCCTTCGACATGGGTGGCACCACCCTCGACCTCGGCCTGGTGCGGAACGGAACCTACGAAGTGGATCAAGGTCCCGAGATCCGGGGTGTGCGGGTGTCGCTGCCCGTGCCCGGGATCGTGTCGGTCGGTTTGGGCGGATCGTCCATCGCGTCGCGGAGCAACTCAGGGACGGTGACGGTGGGGCCGGCCAGCGTTGGTGCTGTGCCCGGGCCGGCCGCGTTCGGGCGGGGCGGCACCGAACCGACCCTCACCGATGCCGACGTGGTGGCCGGGCTGCTGGCTGACGGGCAGGAACTCCCCGGTGACATCGTGCTGGACGCGGCCTCGGCCTCGGCGGCCTTGGCCCCGCTGGCCGATGGCGACGTCGCAGCCGCGGCCCGGCTCGTGCATGAAGCCGCCCACGCGAAGGCGGCCTCGGCCATCGGTGATCTGCTGTCCCGCTCGGGGATCGGTCCCGCCGAGGTCACCCTCTACGCGTTCGGTGGAGCCGGAGGGCTGCACGCCGGTGCGATCGCGGACTTGGCGGGCATCGGCCGGGTCCGGTCGTTCGCGGCGGGCGGCGTCTTCAGCGCCCGCGGCGTAGCCGAGGCCGCAGTCGAGCAGCGCTACGAAGCCGTGGTGGAGTCCGACGACGACCCGGTCGAAGTCATCGACCAACTTGTCGCTCGATGCCGGCTCGACTTGGAGTCGGAGGGCCTGCCGGCGGTCGAAGCTCACACCACGGTTGCCGTCCACCATCGGTCAGGAAGAAGCCAGTCTGAGGTTGCCGGTATCGGCGCTGACCCCACTGACCCGGTGGTCCGCGTCGAAGTGGCGTCGAACTGGCAGCCACCGGCGCCGATTCAGGCGCTGGGAGCCGCCAATTCCGTTCCGAGCGATGAGATCGTCGGCGCTGCGCTCATCAACATCTCGGGCGCCGTCCATGCAATTCCCGCCGGCTGGACGGCACGCCGTGAAGGAGCCGACAGCCTGCTGTGGGAGCGGTCGGCGTGAGCGTGCTCGACGGCATCGCCATCGTCGGCGTGGCCGAGACGGCCATCGGCAAGCTGCCGGGCCGCAGCGCCATCAGCTTGCAGGCCGAGGCCGGCGTGGCCGCGGTGGCCACGGCCGGCCTGGCCAAGGACGACATCGACGGGGTGTTCTCGTTTTCGGGCTACTCCCAGGCGATGATGCTGCACGCGGCCCGGGTGGCCGAGCATCTGGGCCTGCGGCCCGAGCTGGCCGTGGTCACCGACGTGGGTGGGCCGGGCACCCACCACGCCGCGTTGCTCAACGTGGCCACAGCCATCGACGCCGGCATGTGCACCACCGCGCTGTGCACCTACGGCGAGAACGGCATATCCATCCGCCGGTCGGGCCGGGGCCGGGCACCGGGAACCCTCACCGGCGGCGAGGACTTCGAGGCCCCCCACGGCCAGATCGCCATGATCAGCGGCTACGCCCTGTTCGCCCAGCGCCACATGCACCTCTACGGCACCACCAGCGAGCAGCTCGGAGCGGTGGCGGTGGCCTCCCGCTACCACGCCTCGCTCAACGACAACGCCCACAAGCGCGAGCCCATCACGCTGGACGACCATCAGGCGTCGCCCATGATCTCGTCGCCGCTGCGCCGGCTCGACTGCTCGCTGATCTCCGACGCGGGCGGGGCCTTCGTGGTGACCTCCATCGATAGGGCCCGCAGCCTGGGCGTGCCATTCGTCCGGGTGCTCGGCTATGGCGCGGCGACCACCCATCACATCCCGTCACAGGCCCCCGACCTGCATGAGCTGGGCGGCCCCGTGGCCGCGGCCCGGGCCTTCGAGCGGGCCGGTCTGACCGTCGGCGACGCCGACGCGGTCTACATACACGACGCCTGCACCTTCAGCGTGGTGGCCGGGGTCGAGGCTCTAGGTCTGTGCGGCGAGGGCGAGGGCGGGCCTTACGCCGAGTCGGGGGCGCTGGTTCTCGGGTCGGCGTGTCCGGTCAACCTGCACGGCGGGATGCTGTCTCACGGCCACGCCGGCGGCGTGTTCCACCTGCTCGACGCGGTGCGCCAGTTGCAGGGCGCAGCCGGGCGCCGCCAGGTTGAAGGAGCCGGGGTAGTAGTGGCCCACGGCAACGGCGGCGTGTTCTCGACGTTCTCGACGATGGTCCTGGGGCGGGGCGAATGACCGGCAAGCCTCGCCCCGACCCCGCGCCGCTCGTGGGATCCTGCTTGCGTCGGGGGTTGGTGCCGCTGGTTGGGGTCTGGCCGGCTCCGGGGCCGTGCCGATGACCGGCAAGCCGCGGCCCGATGTGGGCGACGCCGCGACGGCCCCGTACTGGGAGGCGGCCGCTCGCCACGAGCTGATGCTGCCCCGCTGCGACCGCTGCGGGCTGGTGTTCTTCCCGCCCCGGCAGTTGTGCCCCGGCTGCTGGAGCGACGAGCTGTCGTGGCAGCAGGTGGGCGGTGGCGGCACGGTGTGGACCTTCACCGAGGTCCACGTGCCGTTCTATGACGACACCTGGGCTGACGACGTGCCCTACGTAGTGGCCGTCATCGAACTGGACGAGGGCCCCCGCCTGCTGGCCGGCATCGTCGAGGCGGACACTGAGCGGCTGGCCATCGGCGACCGGGTCAACGTGGTGTTCGAGGACCGTCCCGAACGCGTGACGCTGCCCGTATTCCGGGTCGTGCCGCGGCTGGACGGCGGGTCGTGACCATGGTCGAACAAGAGGACCTGTGGTCGCTGTGTGAGGGGCGGACTGAGGAGCACCCCGACCGGGTGGTGCTGGACTTCGACGGGCGGCTGTGGACGTGGGCCGAGCTGATCGAGGCGGCCGAGACTCTGGCTGGGGGCCTGGCGTCGATCGGCGTGCAATCCGGCGAGGTGGTGTGCCACATGTCGCCCAACCACCCTGAGGCCGTGGTCACCATGCTGGCCCTGCTGCGGCTGGGAGCGGTCGAGTGTCCCGTCAACGCGGGGCTGCGGGGCGAGCAGCTGGCCCACGTGCTCAATCATTCGGGTGCCTGGGCGCTGATACTTGACGGCTCGCTCGCCGACCGGGTGGCCGAGCAGCTTCCCGCCGCACCCGATATCAAGACGGTGGTGCAGCGCGGCCTTGGCCTCGCAACCGACCCGACCCCGGCTGCTCGGGCGATCCCTGCCAGTTCTGTGCCGCAGGTTGCCGCCGGTGGGGCCGGGTCTGCGTTTCAGGATCCTGCCGGTGTCGCCGTGGCGGACTACGACGATGTGCTGGGCACCGGCGAGCGGCCTCCGCCGTTCCGGCCGCCGAGCCCCGGCGATGCGATGAACATCATCTACACCTCGGGCACCACCGGGCCGGCCAAGGGCGCGGTGCTGCCCCAGGCGTTCCCGATCGAGCAGGCCCGCATCAAGATCGAGCAGTGGGGGCTCACCGCCGACGACGTGATGTTCTCGGCCCTGCCCCTGTACCACGTGAATGCCCGGTTCTCGACGCTGGGCACCGCCCTGGTGGTGGACGGACGGGCCGCACTGGTGTCGCGCTTCTCGGCCAGCACGTTCTGGGACCAGGCCCGCAGCGCAGGTGCCACAGAGGTGGGTGTGGTCGGAGCGGTGTCGTCGATCCTGCTGCGCCAGGAGCCCGGCCCGGCCGACCGCGACCACAACGTGCGCATGATGCACGGCGCGGCGGGCATACCCGTGGAGCGCCGAGCCGATTTCGAGGAGCGCTTCGGTCTGCGACTCGTGACCGGCTTCGCCATGACCGAGACCGGGCACTTCTCGACGACCAGTCCCGACGACCCGATGCGCTACCGGGCATCGGGCCGGCCGGTTTCCCAGTACGAGGTGGCGGTAGTGGACGTCGACGACCACGAGGTGCCGCCCGGCACCGTCGGCGAGCTAGTGGTCCGGCCCCGCGTGCCGGGGGTGATGATGACCGGCTACCACCGCCAGCCCGAGGTGACGGCGGCCGCATTCCGCAACGGATGGTTCCACACGGGCGATCTGGCCACCATCGAGCCTGACGGCTACATCCGCTGGGTCGACCGGGCCGCCGACGCCATCCGCCGCCGGGGCGAGATGATCTCATCCACCGAGGTGGAGCGGGCGGTATGCGAGCTGGACACCGTGGCCGAGTGCGCCGCAGTAGGCGTGCCCTCGGAGCTGGGCGAGGAGGAAGTCAAACTGGTGGTCGTGGCCGAGCCAGGTCGAAGCCTCGACCCGGCGGCCCTGCAACGCCACTGCCAGCGGACCCTCCCCGACTTCTGCCAGCCCCGCTACCTGGAGATCCTCGAAGAACTCCCCAAAGGCGCCACCCACAAGGTCAACAAACACCAGCTCCGCCACACCGACGGCCCAGCCGTGCTAGACCTCGAACGCCCGCCGGTACACGGGCAACTACGGGATTCTTGAAGCGCAATCACATGGCCGACCTAGAAGCAGCCAGCAAACTGGGCCGCGAGATACTGCACACGGCCGGGATCGAGGTCGGCGGCGACCGGCCCCAAGACATCGCCGTGCATGACGACCGCTTCTGGGCCCGGGTGCTGGCCGACCGCGAGCTCGGGC
>JAGWAO010000051.1 GCA_021296315.1 Acidimicrobiia bacterium | reverse complement strand
TCGATCGGGTGGTCGTCGAACCACCAGTAGTTCTTCTTGGCGATCTGGGAGAACTTCCGGAACATCGGCGCCAGATAGTCGGAACCGTTCTCCACCGAGGCCACCCGCAGATTCGGGAAGCGGTCGTAGATCTTCTCGAACACCGACTGCATCAGCCAGTCCTGGGCGGCTCGCTCGATGGCGAAGGCCCGCAGGTTCGGCCCGCCTGCCATTCCGGCCCCCAGACCGGCCGAGGAGAACTCGTCGTCGGCGTAGCCCTGCGACGAGTAGCCCGAGTCGGCGGCGTGGATCACCACGGTGACGCCGGCGTCGTTGATGCGCTGCCACACCGGGTCGAACGTCGTGTGGAACGGCGAGAGCTGGCCGGTGCGGGTTGTGACTGCGGCGGGTCGCATCACCACGATGCGGGCCCCGAGTCCCAGCACCCGATCCAGTTCCTCGCCGGCCGCGGTGGGATCACCGAGCGCGAGGTAGGGCGCGCCGAAGATGCGGTCCTCGTAGTTGTAGCCCCAGTCCTCGTGCAGCCACTGATTGAAGCCCCGCATCATGGCCACCGCGGCCTCGACATCGCGACGGAGCAGCTCCTCGTAGAGGACGCCGAGCGTGGGGAAGAGCCACACCGCCTGCAGGCCCTGGGCGTCCATCACCTTGACACGAGCCTGCGGGTCCATGTAGTGGTCGGGCAAGGGCTCCCGGTCGCGCAGCATCTCGGCGGGATTCCGGCCCTCGGGATTCCCCTTGAAGTAGTCGCGCAGCGCTCCGGGCTTGGCTATGGGGTTCCAGGTCGGGTTGGCCACCGCCCGGGCCAGTTTGCCCCCGACGAGGTGGTGCTTGCGGCCGCCCATGTCCACCCACTGCACCACCCGGGGCTGCATGCTGGGATCGACGTGGCGGGTGAACGCATCGAGAGCCTCGTAGTAGTGGTTGTCGGCGTCGAAGGGCCGGTAACCGAGATCGTCCGCGGTCAGCGGGGGCGAGTAGTCGCGAGCGGCGGATAGGTCGTCGGGTGCCACGGGGTCACGCTACCGTGTGGGCCGATGCCGCCCAAGGTCTTCACCACGGCCCAAATGCAGGCCCGCACCCTCAAGCGGGGCGAGAAGGTGAGGCTCGTGTCGGAGTTGCCCGGGGTGCCGCAGGGAACCGAGGGCAAGGTGGCCATGGCCAACGGATTCACCTGGAATCGCTACTGGGTGAGGCTGGTGGATGGCCGGGTGGTGGGCCACATCGATCACGACGACCTGGTCCGCACCAAGGACTATGACCGGTACCTGGTGGCCCGCGACCGGGAGGCGGAGGAAGCCGAACTGGCTGCGCAGCAAGCGGCCGAGGCCGCGGCTGCAGGGCCAGCGGACGGAGCAGCCGCCGACGCGGGGACGGCCGACGGCGGATCACCAGAGGCCGTCGTCAACGGTGTCGCCGTGCCCGCCTACCTGCTGCAACGCTCCGCGGACGCCAGAACGCGCCTCGGCGCCTAGGGTCCCCGCTTCCGCCGCCGAATTGGCAGTGTCTTGCGCGCATGGCGTGCATTCTGCTGCCAGTTCTCTTTCGGGCTGGCCGTCTACGGCCGAATTGGCAGTGTCTTGCGCGCATGGCGTGCATTCTGCTGCCAGCTCTTCCGCGCCGCTCAGGGCCTCCAGTCGCGGAGCCGCCGCATGGCCTCGTTCATGTCTTCGGTGCTGCCCGCGTAGGAGAATCGTGCGTAGCGGTGGCCCTCGGCCGGGTCGAAGTCGATGCCGGGCGTCACCGCCACTCCCAGTTCGTCGAGCCAGCGCCGGCACAGCGCCTGGCTGTCTGCGGCTATGTGGTCAACGGCCGCGTACACGTAGAACGCTCCGTCGCTGGGAGCCAGGCGGTCGATGCCGGCCGCGGGCAGCCCTTCCCGCAGCACGGCTCGGTTGGTCGCGTAGCGGGTCACGTTCGCCTGGAGCTCGTCGTGGCAGTCGAAGGCGGCGACCGCGGCGATCTGGGACAGGGTGGGCGCTGAGATGAAGAAGTTCTGGGCCAGCCGGCGGGCGGGCTCCACGAGGTCGTCGGGGGCTACCACCCAGCCGAGGCGCCAGCCGGTCATGGAGAAGTACTTCGAGAAGCTGTTGACCACCAGCGCGTCACCGTTGAGGTTCAGCGCGGTGGGGGCCGGATCGCCGAACGTGATGCCGTGGTAGATCTCGTCGGCCACCAGGCGCACCCCATGTGCTGTGCACCAGTCCGACACGGCTGCGAGCGAGGGGCCGTCGAGCATGGTCCCCGACGGGTTGGACGGGGAGGCCAGCACCAGGCCGTCGACTGAGCCGGAGCGACGGACAAGGTCCTCCAGCAGCTCCGGTGAGGGCTGGAAGCGGGTCTCCGCTGATGTGGGAAGGGTCACGACCTCCGCGTTGAGGGCTTGCAGGGCGTTGCGGTAGCAGGGATAGCCCGGCACCGACACCACGACCCGGTCGCCGGCGTCGAAGGCGGCCAGGAAGGAGAGCACGAACGCACCGGACGCGCCGAAGGTCACGACGATGCGGCCGGGGTCGACATCGGCGCCGTACCAGGACCGGTAGTGCTCGGAGATCTGCCGCCTCAACGTCTCCAGGCCCGCGGCGGTGGTGTAGCCGAGCACGTCGGAGTCGAAGGCGGCTCGGGCGGCGGCGATGACACCCGCGGGTGCCGGCGTGGACGGCTGGCCCACCTCGAGGTGCAGTACCTCGCCTCCGGCTGCTTCGCGCTCCTCGGCAGCCCGCATCACCTCCATCACGTAGAAGGGGCTGATGTTCGATCGCCGGGATTCCTGCAGCGCCACGACGGCCATGATGCCACCGGTGCGGCCGGGTATGGTGTCGACCCGTGGACATGTTCGTGTTCGGGATCTGCGGCGGCTCCGGCGCGGGCAAGACCACGCTCACCAGGCGCCTGCTGGAACGCCTCGACGAACGGGACGTGAGCGTGCTCGCCTTCGACGCCTACTACCGCGACCTGTCGCATCTGCCGTTCGACGAGCGGCGCCGCGGAAACTTCGACCACCCCGACTCCTTGGACAGCGACCTTTTCCTGCAGCACCTCGACGCGCTGAAGCACGGCATCGATGTGGACGTGCCCGTCTACGACTTCTCCACCCATACCCTCACCGGCCGGTTCGAGCGAGTGGAGGCTGCTCCCTTGCTGCTGGTGGAGGGCATCCTGCTGCTGGCCTTCACCGACGCCGCGGAGCGACTCGACTACTCGATCTTCATCGACGTGCCCGAAGACGTGCGGCTGCGTCGCCGCATCCATCGGGACGTGACCGAGCGGGCCCGACCCGAGGACCATGTGCGCCGGCAGTTCGCGGCCACGGTCGCGCCCATGCACGACGCCTTCGTCCAGCCCAGCCGTCACCGGGCCGACCGGATCGTCGCCGGCACCGGCGCTGACGAGCTGGCCGACGAGCTGATGACGATGCTGGCGCCGGCCACGGCCGCGGCCGGCGCGGGCTAGGGGCCTAGCGCGAGCGCGGACAGGCGAGAGCCCGTCGTGTCGCAGCGGTGCCACTCCCGCTCTTGTTCGCTTCGCTCACGGGCCGCTCGGGCCACGGCCTCGCTGCACGAATCGCGAAGTCACTCACTGGTCGTGGCCTATCCGCTCGGCCTCTAGAGCACGACCCCCTCGCCCGCGAGCAGCTTGGCCTTCGTCTCGGGGCTGTAGCCGTAGTTGCCCACTCCCCCGCTGCTGGGCACCACCCGGTGGCAGGGAACCAGCAGCGGCACCGGGTTGCGGGCCATTGCCGTGCCGACCGCTCGAGCTGCTCTGGGCCGGCCCCCCCGTAGGTCCGCACCTCGCCGCAGGGGATGCGGGCGGTGGCCCGCAGGACCTCCTGATGGAACGGCGAGCGCGACGAGAGGTCGACGGGCACGTCGGTGCGCCCGGTGGCGAGAGCCTCGCTCACCCTGGCCACAAGGTTGGGGTCGGGGTCGGGGTCGGGCTCGACGTCGGTGTCCACCTCGTCGCGCATGTAGTCGACGAAGCGTCCCGGATCGGGTTCGCACCCTCCGGGCGCGATCTGGAGACCGGAGACCCAGCCGTTTGAGTGGGCCACGAACACCGGCCCAGCGGGACTGTCGGCCGTGAACCACAGGTGGGTTTGTCCCGCCCGCTCCACTACGTCGTCGCTGTCGATTCCTGCGCGGTCGCCATCTGTGCTCATGGGCGGAGTCTCCGTTCTCTGAGGCTCGAATTACATCGGTGAAGGTTCGACCCGGACGGTAACGGAGGCACCTGCGGAGCGCAAGTGCTTCGCTGCTATGAGAGTTCCGGGATCGCCCACTCCACCGGCTCGCGTCCCGCGGCGATCAGGGCCTCGTTGGCCCGGCTGAACGGGCGGCTGCCGAAGAACCCGCCCGTCGCGGACAGCGGCGACGGATGGGCCGACTCGATCACCGTGTGGCGGCTGGTGTCCACCAGCGCCTTCTTGCGGCGGGCAGAGCCGCCCCACAGGACGAAGACCACCCGCTCGGGCTTGTCGTTGACCACCCGGATCACCTCGTCGGTGAACGACTCCCAGCCCCGACGCTGGTGGCTGTGAGCGTGGCGTTGAGCAGCAGCACCCCCTGGCGGGCCCAGTGCTCCAGCGAGCCGTGGCTTGGCACAACTGCGCCGGTGTCGTGATGCAGCTCGTCGAGGATGTTGACCAGCGACGGCGGCTTGGCCACGCCGGGCCGTACCGAGAAGCACAACCCGTGGGCCTGCCGGGGGCCGTGGTACGGGTCCTGGCCCAGGATCAGCACCTTCACCGAGGCGTACGGCGTGAGGTGCAGGGCGGCGAACACTTCGTCGTGGGGCGGGAACACTTGATGCCGGTCCCGCTCGGCCCGCACGAAGTCCTGCAGCTCGCTCCAGTAGGGCTTGCCGAACTCGCCTCGCAGCAGCGGGTTCCAGTCGGTCTTGGGCGCCATCGGCGCCACAGTAGATCAGCTCGAGCAGGCCGCGTGGGCGCCATCGCGGGGCGACCGGACGGGGCGGGCGTGGGTCGCCGGGATTCGCTAGGACGGGCGGGTGCCGACGATGCTGGCCCGCTCCATGATCCGCACGTCCGGGTAGTAGTCGCTGGCCGCGTAGTGCTGCACCGAGCGGTTGTCCCAGAACACGACGGTGTCGGGTGCCCAGCGGACCCTGAACTGGTATTCGACCACGTTGGCCTGGCCGGCCAGGTGTCTGATCAGCTCGATGCCCTCGTCCATGTCCATGCCGTCGATGTGGGAAGTGAAGTAGCAGTTCACGAAGATCAGCTTGCGGCCCGTCTCCGGATGGGTGCACACCACCGGGTGGCGGGCCAGCGGGTAACGGGCCCGGAACTCTGCCTGCTTGCCTTCGGGGATCTGGTGCTTGAACGCCAGCATGAAGTCATGCACCGCGTCGAGGTCGCCGATGCGCTCCTTGACCGCGCCGTCGAGGCCGTCGTAGGCCGCGCCCATGTCGCTGAACAGCGTGTCGCCGCCGGTGGCCGGGACCTCGATGGCGTGCAGGATCGCACCCATTGACGGCACCTCCCGCCAGGTGACGTCGTGGTGCCAGCCGTTCTCGAAGCCGCCGGTGTCGACCCCCTTCTCGAAGCGCACCAGCTCGGGATGCTCTGAGTTCCCGGTGATGAACGGGTGGATCTCCAGATCCCCGAACCGGCGGGCGAAGGCGACGTGCTGGGCCGGTGTGATGGGCTGGTCTCTAAAGACCAGGACCTTGTAGTCGAGCAGGGCCTGGCGGATCTCGGCGATCACCTCGTCGGACAGGCCGACGCGGAGGTCGACGCCGCTGACCTCTGCTCCGAGGGTGGCTCCCTGGGGCGCCACCCTGATGTGGGCGAACGAGGGCCGGGACAGCCGGGATCTCTCCTCGGCAAGATGCAGCCACGGCCCCAGGTCGAGCCCGTACCGGTCTATGCGAACCCTTCCGGGAGCGATGCGGGACGCGGGGTCCGAGGTACCGGCCTGCTCCGCGCCGGGCTCGGGGCCGCCCTCCGCAGCAACGTCGCGGTCGCCGCTGGCGGTGACCGCGGTGGTGGCGGAAGACATGGTGGGAATATACCGTTGGAGCGTGGTGAGTGCCGTAGAGGTCGAGGATCTGACCGTCAAGTTCGAAGAGGTCACAGCCCTCGACGGCGTGACCCATGCCTTCGGACCGGGCACGGCCACCGCGGTGATGGGGATCAACGGATCGGGCAAGACGACCATGCTGGAGTGCCTGGCCGGCCTGCAGAAGCCCACCTCGGGAAGCATCAGCGGCATGTCCGAGAGCTTGGCCTACGTGTGCCAGCACCCCCCCGCCTGCTGGATGCCGATCACCGCGGGAGAGGTTCTGGCGATGGGCCGCTATCGCCGGCGGGGACTGCTCGGCCGGCTGCGGGCCAACGACCGGGCCGCCATGCGGGCAGCAGGTGAGCATCTCGACGTGAACCAGTTCGCTGATCGGAGCTTCGGCGACCTCAGCGGGGGGCAGCAACAGAGGGTGAGGATCGCGCAGGTACTGGCTGGCGAGCCCGACGTAATCATGCTGGACGAACCGGTCACTGGTCTCGACATCCCCAGCCAGGAGCGGATCCTGGAGGTGATCGAGGCGTACTCGAGCCGGGGCGCCATCGTGATCATCACCACCCACCATTTGGACGAGGCCCGGCACTGTGACTCGGTGATGCTGATGGCCAACCGGCTGGTCGCCGCGGGCACCCCCGACGAGATGCTTACCGAGGAGCGGCTGCGGGAGGCGTTCGGGGATCGGCTGCTCGGCGATCATGCCGACCATGACCACGACCAAGGCATCATCGTGCTCGACGATCACGGCCACCACGGCCATGGTCACGACCACCACGGCCACGACCACCACGGAACCGGTCACAGCCACGGTCACAGCCACGACCACGACCATGGTCACCGTGGCCACAGCCACGACCACGGCCACCACGGCCACCAGGACCACGGACCCCACGCGCACTAGACAGCCGGCGGCGCGGCTCCGCTCGGCCCGGGCCGGGTCCGCGGGCGACCGGCGAATGTCCCGGCCGTGGACGCCTTGACTCCCGCGCGGCGCGACATGGCCGTGATCGGGGCCGGTCCGGCCGGGGCCGCCGCGGCCATCAGGGCTGCCCGGGGTGGTGCCCGGGTGACGGTCTTCGAGAAGGGGTCGCCCGGTCGGGACAAGGTGTGCGGCGACGGCCTCACTCCCCGGGCGGTGGCCGCCCTCAAGGAACTCGGCATCGCCCTCGACGGCGCGCATCGCATCGACGGCCTGCGGATGATCGCGGGCAGCACCAGGCGCGAACTGCTATGGCCCGCCGACAATCGATTCGGAGCCCACGGGGCGGTGTGGCCCCGCCGGGCGCTGGACAAGCACCTCGTCGAGGCGGCCGAGGACGCCGGCGCCGAGATCCTGTGGAACACGGAGGTGATGCCCACCCTCGCCGACGACGGCGCAGTAGTCGGGGTGGAGGACGCCCATGACGGCGGGCGCTGGCTGGCCGACCTGGTCGTGCTGGCCACCGGCGCCCCCGGAGCGGCGGCGCGCGTGCTCGGTGCTGGAAGAGTCGACGAGGAGCCCTTCGGCCTCGCCATCCGGTCCTACGCCCCCAGCCCCCGCCACGCCGACCGGCACCTCGAGGCTTGCCTCACTCTCCGGGGCGCCGAGGGCGGATGGGTCCCGGGCTACGGATGGATGTTCCCGGCCGGTGACGGCACCGTGAACATCGGGGCGGGCTCGATGTCCACCATGAAGGGCTTCCGAAGGCTCAACCTCAACCAACTGTTGAACGACTACCGGGATCTCGTGGCCGAGGAGTGGGAACTGGGCGACTACCTGGAGCGGCCCCGGGCCTGGAGACTTCCCATGAGCACCGTCCGCCGCCACGGGCCCGGGTGGGCCGCGGTGGGTGACGCGGCGGGGCTGATCAACCCGATGAACGGCGAGGGCATCGACTACGGCTTGGAGTCGGGAATGATCCTCGCCGACCTGTTCCTTGAGGACCCGGCCACCGCCCCCAGCGCCTACGACCACATCATCTCAGAACGCTTCGACGGCTTCCTGCGCACCGGACGGCGCTTCAGCTTCTTGATCGGTCATCCCTGGATCCTGCGAAACGGCCTGCGCTTGGCCGTCGGAACCCAGGCCGTCGCCAACATCACCCTCCAGGTGATGGGCAACCTCATCGATGGCGACACGCCAGGACTTGCGCCGCGAGTCCTGGACGTAGTCGACCGGGGCCTGAAGCTCGCTGATCCCCTGTTGCGCCGGACGCGCGCGGCCGCCTAGGAGCACAGGAACGATGCCCGACGGGCTGCTCGGAGAACTCGACTCCGCCCTGCGAAGTGACATCCGGCGGCTGGGCACCCAGCTCGGCGACACGCTGGTCCGCCAGCACGGCCCCGGACTGCTCGAACGGGTGGAGCAGGTGCGCGGCCTGGCCCGGGGTCTGCGCCGCAGCGACGAGGACAGCACCGCCCTGGCCGAGTTGCTGGCCGATGTGGACGTGGCCGAGGCCGGCCTGCTCGCCCGGGCTTTCACCGTCTACTTCCACCTCGCCAACACAGCCGAGCAGGTGCACCGCATCGACGACCTCACCGAGAAGCGAGCGGCCGGCTCGAACCGCTTCGGCGAGATGGTCGGCCGGCTGCGCCAGATGGGTTACGCCGATGACGAGATCGTCGCCACGGTCAACTCGGCCGAGCTGCGGCCCGTGTTCACCGCTCATCCCACCGAAGCGTCGCGCCGGTCGATCCTCGACAAGCTGGCCGAGATCTCCAGCCTGATCGAGCAGCGGGCCCATGCTGGCTCCGACGACACCGCCCGCCGCCGCGTGGACCGCCGGGTGGACGAGCTGATCGACGCCATCTGGCAGACCGACGAGCTGCGGCGGCAGCGTCCCCACCCGGTGGACGAGGCCCGGTCGATCCTCTACTTCCTCACCGAGATCGCGGCGCAGGGTGTACCCGAACTGCTCGACGACATCGACTCGGTACTCGAGTCTCTGGACGGGGCGCTCGATCCCGACCGGTCGCCCATCCGCTTCGGTTCGTGGGTGGGCGGCGACCGGGACGGCAATCCCAACGTCACGCCGGCCACCACCGTGGAGGTGCTCGAGTTCCAGCGTCACCGGGCCCTGCGAATCCTGGTGGAAGAGATCGAGGGTCTGTCGTCGGAGCTGAGCGTCGGGCTGGCGGTCCGCGGTGTCTCTGACGAGATGGCCGAGCGACTTGCGGCTGACCACGAGCAGTTTCCTGACGTCACGGCCCGGTTCGACACGCTCAGCGCGGGCGAGCCCTACCGCCAGCGGCTGGCAGTGGCCCACCGGCGCCTGATCGAGACGGACCAGCCGGCGCCCGGACCCGCGGCCTACCGCTCGGCAGACGAGCTGGCCCACGATCTGGCCGTGATCGCACGATCGCTGGAGGCCAACCACGGACACCTGCTGGCCCACGGTCGGCTGGCCCGGGTGCGACGCATCGTGGCCATGATCGGATTCGACCTCGCCACCCTCGACATCCGCGAGCACTCCCAGCGCCACCACTTCGCTCTGGCCCGCCTGTTCGCGCCGTTGGGGATCGACTACGACGGGCTCTCGGGAGACGAGCGGGCCGCTCTGCTGGCCGGTGAGCTGGCCGGTCCCCGGCCGCTGGCGTTGCGCGGTCGGTCCCTGGGTGACGGCGCCGAGGACGTGCTGGAGCTGTTCCGGGTGCTGCGCCGTCAGATGGATGTGCGGGGCGACCAGATCGTGCGCAGCTACATCGTGTCCATGACCCGCGGCGTCGACGACGTGCTGGCGCCGGCCGTCCTGGCCCGGGAGGCCGGGCTCGTCGACCTGACCGCGGGAGTGGCCCGGCTGGGGTTCGTGCCCCTGTTCGAGACCATCGACGACCTGCGATCGGTCGGGCCGGTCCTGCGCGACCTGCTGGCGGTGGAGCCCTACCGGCGCCTCGTCGAACTGCGGGGCGGAATCCAGGAAGTGATGGTCGGCTACTCCGACTCCAACAAGGACGGCGGGATCACGACGTCCCAGTGGGAGATCCACAAGGCGCTGAGGGCCATCGCGGAGGTCTCGGACGCCACCGGGGTTCAGATAACGGTGTTCCACGGCCGGGGAGGCACCGTCGGGCGGGGCGGCGGACCCACCCACGCGGCGATCCTCAGTCAGCCGCCCGGTGCGGTGCGGGGCTCGGTCAAGATCACTGAGCAGGGCGAGGTGATAGCCGACAAGTACGGGCTGCCCCGGCTGGCTCATCGCAACCTCGACCTGGCCTTCGCAGCTGTTGTCGAGGCGTCGATATCACACCGGTCGCCCCGCCATGACCCGGCGGTGACCCGGCGGTGGGACCAGGTGATGGAGGTCGCCTCCAGCGCGGCCTACGACGCCTACCGGGCCTTCCTGCAGGCCCCCGGCCTGGTGGAGTATTTCCAGAAGTCCACCCCGGTGGAGGAGCTGGCCGAGATGAACATCGGCTCCCGCCCGGCCCGGCGCAGCCGCGCCGATGAGGGAATCGACGGGCTGCGGGCCATCCCCTGGGTGTTCGGCTGGACCCAGTCCCGCCAGATCGTGCCGGGCTGGTTCGGAGTCGGCGCCGGGCTGGTCGCGGCTCGCTCCGCCGGCATGGGGTCGGAGTTGGACGACATGTACGAGTCCTGGCAGTTCTTCCGTACGTTCGTGTCCAACGTGGAGATGACTCTGTTCAAGACCGACCTGGCCATCGCCCGCCACTACGTGGCCACGCTGGTCGAACCGGCCCTGCACTGCCACTTCGACGCAGTTTGCGCCGAGTACGACCGGACCGTGGCCGAGATCACCGCGCTCACCGGCAGGGGCCTGCTCGAGGATCTGCCCATCCTGCGGCGCACGCTGGCGGTGCGCGACGCCTATCTCGACCCGATCAACGTGTTGCAGGCCGATCTCCTGGCCCGGCACCGGGGCGGGCGGGCCGGAAGCTCCGCTGAGGACGAGCTGCTGCTGCGAACGCTGCTGCTCACGGTAAACGGGGTGGCCGCTGGCATGCGCAACACCGGCTGACCCACGCCAAGCCGGCGCCTGCCTATGCGGGTGGCAGCGACGATGGCGCCACGCTCAGGCTCTCGGCCACGGCACCGGCGTGGAGGCGGCGATCCCACACGGCCATGATCACATCGGCAGGAGCTGTCTCCAGGGCGCTGGCAAGGTGGACCGCACTTCGCGTGACGCCAGCGGGCACGAGCACTCTGATCGGCAGCTTCGGGAACTTGACGGGCTGCTGTAGCGTCCCAATGTGCTGTGACCAAGCTGTTCGGATTCCTGGTCGTGGTGTGCTCCATCGTGGCGGCCTGCGGTTCCTCAGACACGACCACGACAGCCCCGCAGTTGGTGGCTGACCCCGGGACCATCGACGATGCGGGCGCGGAACCAGCCGACACGACCGCCACAGCCCCGGAGTTGGTGGCTGATCGGTTGCCGGTTGATCCCGATGCCCCGCCGTCGTGCAGGACCAGGAGCTGATCCTGGTGAACACGGTGTATCTGAAAGCCGACTGGCTATGGCCATTCCTGCCCGAACGGACCCGCGACGGCCAGTTCACCGTCGGCGACGACCAGTCGGTGACGGCGCCGTTCATGAGCGATATGGAACCAGTGTCCCGTCGATTCGTCCGGCTCGAAGACGCCGACGCCGTGGAACTCCTCTACAAGGGCAGCGAACTGGTCATGTGGCTCATCGTCCCCCACGACCCCGACGGGCTCGCAACCATCGAGGAATCGCTCGACGCCGAGGCACTCACAGGATTGTCGGAAGTCGCGCAAACCGGCCTGGTCGACGTCACCATGCCCAAGTGGGAACAGACCCTGCCGCCTGCGGACCTGTTCGAATGGCTCTGCCCGCAGGGATTCTGCGCCGGTGCCGGCTTCGACGCCATCGCACCCGGCATCTTCATTTCCGCCGCGCTCCACGGCGCCAAAGTCATCGTCGACGAGAAAGGCACCGAAGCGGCCGCAGCCACAGCCATGGCCTTCCCAGAATCCGAACCTCCCGAACCCGACCTCACCATCGTCGCGGACCGCCCCTTCTTGTGGGCCATCACCCACCAAGACACCGCAGCGCTGCTGTTCGTGGGCCGCCTCATCGACCCGACCGCCTGAGATTGGCGAAGGACTATGAAGGCTGGCAGCACCCGTGTCAGTCCCATACTGGCCGTCGCCGTCGCCGCGAGCATCCTCGCTGCCTCGTGCGGGCGTTGCAGCGACGACACAAGCGGCCCGGACCCGTTCCAAGCGACGACAAGTGAGATCCAGAGCCCGGATCTGTCCCCAGCGACAAGAATCGAGATCCAGGCCCGAGCGTTGGCTGCGGCCTGTTTGGCGGTGTCTTGTGACACGAAGCCCGTGTACGCGTACCTGCATGCGGGCCCCGACCTGAGGGCCGCGCTGGAAGATGCGTTTGGAACAGAGGTCGAGTTTCTCTCGAATCAAGGACTCCAGGATGCGACTGGGCCGAGTGGCACCTATGCCGGGGCCACTCTCTTTGAAGTGGTCCGCACTCATTTCCCCGCGGACGATGTCGCAGCTGTCGACATCTGGGTAGAGGAGGGCTTCGGCATCGGCAGAGCAACCACGTTCCTGTTCAGATGGAGCGGCACAGAGTGGAAGCCGGCCACGCCCGCCGAGACTGCCGTCACCGTGACGACCGCCGTGTCCTAGCCGCCGCTGACACCGAGGCTCAACCCGAGACCCCGCTGAACCCTGCGACTCTGCCGACGCCCGCGCCGTCGGCGTCCTGATCCCGCCTCGGCGGCTTCGCTTTGGCGCCGGTCCAGAACACAGAGCGCATCAGCTTGAGCAACCCAAGGCGCTGCTGGGCAGGACGCTTGAGTTGTCGAGTTCGTGCGCGTCACGGTGTCCACATATGGGCCTGAGCCAGCAGGGTGCCGCCGTCGGGTCCGAGCTTGGTGCCGCCGTCGGGTCCGAGCTTGGTGCCGCCGACGACCACGATCGCGTCACCGACCGACGCGGTCCGGCGCGTCACCAACATCTGATTGTCGATGTCGCTCGAACTCGCGTCGGTGTCGGCGTCGAGCGGTGGGAGGTCAAACCACTCGTCGGTGGCGGCGTCAAGGAATGGGCCGTGGGTGCTTGCGGCAACTAGGTCGGTGCCCGAGACGCTGCCGTAGGACGAGGTGCCCTTGGGTCTCTTTCGTAGTGCGTTCGGGAGTTCGCTCGACTCATTGGTAGTCGTGTCGAACACCGCGCTATAGGGAATGCGTCGGCCGTAGTTGTTGACCTCGCGGCCGTCGGCGCAGCTGAGCATCGGCGCGATCAACCGGTGCCCGTCGACCAGAGCCGGGCCGGGGCCGGCTCTACCAGATCGCGATAGTCTCACCAACGCCGAGTTCACAGCCGGCAACCCACACCGAGGCTCGAGCCGCAAGCCCACCAGACCGTGGGACACTGCTCTTGGAGACCGAGCGAATGGGCGGGTGAATCCGCTCCATACGCGGGGGACGGGCCGTCTGCTGCTGTTGTGGGTCGTTCTGTCGGCCCGTTGTGGGTCTCCACCTGATGATGGCAGAAAATATACTTG
>JAGWAO010000050.1:35898-41834 GCA_021296315.1 Acidimicrobiia bacterium | reverse complement strand
AGTAGTCGGCGCCGAGCACATGGGCCAGCGCCACGGCTGTGGTGTCGGAGCCGCCTCGGCCGAAGAACGTCACATCGCCGTCGCCCGACACCCCCTGCGAGCCGCCCACTACCGGAACGAGGCCGCGGTCCAGCGCCTCGGTGATGCGTCTCGGGGTGATCTGAACGATCTTGGCGCCGGTATGGAAGGAGTCCGTGCGGAAACCGGCCTGGCTGCCGGTGAAAGACGCGGCGGGAACTCCCAGGCCGCTGAGCGCCATGGCCATGAGGGCGCAGGCCTTGCGCTCGCCGCCGGTGATGAGCATGTCCACCTCGCGGCCGGGCGGGTTCGCGGCCACATCGGAGGCCATGCGCAGCAGATCGTCGGTCTCGCTGCCCATGGCCGATACGACCAGCACGATCTCGTCGCCGCGGTTGCGGCGGCGCGCCACGTGATCGGCCACGACCCGAATGCGGTCGGGGCCGGCCACCGAGGTGCCACCGAACTTCTCAACGACGAAGGCCACGGCGGATCAGGCTACCGGCGACCGGTGTGGAGCCCGGCCGGAGGCCGAGCGGTCGGCAGGTAATCTTGGGGCGTGAGCGAAGCGCTCGCCGATGAGATCGTCCTCAGGGTGCCCGTGTCGGTCGACTACGCGCGGGTCGTGCGGGTCGGAGCGGCCGCGGTGGCCCTCCGTCAGGGAATGTCGTTCACCGAGATCGATGAACTCCGATCGGCCGTGGACCGAGCCACCGAACTGCTGCTGGAGCAGCCGGCCGCCGAAGACGCCTCCATCGAGTGCGTGTTCAGGGCACAGGGAGGATGTCTGGAGGTGGAGGCGCGGCGCACCGACGAGGCCGGCGTCGCGGCCACGTCCGCAGCCCGGTTCAAGAAGGCTGTCGACGCCGCGAACGTCACCGCCACGGTGGAGTCCGACCGGGGGTGGCTGCTGATGCGCAAACCCGTCGGCCGGCCCGGCAGCCGACCCGCAGCCTGACTGCCCAACCAGGCGGGCAGCTCAGCGGCCGGTCGAGCCGAAGCCCTGGTCGCTGCGCGTCGACGGCTCGAGGCTTTCCACCTCCACCAGGCGCACCTGCTCCACCGCCATAACCACCAGCTGGGCGATGCGCTCACCCCGCTCCAGCGTGAACGGATGGAGCGGGTCGGTGTTCACCAGTATCACCTTCAACTCGCCCCGGTAGCCGGAATCGATCAAGCCGGGAGTGTTGAGGCAGGTGACGCCATGGTTGAGGGCGAGCCCGCTGCGGGGAAGCACGAAGCCGGCGCAGCCCTCGGGCAGCGATATGGCGACTCCGGTGGGCACCAGCGCCCGGCCTCCCGCTGCGGGCAGCACCGTGGAGGTGCGGGCCCTCAAGTCGATGCCGGCATCGCCGGGCCGGGCATAGCCGGGAAGGGGCAGGTCGGGGTCGAGCCGCAGTATGGGAACTTCGAGCACCGGGCGAGAGTAGCCAAGAGGCCGAGCGGGTGGGCGACCACGATGACGAAGTCGCAATGCATGCAGCAAGGCCGTGGCCCGAGCGGCCCTCAGGTCGCAGCGCACAAGAGCGAGGAACGCAGCCGGTGCTCGTCCATCCCGCGCGGCGGTGGGGCCTCGTTATCCTGCCGCGGTGCTCGCGTGGATGGACTTGGAGATGACCGGACTCGACGCCGAACTCCACTCCATCGTCGAGATTGCCGTCCTCATCACCGGCGACGACTTGGAGCTGGTGGCCGCCGGACCCGACCTCGTCATCCATCAGCCGGCCGAGGTGCTGGACCGCATGGACGACACCGTGCGGGTCATGCACACCGACAGCGGGCTGCTGGATGAAATCAAGTCCTCGACCGTGACCCTGGCCGAGGCCGGCGCGGCGGTGCTCGCCTTTCTGGAGGAGCACATCGACGAGCCCCGCACCGTCCCGCTGTGCGGGAACTCCATCGGCACCGACCGCCGATTCCTGGCCCGGCACCTCCCGGAGATCGAGAACTTCCTCCACTACCGGTCGATCGACGTGTCGACAGTGAAAGAGCTGGCCCGCCGCTGGCAACCATCGGTGTATGAAGGCGCACCGGCCAAGGCCGGGGGCCACCGGGCCCTCGACGACATACAGGAGAGCCTCACCGAACTGCGCTGGTATCGTCGGGCCGGGTTCATCGGCTCCGGCGCTTGAGAATCTCGATGACCCCCAAGACGTACACCAAGCAGGAGCAGGAGCCCGCGTCCTCGGAGGTGACCGAGGTGGCACCGGGGGTGCTGCGACTGCAGTTGCCCATCAGCATGCCGGGCCTCGGCCACGTCAACTGCTACGCCCTCGTCGACGCCGACGGTGCCGCGCTGGTGGATCCCGGACTGCCCGGCGACGAGTCGTGGTCGGCGCTGGGCGACCGGCTCAAGCAGGCCGGCATCCCCCTGCGGCGAGTGCACACCACGATCGTCACCCACTCCCATCCCGACCACTACGGGGGCAGCCACCAGCTGCGCGAGGAGACTGGCGCCGAGCTGTTGGCCCACGCCGACTTCACCTCCAGCCCCGCAGCCGACGACGCCAACGCCGACATCGACTTGGAGTTGCTGGAATTGGATCCCGAGGCGTTGATCGATCTGTGGAAGGCGAAGCTGCAGGACCGGGGCAGCACCCCCTGGGGGACCCGGCGCGAGCCGCCGCCCGACGAGGCCATCAGGCTCTTCATCCAGACCGACGTCGCCGGCCGCCTGCCCCGCTTCAGGGTGCCGGAGCCGACCATCCGCGTCGCCGACGGCGACAGCGTGCGACTGGCCGGACGGGACTGGTTCGCGGTGCACACCCCCGGCCATACCACCGACCACCTGTGCCTGTGGGATCCGACCGAAGGCGTGCTGCTGTCGGGCGACCACGTGCTGCCGAGCATCACGCCCCACATCGCGGGCTCGGCCGATCTCGACGACCCGCTCGCGGCGTTCTTCGAGTCCCTGGAACGGGTGGGTGCCATCACCGGCGTAGATGTGTGCCTGCCCGCCCACGGGCATCCCTTCGGTGACCTGCGGGGGCGCACGGACAGCATCCGCCGCCACCACGGCGAGCGGCTCGACCGGCTCCGGGCGGCGGCAGCCGAACTGGGCCGTGCTCCGGTGGGGGCCTACATGCAGGAGCTGTTCGCCGAGCGAGCTTGGGGCGACATGGCCGCCAGCGAGACGTTCGCGCATCTGGAGCACCTGCGGGTGATCGGCGAGGCCGAGAGCAGTCGCGACCCCGACGGCCTGCTGCACTACCGGCTGAGAGCCGGCGCGTCCAGGTGAGAGCCCATCGTGTCGCCGCCGTTCTGGCCGTGACGGCGGTTGCTTGCACGGGCGGCACCGGCGCCGCGACGCCCGACGCCGACGAGGAGATCCCCAAGATCGTGCTGAGCCAGGACAGCCCGGGCTTTGTCGAGGAGGCCGACATCTCGCCCGAGGTCCCCGACGGCACCAACCTGTCCGACCTGACCTTCGACCTCTTCGACGGCGGCACCGGCACCGTCGCCGACTACGCAGGCACACCGCTGGTGGTGAACTTCTTCGCGTCGTGGTGCCCGCCCTGCGTGAGGGAGATGCCGGAGTTCCAGGAAGTCTTCGAGACACTCGACGGGCAGGTGGCGTTCCTCGGGCTCTCGCAGGACCAGTCCGCTCAGGACGCCCTCGACCTGGTGGGGACCACCGGCGTAACCTATGACGTGGGCTGGGATCTCGACCTCGAGGTCTACAAGGCAACCGGGAGCATCGCCATGCCCACCACCGCGTTCGTGTCGCCCACCGGCGAACTGCTCGACACCTTCGCCGGAGTGCTCGACACCGAGTCCCTCGCCGAGCGCATCGAGCAGGCACTCGGCGTAACGGCCAGGAGCTAGATCCGTGGACTGGGCCACTCTCGCCTACCCCTTCTCGCTGGGGCTGGTCGCCGCGTTCAACCCGTGCGGCTTCGCCCTGCTGCCCGCCTACCTCGGCTACTTCATCGGCGTGGAGTCCACCGACCAGCCGACCTCGGGTGCGAAGGCGCTGGGCGCGATGTTGCGGGCCATGGTGGTGGCGCTGACCCTCACCGCCGGCTTCGTGATCGTCTTCGGCGCTTTCGGTGCGCTGTTCGAGACCGTGCTCAGCCAGGGCACCGTGCTCGACCGCATCGGCTACGTGACCATCGCCATCGGAGTGATCATGGCGCTGCTGGGCGTATGGCTGTTGACCGGACGGGCCATCAACCTGCGCCTGCCGAAGATGAATCGGGGCACCGGAAGCCGCGGCCTGGGGTCGGTGTTCATGTTCGGCGTCAGCTACGCGGTGGTGTCGCTGTCCTGCACGATCGGGCTGTTCATCGCGGCGGTCGCCGCCAGCTTCTCGGCCGACGGCGTGGCCAACGGCACGGCGAACTTCATTGCCTACGGCGTCGGGATGGGCGCGGTCATCACGTTCCTGACGCTGGCCCTGGCCCTGGCCCGGACCAGCGTGGTCGGCGCGATGCGCAAGATGTTCCGCTGGATCAACCCGATCTCGGGTCTGGTGCTGATCGCGTCGGGGGTCTACGTAGCCAACTACGGCTGGTGGGAGCTGCAAGTCATCGACGATCCCACTGCCAGCAACGTACTGGTCGAGAAGTTCACCGAGTTCCAGAGCGCGGTGACGAACTGGATCGACCATGCCACCGCGGAGCGTCTCGGCGTTCTGTGCGCTCTGGGGGTGGTCGGTGCCCTGGTGCTCGGCTGGCGCCAGGGAGAGACCAGTGTCTTCTTGCGCCGTACCGTGGTCACGATCTATGCGGCGCTGTAC
Organism: Acidimicrobiia bacterium; assembly: GCA_021296315.1. GTDB lineage: Bacteria > Actinomycetota > Acidimicrobiia > Acidimicrobiales > Aldehydirespiratoraceae > Aldehydirespirator. The sequence goes on along the minus strand of JAGWAO010000050.1, from coordinate 37,078 downwards.
TTGGTGGTGGAGTTCTACTTCAACCGGGCCGACTTCGTGGTCCTGCCGGTTCTGCGGTTCGTGGCTGGTTGGCCGCTGCGAGTCGGCCACTGGTTCACTGATCCGGCCCGGTTCGGGGTCCCGCTGGAGATCCTGTTCACTGCCCTGGTGGCATGGATCGCCTGGCGCCTGACACGGCGGGTCCGAAGCCGACTGGATCCGGCGCCGGCCCAGAGCCAGCGCGAGCAGGTGTGAGCCCGTCACGTGGCAGCGGTGTCATTCCCGCTCCTGTTCGCTGCGCTCACGGGCCGCTCGGGCCACGGCCTCGACCGTTGGGCCGAATTCGTGCGCCTTTCCGCTCGGCCTCTAGATTGAGCCAGCCGAGTTGACCGGCGGGTTCGGTGCCCTGCTCGCCCAGCCCGGCGTGGACGAGGTCTGTGAGCTGCGGGACCGATTCGGACTGATGGCGTTCCACGGCGGCAACTTGGAGCGCACCACCGACGTGATCGCCCAAGAGGTCGCCCAGCGCAGCGGGGCCTCGCTGTACGCCGTGATCCAGCACGCGCCGTTGAGAGAGCACGTGCCGTCCATCACCATCCGGCCCGAGCACTCGGCGCAGCTCCAGCAGTTCCTCGACCATGTCGACACGGTCATTGCCGTCCACGGCTACGGGCGTGAGACCCAGTTCTGGAACGTGCTACTAGGCGGGCGAAACCGGGCGCTGGCGAGCCACCTGGCCGGGCACCTGAGAGCCGCCCTGCCGGAGGCGTTCGGGGTCGTTGACGACCTCGAGGAGATCCCGCGCGGGCTGAGGGGCCTGCACGAGGACAACCCGGTCAACCTGCCCTCCAACGCTGGGGTGCAGCTGGAGCTGCCCCCTACCATCCGCTGGAACAAAGAAGCCCGCAACTGGTCCGATCACGAGGGCACACCCAGGGCGCCCCAGGTCGGCACCCTGATCGAAGCCCTGGCCGGTGCTATCGACGCCTGGGCCGATCGGTAGGACGCAACTACGGGGCCAGGCGCTCGATCACCCAGCCGCCGCCGGGCGGGGAGTCCGACCGTTGGTAGCACAGCCGGTCGTGCATGCGGTTGCGGCGGCCCTGCCAGAACTCCACGGTGTGAGGCCTCACCAGGTAGCCGCCCCAATGCGGGGGCCTCGGCACAGCCTCGGTAGCGACGAAGCGAGCCTCGGTCTCGG
>JAGWAO010000050.1:35536-35868 GCA_021296315.1 Acidimicrobiia bacterium | reverse complement strand
GACTGCGGCGAAGCGCTCGCGGCGATCTGTGCGCCCCGGGGCCGCGATGCGAAGTAGGCGTCACTCTCGTCGTCGGGCAGGTGCTCGACCGTGCCCACCACCCGAACCTGGCGCTCGACGGGATGCCACAGGAAGCACAGCGCGGCCCGGCCGGAGGTCTCCAGATCCAGTCCCTTGGCGGAGCGACGGTTGGTGTGGAACACGAAGCCTCGCTCATCCAGCCCCTTGAGGAGCACCGCCCGAGCCGAGGGCCAGCCGCCGGCGTCAGTGGTCGCCACGATGAAGGCGTTGGCGTCGTAGGGGTTCGTCGCCAGCCACTCCTCGAACCAGCG
>JAGWAO010000050.1:11522-35381 GCA_021296315.1 Acidimicrobiia bacterium | reverse complement strand
GCGCGGCTCGATCGAGGTGATGCCGCCCATGTACGGCTGCAACGCCTCAGGGACCGCGATGGAGCCGTCGGGCTGCCGGCAGGTCTCCACCAGCGCGGCCCACACCCGGGGCACGGCCAGCCCCGAGCCGTTGAGACTGTGCGCCATCTGCGGGCGTCCGGAGCCCGCGGGGCGGTAGCGGACATCGGCCCGGCGAGTCTGGTAGTCGCGGCACCACGACACGCTCGACACCTCCAGCCAGCGATCGGCGCCTGGGGCGTACGCCTCGATGTCGAAGGTCCGGGCTGAGGCATCACCCAGATCGGCGGTGCACAGGTCGAGAATCCGGTAGGCCAGGCCGAGGTCGGCGATGGCCCGCTCAGCCCTATCGAGGATCTCGGCGTGGAGGTCGCCGGCCTGTTCGGGGGTGCAGAACCCGTACAGCTCCACCTTGTCGAACTCGTGCACCCGCAGCAGCCCGCGGGTGTCGCGGCCGGCAGATCCCGCCTCACGCCGGAAGCACGACGTGTGGCCCATCAACCTGACCGGCAAGACGTCCTCGTCGACGATCTCGCCGGACAGCAGCGACGTCAGGGGAACCTCGGCGGTGGGAATGGCCCACAGCCCGTCGCGCTCGAGGTGGTAGGCATCGTCGGAGAACTTGGGCAGATGGCCGGTGCTCGTCATGGTCTCGGTGCGAACCAGCGTCGGCGGCCGGATCTCCTCGTACAGGTCGCGGTTGCGGTCGAGCCCGTAGTCGATGAGGGCACGCACCAACCGGGCTCCCAGCCCGCGGTACATGGCGAACATCGCACCCGACATGCGCACGGCCCGGTCCATGTCGAGGATGCCGAACTCGCTCCCGATTTCCCAGTGCGGCACCCGCTGGTGCTCGCCGTAGGAGCCCGGGTCGTAGCCAACGGTGCGCACCACGACGTTGTCGTCGGGGCCTGACCCGTCGGGACAGTCCTCCGCAGGCATGTTGGGCACGAACAGCAGGATCCGGCGAATCCACTCCGACAGCTGGTCGGCCTCGGCAGCCAGCTCGTCGATGCGACCGCCCAGCTCGCGGCTGCGAGCCCGCCACTCCTCAGCCTCGTCGGCTCGGCCATCGCGGAACATGGCACCGACCTCGGCCGAGATCCGCTTGACCTCCGCCCTCAACTCGTCGGCCTCGCTGACCACGCTCCGGCGGCGCGCGTCGTGAGCGATGACCTGGTCCAGCGGCGCGGTGGGCTCGCCCCTCCGGGCGACGGCCGCTTTGACGGTGTCGGGTTCGGCCCTCAGTTGGCGCAGGTCCAGCACGCCGGAGACGGTACCGGCTCAACCCTTTCGCGAGAACTTCACGCCGAGTTTGCGCTCGCGTAAGTTCAACGTTTTGCACAACTGTGGAACAAATGCCATGATTACTAGTCCCCAATCGGCGCCAGAGACGGCACCGACGCCTGCGGCCGCGCTGCGGAGCCGGCCGTACGGTGGACGGCCCCGGCGCCCGCTACAGGGACCAGAGAAGAAACATGACACGCACAGACAAGACCAAGACACGCCGACCAAAGTACGAACCCACCGACCGGGAGCGGTTAGTCCTCGATCAGGTCGAGAACCCGCGCTACGACCGGCAGATCGTCAACGGCCTGGACCCGTTCATCGACGAGGGCGCGCCCGCCGACATGGAGGGCTTCTACACACCGGAGGAACTGGCGGAACTGCGGCAGCTCCGCGGCACTGAACGCGACGTCGAGGCCCGGATGCCGGTGAAGATCACCCGCCACTACTTCGAGATGGCCAAGGTCAGCCCGGCGCTGCAGAGACTCGTCAAGGCCTCCGCCGACGAGACCGCCAACCTCGAGGGTGACGAGGACCCTGCCGGACAGCTCAACTACAGCCCGGTCGAGGGTCTCCTCCACAAGTACGAGATGGCCCTGCTGTACGTGATCTCGACATGTTCGGCCCACTGCCGGTTCTGCTATCGCGAGGAGCTGATAGCCCGTAAGGACATCGAGCGGGCCGACGGCACCGTCAAGAAGAAGGGCCTTGCCCAGCTCAAGGACGTGACCGACTACATCAGGGCCCACAACGCGGCGGTCGAGACCAACGGGGGCAAGCACCCTGAGACCGGGCGGCCCAAGCTGCGCGAGATCCTCCTCTCGGGCGGCGATCCGATGGTGTTGCCCAACTCCAAGCTGGCCGGCTGGTTCACTGCGCTGGCCGAAGCCGGCGCGGAGGTGATCAGGGTGGGCACCAAGGAGTTGGCTTTCCATCCCGACCGGTTCGACGACGCCTTCATGTCGATGCTGGACCGGTTCCACGAGGTCTACCCCGACGTGGCGCTCCGTCTGATGGTCCACTTCAACCATCCCGACGAGCTGCTGCTCAAGACGAGCGACGGCGACTACGTCAGGGGCGAGAACGGCCAATACAAGTGGCACCCGAATGTCAGGCGCGCCGTGGACGCGGTCACCTCGAGGGGCTGGATCTGCATCGAGAACCAGTCGCCGATCATCCGGGGCGTCAACGACGATCCCGGCGCCCTCAGGATTCTGCAACGGACCCTCAAGGCGGCCCGTATCGAGAACCACTACTTCTTCGGCGGGCGCAACATCGTCGCCTACAAGGCGTTCAATGTGCCCGTCGAGACCGCCTGGCGCATCCTCAACGAGTCCCAGCAGGGACTCTCGGGAGTGGAAGCCCACGCCCGGCTCACCCTGGTGCACTTCAAGGGCAAGACTGAGGTCGCCGCGGTCATCGACGAGCCGATCCCGGGCCTGCCCGGCGCTGAGAACGGGGTGGTGGTGTTCAAGGTGCTCCGCAGCCCGGCCGACGCAGGAGACCGGGGCAAGTCGGCCATCGTCGGGCGCAACCCCGAGGCTCTGTGGTTCGACGACTACGACGACAGGGTCATTGTGGACGAGGCCGGCCTGTTCAACTTCCAGAGACCGCAAAAGGTGCGGATACCCGTCGCCCGGGAGGGTTCAACCGCCGCGGGCGCGGCTCGCCGCACACCGGCTCAGCGCCACCGCGACGAGGAGATCCACAAGCACCGCACCCCGACCAAGAAGCCGAGCGGTTAGGCGGTGATCCCCGGCCCTGGCCGGGGATCAGGCAGCAACCAGCGAGTCGAGGTGACGGGCCAGGTGTGAGACCAGGTCCCAGCTGTCGTCACCGGCCCCGTGGATGAAGCTCGACTTGCGCCGGCGCAGGAAGTTCAACCCGATTACGTAGAGGCCGCCGGACTCGGTCACGACACCGCCGTCGTGACGGATCTGGCCCTTGCGGTCGAGCACGGGCACGTCCAGCCACGAATAGTCGGGCTTGAACCCGGTGGCCCAGATGATGGTGCGGATCTCTCCTCTGGTCAGATCCAACTTCAGAGGCGGGGAGGGCGGAACCCGGGTGGGCTCGAACCTTTCCGGTGGTCCCACGTCGTCGAGACGGCTCTTCGCGGCCCACTCGTCGAATGTGTCCAGGAGCCGCCCCTGCTTGAGGTCGGCCAACTCGCACTTGTTGGCCAACGATCCCGACAGCAGCGCCTCGGTGCCCCGCCGGGCTGCGAGCCGCCCCACCAGACGCACTCCCTGATCGGTGAGGGCATTGAGATCGAGCGTGGCCCGTTCGGATGTCCCGACCAGCTGCGGGGACGGGGTGCGGCGCACCCGCACGACGTCGTCGACCTCGTCGTAGCGCTCGTCGAAGAGGCCTGAGCGCTCCATCCACCACAGGATGTCGCGGCCCCGGTACAGGCGGGGCATGCGCACATGCTCGCCAACCGCCACGGTGACGGGGCGGCCGGAGCGGTGCACCTCGTCGGCGATCTGCACGCCGGTGGCCGAGGCGCCCACCACCAGCACACCGCCGGGAGCCAGCCGGTCAGGATTGCGGTACTCGAATGCGCTGAGAGCAGTGATGGGCGCGGGCGGCGAACCGCCCAACTCTGGAACCTTGGCCACGTTGAACCCGCCCGAGGCCAGCACCACCGTCTCGCACTCCCAGCGGCCCTGGTCGGTGTCGACGATGTAGCCCTCGCCGCACCGCCGCACCGAGGTGACCGTCGTGCCGGTCCGGATCGGGGCGTCGACGAGCCGGGCATAGTCCGACATGAACCGGATGACCTCCGGCATCGACATGAACCCGTCAGGGTCGTCGCCGCCGTGGGCCCCGTAGGAATAGCCGGGCAGCCGGCTCTGCCAATTGGGTGTGAGCAGCCGCAGCGAGTCCCAGCGCTGGGTCCGCCACGAGTTGGCCACCTCGCCGCGCTCGATCACGACATGGTCGATTGAGCGTTCGGTGAGGCGCCGGCTCACAGCCAGGCCGGAGTGCCCCGCCCCCACAACGACAGTCGTCGTCTTCACGAATCCGCCTGACGGCCTCTTTGAGGCCCAGAGCTGCTCACGAGCTACGGGCCTAGTGGACCTCGACGGTCACGTTGGTCGGGTTGGTGATGATGTCGTAGACAGCCGACCGCTTCTGGGACTGGGCTACCAGTGCCCTGATCTCGTCGGCGGTGGCGTCGGCATCGATGTCGTAGGAGACCTTCACATCGTTGAATCCATTGCGAACGTCAGGGTCGCCGCCAAGGATGCCCAGGATGTCCATGCTGCCCTCGAGGGTGGCCTTCACCGACCGGAGCTGGATGTCGCGGTTCTGGGCCACGGCAGCCACCCCGGCGGTGAGGCAGCTGGCCAGGCCGGCCAGGACCAGCTCGACCGGCGTCGCTGCGTTGTCCTCTGCTCCGAACACCAACGGGTGATCGGCCTCGAAAGTGAAGGTGGACCGATGCTGGTGCTCTTCGCCGAGCCCGTAGTAGCTGTCCACCGCGGAGCGGCTGTGGGTGCCGTTCAGCCATTCGTTGGTGGCCTTCCAGGTGAACTGGGCCGCTTCGGGCGCCTCGCTGAGGGCCTGGCGGGCGCCCAGCAGGTGTTCGACGTTGACACCGTTGTCGGCGTTTGCGGTGGTCATCGGGTTGCTGTCTCCTGTTTGGTGGCGGTGGCTTACCGGCGCAACGGTCCGCGGTGCGAACAGTCACGGCAGCGATGGCAGTGCAATATAGGGGCTCTGCGGCCGAAACCCGACTAATCCGATCAACTTTTGCTCGATTCGAGCGCCCGGACGGGGCGACTCGCCCGGCTGCTCTGCTGCCGGGCCCCTACAGCCGGGGTTCTGAAGGCGGGGAGCCTAGTCGTTCGAACTCGGCCTCGACATCGGCGGTGGTGAGGGTGTTGGCCGCAACACGCCGGCGGCGCTCCTCGGTGTCCGCGTGTCGCTGCGCGGCCGAGTAGCGGAAGAACTTGATGGCGATCAGGGTCCACAGGTAGAGGCCGCCCAGCACCTTCATCACCGCGCCGGCAGCCTGCTGGTCGGCCGTCACCGAGATGCCCCACAGACGCTGGGCGTGGTCGTAGATCGGGTACACCGAGCCCTCGGCGAACGTGAGCCAGGCGGCCGGCACGGTAGGCACGATCGACATGGCGAACAGGTACACCATCTTCATCGGCTCCGAGAGCTGCAGCTCCTTCAACGGCCCGACCACCGGCATCCACATGGCCAGCGCGCTGGCGAACATCAGCAGGTGCATGGAGTAGTGGAAGGGGCCGCTGCGAACCGACAGCTCCACCAGCGTGTTCCAGTGCATCAAGCCCTGGAGGGCATTGAAGACCACTCCGGCCACCAGCGGATGCACCAAGCGACGGATGACCCTGGCCGTACGCGAGTCCTCGACCAGGATGAGCCGGGCCAGCCACTCGGGCACGGCCAGTAGCAGCAGCGGCGGCACCACGAAGCTGATGAGCAGGTGCTGCACCATGTGCACCGAGTAGAGGTACTCCTCGGCGATGTCGTGCATGGGCCAGTCCGCCGAGATCCACAGCAGGGCAACACCGGCGACGAAGCACAGCCGTTGACGGCGGGTGACCGCAGCAGTGCCCGCAGGGCCGGCCGCGGGAGCCACCACCCGGACCACGTAGAAGCCGAGGCCGACGACCGCGGCGACCATCAGCCACACCTCAGGGTGGAACTGGAAGCGCCAGGCGTCGGTCGCAGCCAGTGCGCCCATGGCTAGAAGTCGCGCGGGTCGGTTACGCCGGCTCGCGATGCGGCGTGGTCACTCCCGCTCTTGTTCGCTGCGCTCACGGGCCGCTCGGGCCACGGCCTCGCTGGATTCGCCGCGAGACTCCCATGGATACTGTCTACCCGCTCGGCCTCTGGGCTAGACCCAGAATTCGAAGACGGTCAGCGTCACCAGGTACACGCCGACGGCAAGGATCAACCCGGCGGTGAACATCCGGCCGAACAGCTTGCTGTCGAAGCGCAGGTGCATGAACCAGGTGGCCACCAAGTAGAACTTGACGATCATCATGAAGATGAGCGAGGGCACCAGCGCCACGCCCCAGTCGAGCACCGTCTCGAAGTATGTGAACACCTCGAGCGCGGTGATGGCGGCCAGCACGACGGCGATCTTGACGTAGGCCCAGTCCGAGGGATGGGCGTGGCCCTCGTCGTGGTGCTCGACAGCCTCGTCGGCTTCGGGCTCGGGGTGCTCAGTAGTAGTCGTGTCGCTCATGGAATGGTGTCGCTCATAGGAGCAATGTCGCTCATGGGGTGGTGTCGCTCATAGGAGCAATGTCGCTCATGGGATCAGTCGGCGGGGATCAGGTAGATGACGGTGAAGATGAAGATCCACACGATGTCCACGAAGTGCCAGTAGAGGCCGACAATCTCCACCGTCTCGGCATTCCGCTGGGTGAGCTTGCCCTTCACCGAGGCCACGAACAGCGACATGAGCATCACAATGCCGAGGCTGACATGCACTCCGTGGAAGCCGGTCAGGGTGAAGAAGGCGCTGCTGGCCGGATTGGTGGTGAAGGCCACGCCCTCGCGGACGAAGCTGGTGAACTCGTAGACCTGCCCGCCGATGAACACACCGCCCAGTAGGGCCGTGGCCAGGAGCCAGGTGCGGCCGGCCTCGTCCTCGCCGCGGGACACGGCGGACAGGGCCAGCACCATGGTGAGCGAACTCATCAGCAGCACGAAGGAACTCACCGACGTGAACGGGATGTCGAACACGTCGGTGGGCAGCGTGCGGCCGTTGCCGCGGGTCTTGTACAGCAGGTAGGTGGAGATCAGCCCGCCGAACAGCAGGCACTCCGAACCCAGGAACACCCACATGGCCAGCTTGGTGTGCGACAGGCCGGTGGTGGTGGCGTGCTCGTCGTGCCCGTCGACCGCGTGGCCGGGATCAGCGGCGACAGTGTCCGCGCTCATTGCTGATCTCCCCGGCCGGCGGGTCCTGTCGCCGGCGCGGCCTGGCGGCGCGAGCGCCGCCATTCCTTGCCCCGACGCCACCCACCGGCCTTAATGGTCGCGTTGCGTTCGATGGTCATCATCGCTGGTCCCCTTCGGCGTCGGGGTCAGACTCGGTTTGATCTGATTCCTCGTGATGATCTTCGTCGTGGTGGTCGTGGGCCGCGTCGGGGTCGTCGACCGGTTCCAGCGCCCACGAGTACAGGGATGCGATCGTGAGGAGGGCGCCGATCAGGGCGAGCCAGAGATTGAAGATCAGGCCGTAGCCGATGAGGGGCAGCCCGACGGCCACCGCCAGCGGCCAGAACGACGGCGACGGCAGGTGCACGCCGGTCGCCTCGCCGGTCTGGGCGGCCTCTTCCACGGTGGCCACCCGCACCACCCTGCCCTCGTCGTTCTCGGCGTACTTGGTGTGCCACCACTCGTCGCGGCCGTGGACCTGCGGCACGGTGTCGAAGTTGTGCTCCGGCACCGGCGACGGGATCGACCATTCGAGGGTGCGGCCGTCCCAGGGGTCGGGGCCCGGAGGCGGCAGGTGGGGGGCGTCGCGCTTGGACTTCACCACGTTCCAGATGAACAGCAGCACACCCAGCGCGATCAGGAACGATCCGATGGTGGCCGCCATGTTCCAGAACTCGAAGCCGTAGCCCCGCGCGTAGGTGTCGATGCGGCGCGACATTCCCTGGAGGCCCAGGATGTGCATCGGACCAAAGGTGAGGTTGAAGCCCACCAGCATGACCCAGAAGTTCCAGTTGCCGAGCCGCTCGCTGAGGAAGTGGCCCCATATCTTGGGCCACCAGAAGTAGAGGCCGGCGAACAGGCCGAGCACGGCGCCGCCGAAGATCACGTAGTGGAAGTGGGCCACGATGTAGTAGGTGTCGGTCGCGCCACCGAGTGGGTCACGCCGGACAGGCCGCCGATGGTGAACATGGCCACCGTGGCCACCGCGAACTTCATGGCCACTGTGAAGCGCAGCTTCCCGCCCCACATCGTGGCAAGCCAGTTGAGGACTTTCACCCCCGTCGGCACCGCGATGAACATGGTCGACAAGGAGAAGGCGGCCACCGAGATGGGGCCGATGCCCGACACGAACATGTGGTGGGCCCACACGCCCCAGCCCATGAACCCGATGGCTATGCCCGAGAACACCATGAACTCGTAGCCGAACAGGGGCTTGCGGCTGAAGGTGGGGATCACCTCGGACACCACTCCGAAGGCGGGCAGGATGAGGATGTACACCTCCGGGTGGCCGAAGATCCAGAACAGGTGCTGCCACAGCAGCGGATCGGCGCCGGCGTCGGGATTGAAGAACTGGGCGCCGAAGAGCCGGTCGAACATCAGCAGGAACAGGGCCACGGTGATCACCGGCAGCGCGAACAGCAGCAGGAACTGGGTGATCAGCAGCATCCAGGTCATCACCGGCATGCGCATCAGGGTCATGCCGGGCGCCCGCAGGTTGAGGCAGGTGACGATCAGGTTGATCGCCGACACCAGCGAGGCGATACCTAGTATCTGCAGGCCGATGGCGTAGAAGTCCACGCCGTGGCTGGGCGAGAAGGCCACGCCGCTGTTGGTCGAATAGCAGAACCAGCCGCAGTCGGCCCCGCCGCCGCCCACCAACCACGAGGTGTTCAGGAAGATGGCGCCCGACAGCCAGATCCAGAACGACAGCGCGTTGAGGCGGGGGAAGGCGACGTCGCGAGCGCCGATCTGCAGGGGGATGAAGTAGTTCGCGAAGGCCGCGGCCAGCGGCATGACGAACAGGAACACCATGGTGACACCGTGCATGGTGTACACCTGGTTGTAGATGTCGGCACTGAGCACCGAACCGTCCGGCGCGGCGAGCTGGAGGCGGATCAGCAGCGCCTCGACGCCGCCGACCAGGAAGAAGAACATGGCCGAGACGCCGTAGAGGATCCCGATGCGCTTGTGGTCGACGGTGCTGAGCCAGTCGCGCCAGCCCCTGCCCCCCTGGGGTCGTGTGAAGACGCCGAGAGGCCGCTCGGCATGGCGTACGGCGTCGCCGGGACCGATCTCGAGCGGTGGCTTCTCAGTTATTGCCATGATGTCATTCCACCTGGGTCGCTTCGATTATCCAGCTGGCGGGCTTGGCTCCCAGGCCTGAGAGGTAGGCCACCAAGTCGTCGATCTGCTGCTCGCTCAGGTCGAGGTCGGGCATGCCCCGGTACTGCTCGCCGGGCACCGTGTAGTTCTCCTTGAGAGCGCCAGGATCGCGCAGCCACGCCTCCAGGTCCGTGCGGTTGAGCGATCCGTCGGCGTTGTAGGTGTTGAAGATCCCGCCCGCGAAAGTGCTGCGGCTGGCGAAGTGGGTCAGGTTCGGTGCGGCTCCCGAGGCCTGATCAGCCCCCTCGTACACGTCGTCGTTCACACCCTCGATGAGATGGCACGAAGTGCAGATGCCCGAGAACACCTCCAAGCCCGCCAACGCCTCCGGGTCGGTGGGTTCGACCGCGTCAGTGGTGGTGCGGTCCACCCATGCCTGGAAGTCGGCCGGGCTGAGGGCCACCGCCTGCATCCTCATGCGCGAGTGCGACAGACCGCAGAACTCGGTGCACTGCCCGAAGTAGAAGCCGGGGTCGGAGGCTTCGATCTTCCAGGGCGAGAAGCGGTTGGGAACGGCGTCGCGCTTGCCGTTGAGCGCCGGGATCCAGAACGAGTGGATCACGTCGCGCGAGGTGATGATCAGCTCGACCTCCTCGCCGGTGGGGATCACCATCTGGCCGGACGTGACGATGTCGGCGGGGGGCAGCGTCTTAGCGTCGCCGTGGGCCCGCAGCGCGGCCAGGTCCACCTGGTCGGAGAAGTAGTAGCGGAACTCCCACCACCACTGGTTGCCCACCACAACCACGGTCGGCTCCCACGCGACGCTGTGGTCGTCGATGGTGACCGCCATGGAGTTGGTCTCGGTGGCGTCCACGGTGGGAAGCGACCACAGCATGATGCCGGCCACCGCAAGCATGGTCACCAGGAATCCAACCGTCCAGCCGACCTCCAGCGGGACGTGGCCGTGGGTCTGCGAGGGCCATTCGTCGTCGCCGTCGTAGGTCTTGACCCGGTTCTTCCAGATGAGCCAGACCATGGCGACGGTGATTCCCACGAACACCACCGCCGCGATCCAGAACACCGGCAGCACGCCCCGGCTGTGCAGTTCCCTGGCGATCGGGCCCTGGGGTGCGAACGTGTCCAGTTCCGCATCGCTCGCGCAGCCGGTGGCCACGGCCGCGCCCAGCAACACCAACGCCCCGGGAAGGAGCCGGCGCACGGCCGTTCGCGTCTCAGCCACCATGCTCACCGCCGTTCGGCTCGCCGGACTCCTCGTGAGTCTCGTCGGTGTGGTGCCCGAAGTCCCGCTCGCCGGCTACCGCGGCCAGCACCCCGCCGACCAGCAGCAGCAACGCGCCGACCATCCCCAGGATGCGGACAAGGCGGCGGCCGAGTCCGGGCCGGGCCGCGTAGACCCAGGCGCCGCCCAGGATGAGGGCGGCCACCACACCGGCAACGGCCACCGCTTCCAGCTGGGACACGGTCAACAGGATCCGCGATGCGGCCAGCACGATCACGCCGACCGCCAGTGCTCCGACGACGGGAATCTCGATGGGGGCCATGATCCGGTTGCGCAGCTCACGGTTGGCCGCGGCGTCACCGGTGGCACGATCGGCCCAGGCGTCCATGGTCCACTCCACCAGCGACAGAGTGACGAGGGTCAGGCCGAGCACGAAGACCATCGGATGCAGCACCAGCCCCACCGCCGCCGCGCCCACGCCGAAGGAAGCGACCACCGGCCAGAAGCTGGCGGTCACCGGCTGGTCGGTCATCACTTCGGCCAGGTTCTGAAGATGGGCCTGGGCGGCCGCGTCGGCGTCCCGGAACGACACCAGCACCAGGCTGATGGTCAACGAGACCGCGGCCAGGGCCACGAGCAGGCCGTAGCCGATGTGGTCGCCGACACCGCCCTTCCACCCCAGCGACAGGGGTCCGACATGATTGCCGCCGGTGGTGTAGCCGTAGGCGAGAGCAGCCACGCAGAACGCTGCGAACAGTCCGAAGAAGAACTTGAATCCGGTAGTGAACACGCTGGGCCTACTTCGTTACGAAGACGATGTACCAGACGAGGAAGTAGCACAGCACGCACATGTGCCAGTAGGCGGCCGCGGCCTGCACACCGTGGGCCAACTCCCGGCCGAAGGGCCCCATCAGCGAGCGGATGGTGGTCACCGCCACCATGGCCATCCCACCGATCAGCATGGCGATGAACGCGCCTGTCACCGCGTAGAACAGCAGCTCGGCCCGCCCACCATCGATGGCGAAGGCGGTGTCCTGGTACACGAACCAGAACTGGTTGATGACCGCCGCGCCGAACATCAAGGTGACTCCGAGCGCGATGAACCCGTGAGGCCGGTCCTCGGTCCGGGCGGCCTGAACCGCCCACTGAACGGTCACCATCGACAGCAGCAGCGTCATCATCATCATGCCGGCCGGACCGAGCTCGACGCTGCCTTCGCCGAACCACTCCTGGCCCGCAGCCTGGGCCATCTGACGCTGCTGGACGTACACCGCCACGAGAGCGGCGAAGGCCATGAAGACCGCACCCGTGGCCAGCAGGGCACCGACGACGCCGGTCCGGGGCCGGGTCGCCTCCGCGGCGGGCAGCGCCGTCGTTCTCATGCTGTTTCTCTCCCCATGCTGCCCCGGCTGCTCATGCTGCTTCGCTCCCGGCCGTGGGAGTTCGCAAAGCGGATACTGCTCCGACGACAGCCGCGGCTACGCCGACTGCTACGAGGACGGACCCCACGAAGGCCACCACGTTCAGCGCGGTGCTGCCGTCGAGCGCGAGGTCCATGAGGTCGGGGTCATCGGCAAGGAACGCCGAGATGAGATCGGACAGAACCAGCAGTCCGCCGCCGCTCAGCAGCAACGCGACCGCGCCCCGGCCGACAGCCTGAGACAGCGGGCAGATCAGCAGCTCGTGCGACCAGTTCCGCAGCGCGACGACGCCGGCGATGAGGCCCGCAACGACGACGCCGTGGAACACGGCCCAGGTGGCGGTGGTCTCCAACAGATCCAGGGGCTCGATGACTCGCAGAGCCCCCACCAATGCCGCCGCGCCCAGGAGCTTCAAGGCTGCGCCCGCGCCCACCATCCGGGCATCGAGGAGCCGGTCCGGCGTCTTGGTGCCCCGCAGCACCAACTCGGCGGCACCGCCGGCCAGCGCCACCAGCGGCAGGACCGCGGCGAGGCCGAAGGCCACATAGACCAGTCCGTCACGGAGATCCTGGGGCGCGGTGAAGTAGTCCTGGGACCAGCCGCCAACCGCCAGCAGTCCGAACAGGCCCACGATGATGGTCACAGCCTCGGGGCGGCTGGAGCGGGCTCCGACCGCGGCGCCGACCGCCTCGATGGCTATGCCGAGCACCGGCACGGCCATGATGTAGACGGCGGGTTGCTCCACCAGCCAGTCGAGCTGGAGCCAGATGTCGGGACTCTCAGCCCGGCCGAAGGCGATCGCCGGCCGGCCCCGCAAGTCCGCATAGATCAGAACGATGTTGGCGATGGCGACGGGCAACGTGAACAGCCACACCGCGGCGGCCACCAGCATCGACCACGAGAAGGGCGGCACGTCCAGCAGGCTCATGCCTGTCTGGCGCAGCGAGATCACGGTCGTGGCCACCGACACCGCGCCGACAAGCAGGGCCACGATCACCATGCCGGTGCCGAGCAGCGTGAGCGCCATGGCGTCGTTCTCGTTGCCGGTCACGCCGTCGATGGCGCCCCAGCCCCCGCCGGCGAACACCGACACCACGATGATCAGAGCACCGATCAGCCACGACCAGAACGACGCCAGCGCAGCCCGGGGGAAGGCGAGGTTGCCCGCCCCCACCTGGGACGGCACTACGGCCATGGCCACACCGAGCAGCAGGGGCAGCACCACGAGCAGCATGAAGGACACCCGGTACAGGGTCCACATGCGGAAGTAGGCGTTGAGGCCGGCGAACATGTCGGCGGGGGCGACGGCCTCGGTCCGCCCGAGGGAGAGCAGCACCCCGATGACGGAAGTGCCCAGCGCCAGCAGCAGCGAGACCACCACGAACAGCCGGCCGACGGTGGCCGCGTCGCTGGTGAGGAAGGGCTGGGCCAGGATCCGGGGCGTCGCGGACGGTACCGGGGACGACCCCGGCGCGGCTGCGGGGGCAGCCTCCGAGTCCGCGACGGCCGGTTCGGTCAGCGTCATCGGGAGGCGATGCTACACATTGCCACCAGCGCCACCGACAATCGACGTGGGCAGCATCGGTGCGGGTTGTGACCCTGTGAGATCGGAAACGTCAACAATCTGGATCTCCGTCGTCTCTACAGGCCGTTGCGGATCAGCACGTCGGCCGCGACAGCTCCGAAGAGGAGCATGACATAGGCGTTGGACCAGCCGAACAACCGTATCGACCGGGTCGGGTCGGGGCGGCGCAGCACATCGAGCGCCAAGCCGAGGAAACCGGCGCCGCTGACGGCCGCGGCCACCAGATAGAGCGCGCCCATCTGGGCCACAGGCACGAGCAGCAGCGTGAACGCCACCAGGACGACCGTGTAGGCGACGATGCGGCGAGCGGTGGCCCGTAGTCCGGCCACCGCCGGAAGCATGGGAACATCGGCCGCCTGGTAGTCGCTGCGGTAGCGGATCGCCAGGGCCCAGAAGTGTGGTGGCGTCCAGTAGAAGATCACCGCGAACAGCACTACCGGCGGCCAATCGAGCGAGCCCGTGACCGCGGTCCAGCCCACCAGGGTCGGCACGGCTCCGGCCGCGCCGCCGATCACGATGTTCCTTATGGACGTGCGCTTTAGCCACAACGAGTAGACGAACACGTAGAACGCAGCCGCGGCCGTGGCCAGAGCGGCCGACAGCAGGTTCACGAAGGCCCACAGCCACACGAAGGAACCGACCGTGAGGGCCGCCGCGAATACGACCGCCTCGGTGGGACGGACGGCACCCGTGACCAGGGGCCGGTTGCGGGTCCGGTGCATGAGCCGGTCGATGTCGCGGTCGACGTACATGTTCAGGGCGTTGGCACCGCCCGCGGCCATCGCTCCTCCGACCACGGTGGCCGCGATCAGCCACAGCGGGGGCAGGCCCTGGGTGGCCAGGATCATCGACGGAACGGTGGTTACCAGCAGCAACTCGACGATTCGGGGCTTGGTCAGGGCCAAGAAAGCCGCGGCGCGGGCTCGGCGAGGCGCGCGTACCCCACCGGTCACGGTTCCGGTCACCCCCGCAGGTTAGGACGTTGAGAGGCCCATACGACAGCCGAAGGTGGTCTTTCCCCGCTCCTGTTCGCTTCGCTCACGGGCGCTCGGGCCACGGCCTCGCCCGGCGCGTCGGGAGGGTTGCACGAGCTGCCGCTCATCCGCTCGGCCTCTGGAATCCGGCGGCATGGATTTGGCCCTACGATCGATGTGTGGCACCGCCTGCCTACGCCCGGCTCACCCGGTTCGCCCTGTGGGCGCTAGCGGCAATAGTCGTGACCGGCGTATCCGTCCGCCTCACGGGGTCGGGCCTGGGCTGCGAGGACTGGCCCACCTGCTCGGAGGACCGCTTCGTGGCCGACCTCGAGTACCACGCTCTGGTGGAGTTCGTGAACCGACTCTTCACCGGGTTTGTGGCGATCGCGGTGATGGCGGCCGTGCTGGGCTCCTGGCGCCGGCGGCCGAGGCGGGCAGACCTGATCACGCTGTCTCTGGGCCTGGTCGCGGGGGTGCTTGCCCAGATCGGGCTGGGGGCCCTGCTGGTCAAGACCGAACTCGACCCCCGCTTCACCATGGGGCACTTCCTGCTGTCGATGGTGCTTCTACAGAACGCGGCTGTGCTCGACGTCAGAGCCCGCAGTGACATCGAGGCCGCAGGCGCCGCAGGACGGCCCCGCGGCTCGACGACCACCGGACGGCTGCCCGACGGAACGACCCGGCTGATGCTGTGGGCCGTGCTGGTGGTCGGCGGGGCGTTGCTGGTCACCGGCACCCTGGTCACCGGGGCGGGACCCCATGCCGGCGACACCAGGGCCGAGCGACTCCCGCTGCTGGTGCGCGAGGTCGCCCGAATCCACAGCATCGTGGCGCTGATCCTGCTAGGGATGGTGGTGTGGACGTGGTGGCGGCTGCGGGCATCCGGCTCGGCGGGGCACGTCCGGATGGGACGGATTGCGGTGCTGCTCGCCGCGCAAGGCGCGGTCGGCTACACGCAGTACTTCACCGGCGTACCCGTGCTGCTCGTAGGAGTTCATGTGACCCTGGCGTCGATCACCTGGATCGAGATCGTCAAGGCCGCCCACGATCCGGCGACCGGGGCTGCAAGACGGGCGGAGAGCGACCCGGTCGACGGCGTACCGATGGTCGGCGTACAGCCATGACCTCGCCGGTCACCTCGCCGGTGAAGGACCCGGTGGACGAGACCGACCGGCGGCCCGACCTGCCCTGGAAGGTGATAGTTCTCGACGAACGTCACCTACGTGTTCCGCAAGCTGTTCGGCTACTCGCAGCAGAAGGCGCACCGCCTGATGATGCAGGTCCACACCGAAGGCAAGGCCGTGGTGGCGTCGGGACAGCGGGAGAAGGCGGAGTTCGACGTGTACCGGCTCCACGAACACGGCCTGTGGGCCATCCTCGAGCAGGACTGAGAGGCCGAGCGGAACAATGGCGCGCGGGAGGTTCCGACTCGGCCCCGACGGCATTACGGTGACACTGCGAGACGACGAGCGAGCCGGCCTGGCCGCAGTGCTCGAGCAGTTCCGGAAGCTGCTCCTGGAGGGCACGGATGCCTCGATGCTGCGCTTCCAGCCGCCGGTGCACATCCACGACCTCCAGGCCTCCGACGAGTTCTGGGACATGGCCGCAGGCCCCCTCTTGCAGCACCGGCTGGAAGCCCTCGACACCGTGGAGGCCGGACTGGCAGGCGCCCCGCTGGACGACGAGGCAGTATCGGCCTGGATGCAGACTCTCAACAGCCTGCGCCTGTACCTGGGCAACACGCTCGAAGTCGGCGCGGCGACGTTCGATCCGCCCCGACCGGGCGACCAGCCCCAGGAGGCCGCCCGGTACATGCTCTACGAATGGTTGGGCGGCTTGCTCGACCAACTGGTGACAACCGCAGCCGGAGCGCTGCCGCCCGGCAACGACGACTGACGCCGGGTTGCTCCTCGTACTGCGTAGAGTCCTCCGTCGCGAATCTCGCGAGGGCCGCGACCCCGGGGGATTGTTGAACATGCCAGCCCAACGCAAGGAGCCCGCGAACGACTTGCTGCCCTCGGCCTTTCCCGAAGGCTGGTATTTCGTTGCGAGCCGCAAGGAGTTGGAGAAGGTCAGGATCGTCCGCAAGACCTGGATGGGCACTGAGATCGTCGCCTGGTCCGACGAGAACGGGCACGTCTGCGTAGCCGAGGCCTACTGCCCGCATCTGGGTTCCGACATGGGGCCCTCGGTCGGGGGACGCGTGCGCGACGGCCGTCTCGTCTGTCCCTTCCATGGTTTCGAGTACGACACCTCAGGCCAGTGCGTCGCCACCCCCTTCGCTCCCGCGCCGAAGGCGGCGCGGCTGCGGGTCTTCGATTCCCACGAACTCGCCGGTCTGGTCTTCGCTTGGTGGGGGATCGGTGGGCGGCTACCGCAATGGCACCTGCCCACCGAGGAGCCGGACCAGGACGGCTGGAGCGACCTGCACATCTGGACCCCGCGTTTTGCCAGCCATCCCCAGGAGACCACGGAGAACTCGGTGGACCTGTCCCACCTGCGCTACGTCCACGGCTACGACAGCGTGAGCCGCGTCGGGCCGATGTCGGTGGACGGGCACGTTCTCGTGAGCGACTTCGACTTCACCACCACCCGGAACATCGCCAGAATCGCTTCAACCAGGCTCAGAGTGTCCGCCCGCACACTTGTCGTGGGTCTGGGCTATTCGTTCGTGGAGGTGCACGAGCACACCATCGGCCTGGACATGCGCCTATGGATACTGGCGACGCCCGTCGACGGCACGCTCATCGACCTGTCGGTGGTCTCGCAGACGGGAGAGATACGCAATCCGAGCCGCTGGATCGCGGGTCTGGGATTCCTCCCGGTGAGGCTGCGGGCCCCCATCATGAACAAGATCATGGCGTCCTTCGAGCGGCGGGACGTGCTGCAGGACGTGCCGATCTGGAGCACCAAGAGCTACCGATCCCGTCCGCGCCTGGCCCGCTCCGACGGAGAGATCATGCGGTACCGCGCCTACTGCGCCCAGTTCTACCCCGACCTGCCCGCGGCAGCCGGCGACACCGGGACTGTCGTCGACTTGCGGTCTGCGGCCGACGGATAGAAGGACATCTGGCCGCAGGCAATGACCATCAACGAGACGCCGACGGGGCCGCGGCGAATTGCGATTGTCGGTGGCGGTATCTCGGGCCTGGGCGCGGCATGGGCGCTGAATCACCACCCGGACCGCTTCGATATCCGGCTCTTCGAGGCGTCCGACCAGATTGGCGGGAACGCCATCACGGTCGACATGCCCCAGGACGACGGCCGATCGATCCCCTTCGACATCTCCGTCACCGCCTGCATCCCGTCCGTCTACGACCACATCCTGCTGTTGATGAAGCAGTTCGGCATCGAGCTGCTCGATACCCGGTTCAGCTACAGCGTCAAGTACGGCGGACGCATCTACGCCCACGATTTCGATTCCGACATCAGGGAGCAGCTGCAGCCGGAGATCGCGAGGTTCCAGCGCCTGTTGCAACTCCTGCAGTCGTTCGGTTGGCTGACCCGTTCTCAGTCCAAGGCGCTGAACGCTCTCAACCCCTTCAACTACATCAGCATGGGGACAGTGCTGAACCTCGGCGGCTTCTCCGGTGACTTCAGGTACAAGATCCTGAAGCCCATGTTCGTCAACTTCCTCATGGCGACGAACGTGTTCGACATGCCGGCCGCGCTCTTCGCCCGGTATCTCGAGTTCTTCGATATCGAGTCGGCTACGCCCATGCAGACCTGGGACCAGGGGACGCGGCGCATCTACGAACACCTCTCAGCCGGCTTTCGAGACAAGATCCACCTGAACCGGCCTGTTCAGAAGGTGTACCGGTCGGCATCCAGTGTCGTCGTCGAGGACGGAGCCGGTGTGCGTGAGACGTTCGACGACGTGATCCTGGCGTGCAACGCCAACCAGACCCTGATGATCCTCGACAAACCCACGAGTCTTGAGCGCTACCTGCTCTCGTCGATCCGTTACGAGAGCGAACTCCACAACCACACCGTGGTCCACTCCGACTCGTCGGTCCTCCCGGACAACGAGGTGAAGCCCCTCACGACGCGAAGCAACCACATCGAGCAGTACGGGGCGAGACCGGACAACTACGAGATCACCTACATCATGCACAACCAGCAACCCTGGGCCCATCAATCCGACAAGCCCTGCCTGGTCACCTACAACCCGATCAGTCCGATCGACGAAACCAAGATCATCAAGAAGTGGTGGTTCCAGCACATCGTCCACGACGTGCGCCACACGGCAGTGCTCATCAACCTGTTCCGCTTCATCCAGGGCAGGAGGCGGACCTGGCACTGCGGTGCCCATACGCTGATCAACAGCCAGGAGACCTGCTTTGTCACCGGGCTGGCAGCCGCGAGACAGATCGGTGCCGACTACCCCTTCGATGATCCCGCAGCCAGACGGTCGTTCAACTTCTACGGCAGCATCCTGTACGGCTCGCGATTCCGCAAGGTCGCGCCATAGCACCGCCATGACAGCAAGGTCACCGGCAGCGCGGTGAGCCTTACAGGGCCGTCGCGGCCGGGAAGGTACAGTGACGAACCATGAGCCGTCTGCTCGATAGGTTCAGCCGGCTGGTCACGGCCCGGCCGTACATCACGATCCTCGTTCTTCTTCTGACCACTGTCGTTCTGGCCGCGGGGGCAACCCGGCGGCTGCCTCCTGTCGAGGGGGCCTCGGTGGCATTCCTTCCCCCGGGGAGCGCCATCGCCGCCGCCGTGGAGGAACTGGACGAGTTCTTCGGGGAGTCCGGAGACGTGAGCGTGGTAACGCTGGTGTTCCGCGGCGAAGCACTCACCCCGGGCGGGCTCGCCCAGATGGACGCCCTCCTGGACAGCATCCTCGCCAGCCCGGGCGTGGCGGAGCTGCTGGCACCGGCCGATCCGATCATCGCGCCCACATTCCTGATCGAGGCCCTGGGGGGAGTCGACGCCGCGTCGGCCACCCAGGCCGAGATCGACTCCGTGCTCAGCGTCCCCGAGATCGGAGGGGCGCTTGCCGCGATGGGCGGGAGCGACACGGACGGCACACCGATCACCATCGCCAACATCCGCCTGACCGACACGGGCGACACCAGAGTCCAGGACGTCGAGCGGAGGATCGACGAGCTGGCGGCCGACTCGGCCGGCCCCCTGCGAGTCAGCAGCCTGTCGCCCGTCGTGATCGAGGACGAGTACAACCAAGCCATCGAGACGGGGATGGCACCGCTGATCGGGGTGGCCCTGTTGCTGATCGCGGCACTGATAGTGCTCTTCCTGCGCGCGCTCTCGGATCTGTTGCTCACGCTCACGGGCCTCATCTTCTCGCTGGTCTGGATTGTCGGGGCGGAGGGCTGGCTCGGGCCGGACGCGCTGGGCTGGATCGGTCCTCCGAGTTCGCTCACGGCGATGGTGCCGATCATCGTGATCAGCCTCACCGTCGACTATGCCATCCAGGCCGTATCGCACTACCGCGAGCAGCGGGCCGAGGGCGAGCCGGTGATGCAGGCGGTCCGGACGGGACTGCGCAACGTCGCCGTGCCGCTCACGCTGGCCGCGGTCACGACGATCGCGAGCTTCCTGGCCACCCTGTTCTCCCCGATCGACGTGATCGGCGACTTCGGCATCGTCGCCGGGCTCGGCGTCGGATTGAGCCTGATCGTGATGCTCACGCTCGTTCCGGCTGGACGGACGATCATCGACCGGCGGCGCGAGGCGAGCGGCAAGCTGGGGCCGCCCCGGCCTGTCTCGGGCGCGCTGCCCGGAATCGAGCGGGTGGCGAAGATGCTCGGTGCGAGCGTGGCCCGCCGACCGGCGCCCTTCCTCATCGCCGTGCTCGCCGTGACCATCGCGTTCGGGATCGCGGCCACCGGACTCCACTCGGAGTTCAGCGTCCGCGAGATCCTGCCCCGGGGTGGGAGCGTGATGAACGACCTGGAGTCCCTCGACGCGGCCGTCGGGGGTTCGACGGAACTGGCCAGCGTGCTTGTGAGAGCCGAGGCCACCGAGACCCGCACGCTGCTGAACGTGCAGGAACTCACCGACGCCTTCGCGGACCCGCAGCGCCGTCCCCGGGCAGCCACGGGACCGATGGAGACAACCTATGTGTCCCTCCTGAGCGACTGGACCGACGACAGCGGGGAGCCCGACAACTACAACCCCAAACTGGCCGCGCTCTTCGCGGAGGCCTCCGCCGGAGTTCAACTCGATCCGGCCCTGATGCAGGAGCTCCTGGACCGGCTCGGAGCGATGGAGCCCGCCCTGGCCCACGTTCTGGTCAACGATCCGGACGGCATCGACGCGATCCTGCTCCAGTTCCCGACCTACACCGATGACCCCGGAGCAACTGGGGTTCTCCAGGAGGAGATCGAAGTGCTGTGGTCCGGCGACGACCGCGCCATCACCGCCACTTCGACGAGCATCCTGTCGGTCACCGTCACCGACCAGATCACATCCCGCCAGACCGAGGCGATCACCTCGACCGTGGTCGCCGCCCTCGGCATCCTCGTCCTCTTCTTCTGGGTCACGCTGCGCCGTCCCACTCTGGGGTTCATCGCGGTCGGGCCGATCGTGCTCGTTCTCATATGGATCCTGGGCACGATGGCGCTGCTGGGCATCCCCTACGGGCTGATCACCTCGATCATCACCGCGCTCTCGATCGGTATCGGGGTGGACTACACCATCCACGTGATCCATCGCTACCGGGAGGAGTTCTCCCGGGTGCGCAACCCGGAGGAAGCGGCGGTGCGAACGCTGGCGACCACCGGGTCGGCGCTGCTGGGCTCCGCGCTGACGACAGCTCTCGGGTTCGGCGTGCTCATGTTCTCGCCGCTGGCGGGGATCCAGCAGTTCGGCGTCACCGCGGCGATCGCGATCGCCTACTCGTTGCTCGTCTCGATCCTGGTGGTTCCGCCGGCGATGACCGTCTGGGGCGCCTACGAGAACATGCGCCTGCGCTCGACCGTGCAGCGCATGTGGGACGACCTGGACGTGGCCGCCGAGGGGATTCACGAGCGCCACGCTCAAGAACAGGAGGCGCCAGAGTGACTTTCTCGCTCCTGTTCGCTGCGCTCACGGGCCGCTCCGCCTCAGGCGGGTAGCGCGTGCCTCCGCTCGGAGATGTGGAACTTCAGCTTCCTGTTCGGTGACATCGACGGGAACGGGCTGATCCTCAACTTGTAGTTCCTGGGGGCGATCTCGAGCGTGAAGTAGTGCGCCATCATCAGCAGGTTGGTGGCCAGGTACAGTTCCGTCAACCGGGAGCCGAGGCATGTGTGGGTGCCCAGGCCGTACGGGGCGTACCCGGTGCCCAGGTGTTCCCTGCGGGGAGCCTTGTAGCGGTCGATGTCGAACTTGAAGGGATCGGGGAAGAGATCCTCCATGTAGTGCGTGGCTGTCGTCGCAATGAAGACCCGAACGCCCTCGGGCAGTTCGTAGCCCTCCACCTCGCACGCATTCGCCACGTTCCGGACCGACAGCGGGACGATCGGGTGCATGCGCATCACTTCCATGATGAAGCGGCGCGTGATGTCGGTCCCCGGTCCGGTGAGCGCTTCGCGATCCGGATCACCATCGGCGAACAGGGCGTCAGCCTCGGCGCGGATCTTCTCGTAGAACTCCGGCTGCGACACCATGGCGTGTGCGATGAAGCTGAGTTGATCGCCTACGTACATGCTGGCGATCAGCGGTGCCGACAGCACGAACCGCAGATTCGACTCCGGGAGGAACTGCCGATCGTTCGAATGCATGGTCAGCAGTTCGTCCGCAAGATCCCGGGGACATCCAGCCCGCTGGGCAGGGGTATGGACACTCAGGACCCGATCCACCACCTCACCGACCAGTCTTGCCCGGCGCTTCATGCCCGGTGTCTTCAGCATGAACTTGGGGAGGGTCCTGCCAACGTGCGTCTTGAGGGCACGATCCTTGAACTTGTGCATCTCGTCGACGATGTCCTGCGAATCGATGCTGACAGAGAGCGGCGACATCGCCGAGTTGACCAGCTTCCGGCACATTCCCACCGCGGGGAGCGTCTCTCCGACCTGCCAGGTCGTCATCTCGTTCCGCGCGTGGGCGAAGAACTCATCCAACTGCTCTTCCAGCCTGGCGCGCGCATAGGCGGGCTGAATGGACTTCCGATACCGGAAGTGGTCGGCCCCATCGAGCGCGGGCAGCAGTCCCACCCCGCCGTAGACCTTCTCGAAGTCCTCCAGGTAGTCCCTGGCTCTCAGGTGCATGCGGCCGTTCCGATGCACCCAGTGATTCGTCTCGGGCCCTACAAGACAGATCATGTTGTCCGCGAAGGGCGGTCGAACCTCGAACACCGGGCCGTACTCGGCGTGGAGCTCCGCAAGGATGGCGGGGAGGTTGCCGCTGCGAACATGCTTGCTGAGCAGCAGCTTCCGCAGCTTGACAACGGGAATGACCTTGGCCAGGGCCGATCGACGGAACAACGGCCCGGCAATGTTCTCTCCGACTGCATCCGCGATAGCTCGGCCGATCAAGTCCATCCTGCAGATGTCCTCGACGCGCTGCTCGGACTCCTCGTCGAGTTCGAAGATGAACCGCAGGACGTCGCAGGTGTCGATGAGACAGATGATGATGACGTCTCTGGGGTCCGGGATCTCGTTGTTGAAGATGGCCCTGCTGATGCGGGTCTTGACGAACTCGACGGCCGTGCCCACCTCTGATCCCGTGTGGAGTCCCATCCTCCACGCCGATCCGGCCAGCGACCAGAAATCACCGTCGTGATGTTGCAGGATCTTCAGGTCGCACAAACGGGCCAGGGTGAGGTCAATGAGCGATTCAGCCTCTGGAGCGAGCCGCTCGATCCAGTATTGGGCGTTGCGTTGCTCCGGTGAGGCCGCAATCCTGTAGAGGACGGGGTCGAGCGCGGGATCGCCGGTTGCGGTCCCATCCAAGAAGATCAGAGAATCAAGGTCCGTGTCTAGGCGAGACATGAGCGACAGCTCAGCCAGTGCCGCGCCGACGATGGCACAGTTCAGATTCCAACCGGGCACCTGGCGGAAGTAGCCGCTCTCCTCATTGAGGAGGGTCAGGACGAGTTCATCGACCAGGGTCAACGACCTGGTCATCACACCGCCTCCAGCTGGGGCCATCAGTCCTGCTCCTGTTGGGCCATCCCTCGAATCGTAACCGTAGGGGCCCTGGGCAGCACGAGGCCAGTCTAGTTGTGCAGGTGGGGAGACCGCATGTCGCGACCGGTAGTCTGAGCAGGTCGGCGACGGCCGGCGGGCCCCCATCGTCCAGCGGCCTAGGACGCCGGCCTTTCACGCCGGTAACACGGGTTCGAAT
>JAGWAO010000050.1:0-11373 GCA_021296315.1 Acidimicrobiia bacterium | reverse complement strand
GTCGGGTAGCTCAGTTGGCAGAGCGTCCGCCTGAAAAGCGGAAGGTCCGCGGATCGACGCCGCGCCCGACCACTACAGTGAGACAGCCCAGCGCGAAGAACAGGTTGCCGACCAGGATCGCAATGCCATGACTGTCGTCACGCCCGGAGTTCTCGGCAAGCCGCCACCCGCGACTGAGCCGAACCCTCACAACCCGATCCACAACGTCTTCTGGCGGCGGCATCGCAGCGAGGTAGAGGAGAACCTCGAGAGCCTGCGCTCCCAGCCTCTGACGTTCTTCCCCGGGTTCCAGTTCTCGGGCGATCTGTCGAGCATCCGGACGCCGGGCGCCTGGATCGTCCCCCGGCACGCGCCCATCCTGGAGGTGTCGAGGAATCCCCAGATCTACTCGTCGGCCCAGGGAATCACCATCAACGACTTCCCGCCGGAGTTCAACGAGTACTTCAACTCCATCATCTCCATGGACGACCCCCGCCACGCCCGGCTGCGGCGGCTGGTGTCGGCGGGCTTCACCCCCCGGATGCTGGCCAGGCTGGAAGACTCCGTGCGGGACCAGGCCAGGCTGATCGTGGACGAGGTCTGCGAGCGGGGCGAGTGCGACTTCGTGACCGACGTAGCCGCCCGCCTGCCGCTGCGCATCGTCTGCGACCTGATGGGAATCCCCGCCTCCCACCACGACTTCGTGTTCGACCAGTCCAACATCATCCTGGGCGCGGCCGACGAGGAGTACGTCCCCGAATTCGGCGACCTGATCACTGCCATACTCACCGCCGGTGAGGACCTGTCGCAGCTCATGGACGATGTGGCCGAGTCCAAGGTCGGCGTCGACACCGAGGACCTGACCAGCGTTCTCGTCAACGCGGAGTTGGACGGCGAGCGACTCACCCGGGCCGAGTTGGCCAGCTTCTTCATCCTGCTGGTGGTGGCGGGCAACGAGACCACCCGCAACGCCATCAGCTGGGGCCTGGTGTACCTCACCGAAAACGGCGACCAGCGCCGCATCTGGGCCGAGGATTTCGAGGGCACCGCCCACGGCGCGGTGGAGGAGATCGTGCGCATCGCCAGCCCGGTCACCTACATGCGCCGCACCGCCCTGCACGACACCGAACTGGAGGGCGTCAAGATCGACGAGGGCGACCAGGTGGTGATGCACTACCTCTGCGCCAACCGGGACGAGTCGGTGTTCGACGACCCGCTCGCCTTCGACGTCCTTCGAGACCCCAACCCCCACGTCGGCTACGGCGGGCCCGGGCCGCACTACTGCTTGGGCGCCCACCTGGCCCGCCGTGAGATCAAGGTGATGTTCCGGGAGCTGTTCACCCGCATCGGCGACATCGAGGCCACCGGCGAGCCCGAGTTGCTCTCGTCGGCCTTCATCCACGGCATCAAGCACCTGCCCGCCGAGTTCACCCCGACCAGGCCAGTACTGGCCTGAGGCCCGACCCCGACGCCAGCACCGAGGCTCCCCAACTTCGGTATCGTTGACCTATGGGGCAGCTTCGATCGCACACCACGACCCAGGGCCGGAACATGGCCGGCGCCCGCGCCCTGTGGCGGGCCACCGGCATGACCGACGACGACTTCGACAAGCCGATCGTGGCGGTGTCCAACTCCTTCACCCAGTTCGTGCCCGGCCACGTCCACCTCAAGGACCTCGGCCAACTCGTAGCCGAGGAGATCGCGGCCGCGGGCGGGGTGGCCAAGGAGTTCAACACCATCGCGGTGGACGACGGCATCGCCATGGGCCACGGCGGGATGCTCTACAGCCTGCCTAGCCGGGACCTCATCGCCGACTCGGTCGAGTACATGGTCAACGCCCACTGCGCCGACGCGCTGGTGTGCATCTCCAACTGCGACAAGATCACCCCCGGGATGCTGATAGCGGCCATGCGGCTCAACGTCCCGACCGTGTTCGTGTCGGGAGGCCCGATGGAAGCGGGCAAGACGAAGCTGGCCGGGGTGAGCGTCAAGCTCGACCTGATCAACCCCATGATCTCCGCCGGCGACTCGTCGGTCAGCGACGAGGACCTGCTGGAGATGGAGCGCTCGGCCTGCCCCACCTGCGGGTCCTGCTCAGGCATGTTCACCGCCAACTCCATGAACTGCCTCACCGAGGCGCTCGGGCTGTCGCTGCCCGGCAACGGCACGGTGCTGGCCACCCACTCCGACCGCCGGGAACTGTTCCGCGAGGCGGGCCGGCGGGTGGTCGATCTGGCCCGCCGCTGCTACGAGAAGGACGACGACTCGGTCCTGCCCCGCTCGATCGTCACCACCATGCGCCTCGACATCGCCATGGGCGGCTCCACCAACACCGTGCTGCACATCCTGGCCGCGGCCCGCGAGGGCGAGGTCGACTTCACCATGGCCGACATCGACAGGCTCAGCCGCAGCACCCCCAACATCTGCAAGGTGGCCCCGTCCACCAACCAGTTCCACGTCGAGGACGTGCACCGGGCCGGGGGGATCATGGGCATCCTCGGCGAACTGGACCGGGGCGGGCTGCTCGACACGTCGGTCTCGACCGTGCATTCCGCCACCCTGGCCGACGCCCTCGATGTGTGGGACGTGATGCGAGGCCCGTCAAGCGAGGTGGTCGAGTTCTTCCGGGCCGGACCGGCCGGCATCCCCACCCAGGAGGCGTTCAGCCAGTCCACCAGATGGCCGACCCTCGACCTCGACCGCGACCACGGCTGCATCCGCACGGTCGCCAATCCCTACAACGCCGACGGCGGGCTGGCCGTGCTCTACGGCAACATCGCCCCCGACGGCTGCATCGTCAAGACCGCCGGCGTGGACGAGTCGATCCTGCGGTTCTCCGGACCGGCGAGGGTGTTCGAGAGCCAGGACGAGGCATGCGAGGGGATCCTCGACGAAGCGCATGGGATAGAGGCCGGCGATGTGGTGGTCGTGCGGTACGAGGGTCCCCGTGGCGGCCCCGGCATGCAGGAGATGCTCTACCCCACGTCCTATATCAAGTCCCGTGGGCTGGGAAAGCAGTGCGCCCTGCTCACCGACGGCCGGTTCTCGGGCGGGACGTCGGGCCTGTCGATAGGCCACGCGTCGCCCGAAGCGGCCGAGGGCGGAGCGATCGCGCTGATCCGCGACGGCGACATCGTCGACATCGACATACCGAACCGCACGGTGAACCTCAGGTTGGACGACGCCGAACTCGATCGGCGCCGAGCCGACGAGGACGCGCGCCCCGGCGGCTGGAGGCCCCGGACCCGCCAGCGCCAGGTTTCGGCCGCGCTGCGGGCTTACGCCGCCATGGCCACCTCCGCCGACAAGGGCGCAGTGCGCGACGTCGACCGGCTTCACCCCTAGAGGCCGAGCGGTAGGCGGCCAGTCAGAGCCGGTCGGAAGGGACCGCCGGG
The DNA here is from genome assembly GCA_021296315.1 of Acidimicrobiia bacterium. Classification (GTDB taxonomy): domain Bacteria; phylum Actinomycetota; class Acidimicrobiia; order Acidimicrobiales; family Aldehydirespiratoraceae; genus Aldehydirespirator. The sequence continues at coordinate 7,999 of JAGWAO010000050.1, read as the reverse complement.
GCACCGGGACGCACGCAGCCCTCGGCGACGGCGCACGACGCGACATCGGTCGCCACCCGGGTGGCGACCCTTCGATCGAAGACCGACGGCACGATGTAGTTGCGGTCCAGATCCTCATCGTCGATCACTTCGGCGATGGCTTCGGCGGCAGCGGCCTTCATCCGTTCAGTGATGCACGTTGCGCCAGCATCCAGAGCCCCCCGGAACACGCCGGGAAAGGCCAGAACGTTGTTTATCTGATTGGGAAAGTCGGACCTGCCGGTGGCCATCACCGCAGCCAGACCGTCGACCTCCTCAGGGCGTATCTCTGGATCGGGATTGGCCATTGCGAATACGATGGGATTGCGTGCCATGGAGCGCACATCATCCGCACTGAGAAGACCGGGAGCCGACAGACCCACGAACACATCCGCCCCTCCAATAACTTCTGAGAGCGATCCGGTCTTTCCGTCGGGATTGCTGTTGTGCACGAACCACTGCTTGGCAAAGTTCAGACCGCTTCGACCCTGATGGATGGCACCGGCGCGATCAACGCCAACAATCTCACCGACTCCCGCGTCATGAAGCATCTTTGCAACGGCTAGACCGGCCGCGCCCGTGCCCGAAACAACAACCGAGATGTCATCGATCTGTTTGTCGACGAGCTTCAGAGCATTCCAGAGTGCAGCTGTGGTGACGATGGCCGTGCCGTGCTGGTCATCGTGAAACACAGGAATGTCAAGCGCCTCGATGAGCTTCTTTTCGATCTCGAAGGCCGCAGGCGCGGCTATGTCCTCCAGATTGATCCCACCGAACGAGGGAGACATGCGTACGACAGTCTCGACAAGTTCATCGGGAGTGGATACATCGAGGCAGACTGGGAAAGCATCGACCCCTCCGAACTCCTTGAACAGCAGGGCCTTGCCTTCCATAACCGGCAGGGCCGCGGCAGGGCCGATGTCTCCCAACCCGAGAACGGCCGTTCCGTCGGTGACGATGGCGACGATGTTCTTCACCATCGTGTGGGTGTGGCGCAGCATCGGCTCCCGCTGGATCGCATTGCACACACGGGCCACCCCCGGCGTGTACGCCATAGCCAGATCGTGGGCGTCGCCAACTGAACAAAGGGCGTTGACCTCTATCTTTCCGCCCTCATGGAGGCGGAACGTGCGGTCCCACCAATCGAGCACGGTGACACCATCGAGGTCGCTGACGGCAGCAACTATGTGACGAGCATGGTCGGGAGATCCGGCGAGGACGTCGATCTCCCGCATGATGACGGGACCCTTGGCCTCGAAACCCGGAATTGCGGCGATGTTGCCCCCCGCGTCACCGATGGCGGTTGCGAAGCGGCCCAGCGTCCCGGGGCGGTTGCCCAGCGACACCATGATCGTGATCGAATAGGCCGGAGTCGGTGTGTCCAATTCAACTTCCTCTCTACCTAGTCGAATTGTCATACATATGCACTGCCGTTTCCTGTGCACAACAAAGCATGCCCGAGCAGAGCACGACCGGAACGCTATCCACAATTGTCGCGAAACAACTTGGTCGTTTTGATGGTTGTGCCTGCTTCATGGCATGACTATCATCCGCTCCCGAGTACTCTGACCCGTTGAAAGGGAGCAATTCGTGGTACGACATATGTCAGATGAACACAAGGCTGCCAATGCAAGGGCCCGTGCCGAAAACAGGGCCGTAGGCGCGTATCTCGAAGGTTTGGAATCGAACCGGCCACGACCGGGTCGCAGGCGTACTGCCGAATCCATCCAAAAGCGAATGGAAGCAATCAGCGAAGCGCTCGAGTCGGCAACACCGATACGACGGGTCCAACTAGTCCAAGAGCGCATCGATCTCGAGCGAGCCCTCAGCTCACCCTCGGAGACAGTCGACATCAGCGAACTCGAAGACGCATTCGTGGCGGTTGCCGTTTCCTACAGCGGCCGAAAGGGAATCACATACGCGGCATGGCGAGAGGTAGGAGTTCCTGCCGCGACGCTGAGGCGAGCCGGTATCTCCCGCGGCGGCACCTGACACCTTGGGTGTTCTTGTTGCCGCTACGCCGACAAGAACGTCACAACCGAACTTCAGGGGGCTGGGCCGCAGCTTCCGGGTGACGAGCCACCACGGCACGGGCTGCCTCAATCACTCGTGCAGTCTGTTCTGGCGCCGTTCCCGCGAAACGCTCAGGCTTGGCCATGAGTTGGGCCAAGTCGGCGCGACCCAGCGGTACCCGCTCATCGATCGCCAGCTGGTCGAGCAGTCCGTCGAGGTCGACGGGATCGTCGCCGGCTGCCTGCTGCGCGGCCCGCCGGGTGGGTTCGGCCAGCACCCCGTGGGCCGCCTCCCGTCCCATCCCGGCCCGAACCAGAGCAGTGAGCAGACGTGTGGTCGCCAGCAAGGGCAGGAAGCGCTCGAATTCGGCCGTCAGGGCGGCCTCGTCGATCTGTAGCTCCTCCAATACTCCCAGCGCGGTGTGGAGCAGGCCGTCGGCCGCGCAGAAGGAGTCGGGCAGCATGACGCGCCTTACGGCCGAGCAACTCACATCGCCCTCGTTCCACTGGCGTCCCGCGAGCGAGGCCGCCATGGCGAGATGGCCGTCGAGCACGGCCACCAGGGCGCCGATGCGCTCCGAGGAGCGAGCGTTGGCCTTGTGAGGCATGGCCGAGGAAGCGACCTGGCCGTCGTGGAACCCCTCCGACACGAGGCCATGCCCGGCCATGAGCCGCACCGTCGTCGCCAGGGACGCCGGGCCCGACACCGCCTGCACCAACGCGGCCACCACGTCGAGGTCCAGCGAGCGCGGGTAGGTCTGGCCCGACGCGTCGAGCACGCCGCCGAGACCGAGGTGCTCGGCCACGAGGCGCTCCAATTCGTCGACCGCTTCCGCCGAGCCGAGCAGGTCGAGCTGGTCGAGACGAGTGCCGACCGGTCCCTTGATGCCGCGCAGCGGGTACCGGTCCAGCAGCTCCGAAATCCGCGTGTATCCGAGCATCGTCTCGGCCGCCGCGTCCGCGAAACGCTTGCCCAGGGTTGTGGCCTGCGCGGCCACGTTGTGGGTGCGGGCCACCATCACCGTCGAGGCATGGGCCTCGGCCAGGCCGGCCAAGCGGGCGATCACCGCCACCAGATCGTCGCGGACCACCTTCAGCGAGTCGTGGATCAGCAGCTGCTCGGTGTTCTCGGTGACGTCCCGAGACGTCATGCCCAAATGGATGGACTCATGGCCCGCGAGAGCGCAGAACTCGTCGATCCGGGCCTTCACGTCATGGCGAGTGACGGCCTCACGGGCGGCTATCGACTCGAGGTCGACAACCTCCACCACCGCCCGGTAGGCATCGACGACGGTCTGATCGACGTCAAGTCCAAGCTTGCGCTGAGCCTCCAGCACCGCCAGCCACAGCCGGCGCTCCAGCACCACGCGGCGCTCGGGGGACCACAGCGCCCGCATCCGCTCGCTGGCGTAACGGCCCGCCAGCACGTTGGGCGCACCGCCGGTGCCCACTGCTAGGCGGCTTCCCGCCAGTAGAGGAACTGGCTGCTCACCGCTAGGCCGCTTCCTGCCAATAGAGGAACTGGCTGCGACCCGGGCCGACACCGACGAGCCGGATCGGCACGCCGATGCCCTCCTCCAGGAAGGAGATGTAGTCGGCAGCCGCGGCTGGAAGCTCGCAAGACGATGTGATGTCGCTCAGGTCGGTGCTCCAACCGTCTAGCTCCTCATACACGGGCACCGCCTTGTGGATCACCGACTGGTGGTAGGGCATGTGCTCGTAACGCTCGCCCTCCAGTTCGTAGGCGACGCACACCTTGAGGCGGTCGAGACCATCGAGCACGTCGAGCTTGGTGAGGGCGACCTCCGTCAGGGAATTGAGCCGTACCGCGTGGCGCAGCATCACCAGGTCGAACCATCCGGTGCGGCGGCGGCGGCCGGTGTTCGTCCCGTACTCGCCGCCGACGTCGACGAGACGGTCGCCGACTTGGTCGAACAACTCCGTGACGAATGGCCCCGACCCGACCCGGGTCACGTAGGCCTTGGCGATGCCGATGATCCGATCGACGTGGCGGGGACCGATCCCGGCTCCGATGCAAGCACCGCCCACCACCGGATTGGACGACGTGACGAAGGGGTAAGTGCCGTGATCGAGATCGAGGAAGGTTGCCTGAGCTCCCTCGAGCAGCACTTGCCGACCGGCCTCGAGGGCCTCGTGCAGCAGGGCCACGGTGTCGCAGACATGGGGCTCGAGACGGGCCGCGCACTGGTCCAGGTACTCGTCGGCGATGTCGTCGGCTCTCATGGGCAGGCGATTGAAGACCTTGGCCAGCACCTTGTTGGTGTGGGCCAGGGACACTTCGAGCTTGGCTCGGAAGATCCTCGGATCGAGCATGTCCTGCACCCGCAGCCCGATGCGCATCGACTTGTCGGCGTACGCCGGCCCGATGCCTCGCTTCGTGGTGCCCAGCTTCGCCTCGCCCAGATGGCGCTCGTGCAGCGCATCGAGCTCCTGGTGGTAGGGCATGATCAGATGGGCGTTGCCCGACAGCCGCAGCGAGCTGCAGTCGACGCCGCGGGCGTCCAGCGCGTCCATCTCGGCGATGAGCACCCTCGGATCGACGACGACGCCGTTGCCGATCACCGGAGTGATGTGGGTGTAGAGCACTCCGCTCGGTATCAACTGAAGTGCGAAAGTCTCGCCGTTCACTACCAGCGTGTGTCCGGCGTTGTGACCGCCCTGGTAGCGGACAACCATGTCCATCTCAGCAGCGACGAGGTCGGTGAACTTCCCCTTCCCCTCGTCGCCCCACTGGGTACCGACGACAACGGTCGCAGGCACGGCGCTCTCCTTTGGGGGCGGGCGTTACCGTGCGATTGTACTGGTTTCCCGCTCCTGTTCGCTTCGCTCCCGGGCCGCTCGGGCCACGGCCTCGCTAGCGCTCGGCCTCTGGTTGGCTGTACTGGTTAGCGCAGGATGATCGACGCGTCCGTGGAGCCGGGACGGTCCACGTCCACGATCACCACATCGTCGGCACCGTAGCGACCCTCCAGCATGGCCACGGCGAGCGGATCCCCGATGGCGCGCTGTATCAGGCGCTGGAGGGGCCGGGCCCCGAAGGCGGGCTCGTAGCCGGCGCGGGCCAGATGCGCCTTGGCCTCGTCGGTGACCTCCATCCCGAGACGCCGGGTCTGCAGGCGCTCCGCTAGCTGCTTGAGCTGGATGTCGACGATGGGCACTAGGTCGTCGGGTTCCAGGGGGCGGAACCGGACGATGTCGTCGATGCGGTTCACGAACTCGGGCCGGAAGAAGTTGCCCGGCTCGCCCTGGAGGTTTGACGTCATGATCAGCACGACATTGGTGAAGTCCACCGTGCGCCCCTGCCCGTCGGTGAGACGGCCGTCGTCGAGGAGTTGCAGCAGCACGCCGAACACTTCGGAGTGGGCCTTCTCCACCTCGTCCAGCAGCACCACCGCGTAGGGGCGGCGCCGGACGGCCTCGGTGAGCTGGCCGCCGGAGTCGTGGCCCACATATCCGGGCGGCGCCCCGATGAGGCGGGACACGGAGTGCTTCTCCAGGTACTCCGACATGTCGATGCGGACCATGGCCTGCTCGTCGTCGAACAGGAACGCGGCCAGGGACCGGGCCAACTCCGTCTTGCCCACTCCGGTGGGGCCGAGGAACAGGAAGCTGCCGATGGGGCGACGGGGGTCACCGAGGCCGACACGGCTGCGTCGGATGGCGTTGGCCACCACGTTCACCGCCTCGTCCTGGCCCACGACCCGTTCATGGAGATGCTCCTCCAGCCGGATCAGCTTGGCTGCCTCACCCTCCATCAGGCGAGACACCGGCACGCCGGTCGACCGGCTGACAACGGCCGCGATGTGGTCGGCGTCAACCTCCTCGGTCAGCATCGAGGAGTCGCGCTGCAGTTCCGCCAGGCGGCCGGTGGCCTCGTCGATGCGACGCTCCAGGTCGGGGATGATACCGAAGCGGATCTCGGCGGCCCGCTCCAGGTCGGGCTCACGCTCCAGGTCGGATCGCTGGGTTTCGAGCTCCTCCTTGTGGGATCGGATGACGCCGATGGCCTCCTTCTCGGCCTGCCAGCGGGCGGTGAGCGAGGATGACTCCTCGGTGAGGTCGGCGATCTCGCGCTCCAGGTCGTCGAGGCGTGCCCGGGACGTGTCGTCGCTCTCGTCTCCGAGGGCGACCCGCTCCATTTCGAGCTGGCGCAACCGGCGCTGTACCACATCGATCTCGGTGGGCACCGAGTCGATCTCGATGCGCAGGGAGCTGGCCGCCTCGTCGATCAGGTCGATGGCCTTGTCGGGAAGGAACCGGCCGGTTATGTAACGATCCGACAGCTCGGCCGCGGCGATCAGGGCAGAGTCCTTGATCCGCACCCCGTGATGGACCTCGTAGCGCTCCCGCAGGCCCCGCAGGATGGCCACGGTGGCCTCGACGGATGGCGGATCCACCAGCACCGGCTGGAAGCGGCGCTCCAGGGCCGCGTCGCTCTCGAGGTGCTTGCGGTACTCGTCGAGCGTGGTGGCGCCGACCATCCGCAGCGTGCCGCGGGCCAGCATGGGCTTGAGCATGTTGCCGGCGTCCATCGCTCCCTCGGCGCCGCCTGCACCCACCACGGTGTGCAGTTCGTCGATGAAGGTGACGATCTCGCCGCCGGCCTCCTCGATCTCGGTCAGCACCGCTTGGAGGCGCTCCTCGAACTCGCCCCGGTGCTTGGCTCCGGCCACCATGGCGGCCAGGTCGAGCATTACGAGTCGCTTGCCGGCCAGGCTGTCGGGCACGTCGCCGTCGACGATGCGCTGGGCTAGGCCCTCAACGATGGCGGTCTTGCCCACGCCGGGCTCGCCGATCAGCACCGGATTGTTCTTGCGGCGCCGGGCCAGGACCCTGATCACCCTCCGGATCTCGTCATCGCGGCCGATCACCGGGTCGAGGCTGCCCGCCCGGGCCTCCGAGGTGAGGTCCCGGCCGTAGCGTTCCAGGGCCTGGTACTGATCCTCGGGCGCCTTGGTCGTCACGCGATGGCTGCCGCGTACGTCGTGCAGCACTTTCAGGAGAAGTTCGCGGTCGAGGTCCATGCGACCGCCGAGGGCGAGGATCAGGTGCTCGGTGGACAGGTAGTCGTCGGCGAGGTCGGCTCGCAGCTCGTCGGCCTCGGTGAGCACGTCATGCAGCTCGCGGGACATCCCGATGTCGGACCCGTAGGCGCGCGGCAGCACGGCCACCGCTTGCTGGGCCCGCTCCTGCACGGCGGAGTGGTCGACGCCCGCGGAGTGAAGCATCGGCAGCACCAGACCTTCGGTCTGGGCCAGCAGAGCGATGAGCAGATGGTCGGGTGTGACCTCAGCGTGCGAGGCCGACCGGGCCGCCTCGGTGGCGGCCGCGAACGCCTCGGTCGTCTTCAGCGTCCAGCGGTTGGGGTCCAGAGCCATGGTCAGCCGCTCCTCGCCACAGGTTCGATCACGGAGGCCGGTCCACGGGTGGCGCGGTACAGGGTCACCGCCCGGCTGGCGGGGACGGCCGGCACCCGACCGCCAGGGTTGAAGCCGCGCGCCGTCAAGTCATCCATGTAGCGCTGGTGGGCCCGGCGGGCGTCGTCAAGCTGGGCCTGCAGCTGTTCGACGGTCCGCTCGAGTTCCAGGACGCGCTGCACTCCGGCGAGGTTGAGACCCTCGTCGGTGAGCTCGGCGATGCGTTCCAGCAGGGCGAGGTCGGCATCGCTGTAGCGGCGGCTGCCGCCTGCGGTCCGGGCCGGTGCGAGCAGGCCCCTGCGCTCGTAGATGCGAAGCGTCTGGGGGTGGACCCCCGCAAGCTCGGCGGCCACCGATATCACGTATACGGCTCGATGGAAGCGGTCGTCGGTCATTGTCATTTCTCCGTGTTGAGAGCGATCTCGATCATGTCTTCAGGTGGGCCCGCGGATCCTCGCCGCCGGCGGCCGCTAAGGCCTCCACGGCAGCCCGCTGCTCGTCGGACAGGTTCTGGGGCACGACCACCTCGAC
>JAGWAO010000007.1 GCA_021296315.1 Acidimicrobiia bacterium | reverse complement strand
TGCCGGCCATCGGCGTGACCGCCGACAACATCATCGAGGGCTACCGCCAGTCGCTGGCCGCCGATCCCCCCCAAGAAGTACTCGACGCCCTGGGCTAGAGGCAGACTTGCTCGAAGCTCCGGCTGCGACCCGGGTCGTGGCCGGGGCTTCGACCAGCCCTCAGTAAGGAACGCACGATGAACGAACCCGCCGCGGCCGGCCGGCTGCTTGCTGCCACCCGCCAGTGGCTGGCACAGCGCCGCCAGGACCAGGGGCTGCGCCCCTACGTGGTGTACGCGGCCGCGCTCCTGATCCTCGGGCTGTTCGCAGTCATCCTGCGCGACGACGGGTTCCTCACCGCCTCCAACCTCTTGAACATCGGACGCCAGGCCGCTCCGATCGCGGTGATGGCGGTGGGCATGACCTTCGCGCTGGCCGCGGCGGAGATCGACCTGTCGGTCGGGGCGGTCACCGCCCTGTCGTCGCTGGTGGCGGCAGAGGCGGTGGGCAGCTACGGGTTCGTGGCCGGTGCGGGCGCGGCGCTGGCGGTCGGAGCCGGCATCGGGCTCGTCAACGGCCTCATCGCCGTCAAGGTGCGCATCCCGTCGTTCCTGGTGACCCTGGGAATGCTCGGGATCGTCAGCGGGATCGCCCGCAACATGAACAACCTTCAGTCACTGCCGATCCGCAACGACACGTTCCTGGCCATCTTCGGGGCCGGATCGGCGGGGCCGATCTCATCGCTGCTGATCTGGACCGTCGTGGTCGGATTGATCGGGCACCTGGTGCTGCACCAGCTGCGGTGGGGCCGCCATGTGCTGTCGGTGGGCGCTGACCGCTCCGCCGCGGCCGCGCTCGGCATCAACACCGACCGCATCCGTATCACCGCGCTGATGACCAGCGCGGCTGCGGCCTCGTTCGCGGGCGTGCTGCTGGCCGGCCGGCTGGCCATCGGGCGCCACGACCTGGGCGAGAACCTGCTGCTCACGGTGATCGCCGCGGTAGTCATCGGTGGCACCAACCTGTTCGGCGGCCGGGCCTCGGTGGCCGGCGCCGTAGCGGGGTCGGTGGTTATGGCCATGCTGAACAACGGCCTGATCCTGATGGGCCTGCGGGTCGCGGACCAGTTGATCGCCCGGGGCGTGATCATCATCCTGGCGGTCGCGCTGAGCATGCGAGAACAGAAGGAGACCTGATGACAGCCGGCGGCCGACTCGTGCGCGAGCAGAAGGAGACATGACGTGTTCCTGCAGCCGCTGCTGAGGCGCAACCCGCAGTTCGTGGAAGCCGCAGTCGAGCTCCACCAAGCGGGACGGATACCGGCCAACAGCTGCGTCCTCGACCTCGACGCGATCGAGGCGAACACGGCCGGGCTGTGCCGGCAGGCCCACCGGCTGGGCCTCACCGTCTACGCCATGACCAAGCAGATCGGCCGGGCCCCGGCGGCGCTGGCCGCCATGACCGCCGGCGGGGTCGACGGCTACGTGGCGGTGGACATGGCCTGCGCCCGGCCGATTGCCCGCCACGGCCACAACCTGGGACATCTCGGCCATCTGGTTCAGGTGCCCCGGGCCGAGGCCGCCGAGGCCGCCGGGCTGGACCCGGACTACTGGACGACCTTCTCCGACAACAAGGCCACCGAGGCCGCAGACGCAGCCCACCGCCTCGGGCGGTCCCAGCGGCTGCTGGTGCGGGTGTTCGCCGAAGGCGACACCTTCTACCCCGGCCACGAGGGCGGTGTCGCGCTGGATGACCTGCCCGCCTTCATCGATCGCATCGCCGGGCTGCCCGGAGCCGAGTTCGCCGGGTTGACCACCTTCCCGGCCCTGCTGTTCGACTCCGCCTCCGGCGGGGCCCGCCTCACCCCTAACGCCGCCACACTGGCCCGGGCCGCGGAGGCCGCCCGTGCCCACCCCGCCTGCCCGGCGACGCTGGAGATCAACGCGCCGGGGACCACCTCCACCGAGGTGCTCGGCATGCTGGCCGAGGCCGGTGCCACCCAGGTCGAGCCCGGTCACGGGCTCACCGGCACCACCCCCCTTCATGCGGGGCAGGACCTGCCCGAGCAGCCCGCGGTGCTCTACCTCAGCGAGGTGGCCCACATCCACCAGGGCGTGCCGCTCTGTTTCGGAGGCGGGCTCTACATCGACCCGGTGTTCGGCGACTACCAGGTGCGAGCCGTCGTCGCCCACGACCCCTCGGAGGTCCTGACGGAGCCGGTGCCGGTCGACATGCCCGCACCGGCGGCCATCGACTACTACGCCCAGCTCCATCCCACAGGTCGGCGCACCGTGGCCGAAGGCGCAACGGTGGTCTTCGGATTCCGGGTCCAAGCCTTCGTCACCCGCACCTTCGTCGTGGGCCTCGCGGGCGTGTCTGCCGGCCGGGCCGAGGTAGCGGGCGTGTGGAACGGCTTCGGGGACGAGGTCCCACTCGGGGGTTCACAGTGACGGCCGCAGCCGCCGCGCTCGAGGTCGAGGGCCTGTGCAAGTCGTTCCGGGCGGTCAGGGCGCTCGATCAGGTGGCCCTGAGCCTGCACTACGGTCGGGTCACCGCCCTGCTGGGCGACAACGGCGCCGGCAAGTCGACGCTGGTCAAGTGCATCTCGGGGGTGTACGCGCCCGACGCGGGAGTGGTCAAGGTCGACGGGGTTGTCCAGGCCATCGCCTCGCCCGAGACGGCCCGTTCGCTGGGCATCGAGACCGTCCATCAGACGCTGGCCGTGATCGACCCCCTCGACGTGGTCGAGAACCTGTTCCTCAACCGGGAGCACACCCGCGGCGGCCGGCTCGGTGCGTGGCTCGGGGTGCTCGACAAGAAGCGCATGCGGGCCGAGTCCAATGAGATCCTCGGACGACTCGACATTCGCATCCCGTCGCTGCGCCGGCAGATGAGCGCGCTGTCGGGAGGCCAGCGCCAGGCCGTGGCCATAGGCCGGGCGGCGGCCTGGGGCCAGCAGATCGTGCTGCTCGACGAGCCCGCCGCCGCGCTGGGTGTGGAGCAGGCCGGTCGGGTGCTCGAACTCATCCGCAGCCTGCGCGGCGCGGGCGTGGCGGTCCTGCTGATCACTCACAACATGGACCGCGTCACCGAAGTCTGCGACCGTGCCGTGGTGCTGCGCCAGGGCCGCAAGACCGCGGAGGTGAATGTGGGCGACGTGACCAAGGACGACCTGGTCGCCTACATCACCGGCGCCCGAACCGGCGATCCCGACCCGGAGGCCGAGCGGGCAGGTAGCGATCCGTGATGCAGCTGGGAGTCGATGTTGGAGGCACCAGCATCAAGGGCGCCGTTGTCGATCTGGGTACCGGGGAGTTGGCCGGAGCCATCCGCTCTGAGCCGACGCCGGAGACGGCCACGCCCGGCGACGTCGTGTCTGCCATTGGCCGTATTGCCTCCGCAGTCGGCTGGTCCGGCCCGGTCGGCGTAGCCCTGCCGGGTGTCATCGACGGGTCGTCGCTGCGCCATGCCCCGAATCTCTCCGGCGCGTTCGAGGAGGACGGTGCGCTGGCATGCTTGCGCGCTCCCGACGGCGCCAACGCGGTGCTCATCAACGACGCCGATGCCGCCGGGCTGGCCGAGCTGACTTACGGCGACGCCGGACTCGACTCAGATGGGCTGACCATCGTGCTGACCTTCGGGACGGGCATAGGCAGCGCGCTGCTTCACAATGGTGATCTCATCGCGAACTCGGAGCTCGGCGGCCTGGTCGGCACGAACGGGAGCTTCGAGGAGATCGCGTCAGGCAGGGCGATCTCCACCGAGGAGCTCACCCCGGTTGAATGGGCCCGGCGGGCCCAGCCCTTCTTCGACGAGTTGGAGGCCATGCTCAACCCGTCCCGCTGGGTGGTGGGCGGGGGGCTCAGCGAGAACTTCGACCGGTTCGCGTCGAGGCTTGAACTGTCCAAGCCCATCTCGGTGGCCCACCTCGGCATGCACGCCGGTGTCGTGGGCGCCGCCGTCGCAGCCACGCGGTGAGGATCGTCGTCGGCGAGTCGGCAGCCGCGGCCGCGCGAGTGGTCGCCGATCTCGTCGAGCGGTTCATCGTCAGCGCGCCGCGGCCTGCCCTCGGCCTGGCCACCGGCGAGACGATGGAGGCGGTGTTCGCCGAGTTGGTGCGGCGCCACCGTGAGGAGGGACTGAGCTTCGCCCGCGTCCGCGCCTACCTTCTCGACGAGTACCTGGATCTCGACCGGGACGATCCGTGCGCCTACCGCAACGTCGTTCACCGGCTGCTGACCGCTCAGGTCGACATGGGGCCCCGCGCCGTCCACGGCCCGAACGCTCAGGCGGTCGATGTGTCAGCCGAATGCGCCCGCTACGAGCAGCAGGTGCAGCAGGCCTCGATCGGGCTGCAGCTCCTGGGAATCGGAGCCAACGGCCACATTGCCTTCAACGAACCGGGATCGCCGCTCGACAGCGCGACCCGGGTGGTCGAGCTGAGCGAGCAGACCCGGGCCGACAACATCCGCTTCTTCGGTGCCGGGCGGTCTGCACCGGTCCGGGCGATCACCCAGGGCATGGCCGCCATCGGCGCGGCCGACCGACTCGTGCTGGTCGCTTGCGGGGAGCACAAGGCTGATGCGGTGGCCCGAGCTCTTGAGGGGCCAGTCACCGAGGAGGTGCCGGCGTCAGCGATCCAACTCCATCCCAATGTCACCGTGGTGCTGGACGAGCAGGCCGCGTCCGGCCTCGTGCGTCGCGATCGTGGCGTCCGTTCCGGCGGGTCTGCAACCGCGAGGTGAGCAAGCGCGTGGCTGATGCTTGAGGGGCTGCGCCGATTGGTCAGAGTGCGTCGCATCGCAGCGGTGTCCTTCCCGCTCTTGTTCGCTGCGACCTGAGGGCCGCTCGGGCCACGGCCCCGCGCCGTATGGGCCGCAGTGTTCCGCCCATTCGCTCGGCCTCTAGGCTGGCCGACTTCCTATGCGGTACGGGCGAGCATCCGTCGACGGCGAGATCCGCTGGGTCCGGGTGGACGACGAGGCGGTCCATGTCTTGCGCGGTTCGCCCCTCGAGGGCGAACCCGCCGTCGAGCGGTCCGTGCCCCGAGAGGGGTTGGCCCTCCTGCCGCCGGTGGTGCCGTTCGTGTTCTACGCGGTCGGGCTGAACTACCGCCGTCACATCGAGCAGCAGATGGCGGCCGGACGGAACGTCGCCGTACCTGATCGTCCAGAGGTCGGCTACCGGGCCAACAACGCCTTGATCGGGCACGGAGAGCCGATTCTCGTGCCTCCCGACGTGACGGGCCGCTTCGAGGCCGAGGGCGAGGTGGTTGCTGTCGTCGGTCGCCGCGTGCGCCACGCGTCGCGGGCCGAGGCGCAGGAGTCGGTGTTCGGCTGGACGATCGGCAACGACGTGAGCGCCCGCGAGTGGCAGCGCTCGGACCGCTCGTTCTGGCGAAGCAAGAACAGCGACACGTTCAAGCCCATGGGCCCCTGGATCGAGACCGACGTCGACCCCATGGCCCAGACGACCACCGTCCGGGTGAACGGAGAGGTCCGAGCCGGATTCGCCACCGGCGACATGGTCTTCGACCCCTGGGACTTCATCGTCGAGGCGTCGCGCTACATCACCTTCCATCCCGGCGATGTGCTGTGGATGGGCGCTGACTCGACCTGCCAGCTCGCGCCGGGAGACGTCGTCGATATCGAGGTCACCGGCATCGGCGTGCTGTCGAATCCGGTCCGGCTCGACACTGGCTGACGGCGCGCCGCGGCCCGTTCCGTAGTGCCTCGCCCCGCCGGTGGCGCCGCGCCGGTCAGGCGGGACGGCGGGTGATCATCGAGAGACCGTCGCCCACCGGCAACAGCGCCACGAGCACCCGCTCGTCGGCGATGACATGGGCGTTGAAGGCGCGCAAGTGCTCCGTGGTGGGGTCGGCCTGGTCGGGGTTGGCCACATGCCCGTCCCACAGCGCGTTGTCCACTAGAATCACTCCCCGCGCCGACAGCCTCCGAACCAGCTCCTCGTAGTAGGCGATGTAGGACGACTTGTCGGCGTCGATGAACGCGAGGTCGACGGCCGGCTCCGGGGGCAGGGAGCGCAACGTGTCCATCGCCGGAGCGATGCGCAGGTCGATGCGGTCGCTCACTCCGGCGCGCTCCCAGTGCTCGCGGGCGATGGCGGTCCACTCCTCGGATATGTCGCAGCACAGCAGCCGGCCGCCGGGTGGGAGTGCCTTGGCCACGGCCAGGGCCGAATAGCCCGTGAACGTGCCCACCTCGACCGCGAACTGCGGCTCGAGCAAGGTCGTGAGCATCGTCATCAGCGCGCCCTGGGCGGGGCTGATCTGCATGATGCTGGCATCTCCGAGGGCGGCTGTGGCCTCGATCAGATCCTGCTGCACCTTGTCGGGCTGGGTGGAATGGGCCTGGATGTAGGCGGCTAGAGCCTCGTCGAGAAACTCAGTGCGGAAGCTCATGGCGAGCGATGGTAACGGGGTGGCCCCGGCACGGGGCCACACAGAAGGAGCGGCTAGCGGTCGGTCCGCCGGGGCGGCATCGGGACGAAGGCGCTGGTGCGGGCCACATACTCGGCGTAGCCGGGGCGGCGCTTGCCCATGCGGCGCTCCAGCAGGGTCACTCCCGAGACCCTCAGCAGCAGAGTCGTCATGACCACTGGCCCGGCGACGGTCCACCACGCACCGGCCGCCGCGGCGACCACCCAGATGCCCCACCACACCACGCTGTCGCCGAAGTAGTTGGGGTGGCGGCTGTAGCGCCACAGGCCCCGGTCCATGACCTTGCCGCGGTTGGCTTCCTCGGCCTTGAAGCGGCGCAGCTGCTCGTCGCCCACCGACTCGAAGACCAGCCCCACCGCCCAGACCGCCGCTCCGACCCAGTCCAGCCACCGGAGCGGTGACGGGTCGGAGTCGCCCAGCACCGCCTGGACCGGCAGCGACACCACCACCGCCAGCGCTGCTTGCAGGATGAACACAGCCGGCAGACTCCACAGCCAGAACGGCGGCAACCGGCGCCTCAAGGACTGATAGCGGAAGTCCTCGGGCTCGCCCCACTTGCGGGCGGTGAGGTGAGCGCCCAACCGCAGGCCCCACGCGGACACCATTACCAGCATCAGCCATGCCCGGTCACTGCCGCTCCCGTCGCTCCACAGCCACAACGACCAGGCCACCGCGACGAACACCATCGGCCACAGCGGATCGACTATCGATACGTCGCGCTTGGGCATGCTCACCAGCCAGCACCCAGCCATCAGCACGCCGGCCACGATCCCGGCGAGACCCAAGGCGCTCACGCCGCCTCCGCCCCGCCGGGCTCGCGGTAGAGGATCGCGCCCCAGTGGGCGCCCGCCCCGAAGCTGGTGAACGCCACCAGCGACCCCGGGCCGACCCGGCCCCGCTCGCGCAGCTCGTGGAAGAGGATCGGCAGAGTGGCCGCCGTCGTGTTGCCCCAGTGCTCGATGTTGGACGGCATTACCTCGGCCCCGGCGCCCAGTCTGCGCCGGGCACCCTCCAGGATGCGGTCGTTGGCCTGGTGGGCCACCACCAGGTCGAGATCGTCGAGCTTGCAGCCCGCGATCTCCAGCACGTCCTGCACCGCGGCGGGCATGGTCTCCACTGCCAACCGGTACAGCCCGCCACCGTTCATGGCGGGATGGTGCAGCCCCGCCGCGATCTGGGCCGCATCGGCGTAGGGACGCTGCTCCGATCCCAGGCCGGGGACCTCGATCAGGTCGGCATGAGTGCCGTCCGTCCTCAGCACCGAGCCGAGAATCCCAACTCTGGCTGCGGTGTCCGAAGCAGCCCTGCCGGGTTCGTCCCGCAGCACCATGGCGCCGGCGCCGTCGCCGAATAGGACGCTCCAGGCCCGGTGACGGGTGGCCAGGTCCCGCTCGTCGGCGGTCGGGGCTCTGTCGACCCGGCCCAGCACGATGTCCCAGGCGTCGCCCCACGGCAGGTAGCCGGCGTGGACCTCGGCTCCCACCACCAGCACAGTGCCGGCCCGGCCGGTGGTGATGAGCATGTCGGCCAGGTCCAGCCCGAAGAGGAAGCCGGAGCACTGCTGGCGGAGATCGAACACCGCGGTCGCGTCGAGCCCGGCCTTGTGCTGGACCGCCCCAGCTATCCCCGGGTTCTGGCGGTCCGGGGTCATGGTGGCGCACACCACCACGTCCACAGCCGCGGCGTCCACGCCGGCGTCGGCCAGTGCGTCCAGAGCCGCCTCGGCGGCAAGGTCCGAAGTGCCTGTGCCGGGATCCACGAACCGGCGGGAGGCCACCCCGGTCCGGGATCGGATCCAGTCGTCGGTGGTGTCCATGATCCGGATCAGGTCGTCGTTGGTCACGACGTTGGGTGGGACGGCCACACCGGTCCCTGTGATTGCCGCAGCCATGCCCCGCTGATCCTAAGGGGCGGCCCGTCTCGGTGGCCGGTCGAACGGGACCGTTGGAAGCAAGAGTCTTGCGGCGGGTAGGATCGATAGCACATCCGATATATTGAAATTAGACGAGTATCGCGACCCAGTCGTCCGGGCGCCGGATATCCGCTCACACAGGAGGAGCAAGATGGCGCCGTTCGTGATGACCGCGGAGTTCGCGTTCTTCGGATTGGCGATGTTCAACTTGGGGCTGATCGTCCCGTTGGCGAGGAACAGGTGGTACCGCTGGCGCATGAGGCGCGAGCGAGCCGGTCGCAGCGAGGGCAGGGCCGTCACCAAGGAGGACATTCGCGAGGAGCTGTGCCGTGATCCGGTGGCCGTCGACATGTTCATGAATGACGACACGCCCAGCGACGTGCAGCGGTACCTGTACCTGGAGGCCGAGCGCAGGGCGATCTTGCGCAAGCGCAGGCAGCTCGCCGACAACGAGAACGACTTCTTCGCCCCGCCGCGACGCCCTGGTCCGGACCCGGGATTCAGCGGCTGCCGCAGCTAGGGAGGCCTGCCTGCCCCGGACGGGCCGCCGCGCCGTAGCATCGTGCCGCCATGGCCTCGATCACGCCACCGGGCGGCTGGACATGCGGCATCGGCCTGCCCATCCACACGCTCACCGCCACCCTGGCCGACCCCTGGGAGCACTCGGCCACCGTCGAGGACCTGGTGCGCATCGCCGGCAAGGCCGAGGACACCGGCCACCACTTCGTGGGTGTGACCGACCACGTCGCCATACCCGACAACGACTACGCGGCCCACATGAGCACCACCTGGTACGACACGGTGGCCACCCTGTCGTACCTGGCTGCCCGCACCGAGACCGTGAACCTGGCCTCGATGGTGTGGATCGCTGCCTACCGCCACCCTCTGCAGACGGCCAAGTCGTTCGCTACGCTCGACCACCTCTCGGGCGGCCGGGCCCTCCTCGGAGTCGGGGCCGGCCACGTGGAGGCCGAGTTCGAGGCGCTGGGCGTGGACTTCGAGGCCAGGGGCCGGTTGCTCGACGAGATCCTGGAGGCGGTGAGGGGGGCCTTCGCCGGCACCTACGTGAGCCACTCGGGGGAAGCCTTCAGCTACGCCGATGTCGGGGTCGGCCCCGCGCCGGTGCGGGAGTTGCCCATCTGGGTGGGGGGCAGCGGACGGGCCGCCTGGCGGCGTGCCGGCCGTCTGGGCGACGGCTACGTGCCGATGGGCAACCCGGTCTCCCAGTACGGCGAGATCATCGACACCATGAACACCGCCGCGGCCGCGGCCGGCCGCGACGGCGCCCGCTTCGACGTGGGCTTCATGCCGCCGTGGTGCTACCTGCTGGCCGACACCGCCCCCGAGGGCCTGCCCCCGGTGATGTCGTGCGGCGCCGAGCCGCTGGCCGCCAGCATCCGGTCGGGACGGGCCGCGGGGGCCAACACCTTCCATCTCAAGTTCCGGGCCCGCACCCTTGAGGAGTACCTGGAGCAGTTCGACGTGTTCGCGGAGTCGGTAGTCCCCCTGGTGGACGAGCCCTGACCGGCGGCTCCGGCTGGCGCTAGTTGACGCGGCGGTCGCGGCCGGACCAGAGCTGGTCTCGGAGGGCGAACTTCTGGATCTTGCCGGTGGCCGTCTTGGGCAGGTCGCCGAAGGTCACCGACTTCGGTGCCTTGAAGCGGGCGATGCGGGACTTGACGTGTTCGACGAGTTCGGCCTCGGTGGTGGCCGCGCCTGCCCGGAGCACCACGAACGCGGCGGGGACCTCGCCCCAGGTGTCGTCGGGGGCGGCCACCACCGCGCACTCCACCACGTCGGGGTGCGACGCCAGGGCCTGCTCGACCTCGATGGAGGCGATGTTCTCGCCGCCGGAGATGATCACGTCCTTGGCCCGGTCCCGCACCTCGACGTAGCCGTGGTCGTGCATCACGGCCACGTCCCCGGTCCGGAACCAGGTGCCGCCGGGCCCGTGCACCGACGCCGCCGCGGTGGCCTCGGGGTCCTTGTAGTAGCCGAGCATCACGTTGTTGCCCCGGATGGCGATCTCCCCCTGCGCGGTGCCGTCGGCGGGCACGTCCGCGCCGTCGGCGTCGACCACCCGCACCGAGGAGGTCACCAGCGTGCCCACCCCCTGGCGGGCCTTGATCCGGGCCTGCTCAGCGGCGGGCAGGCCGTCCCATTCGCTGCGCCAGTCGCAGATCAGCGACGGGCCGTAGGTCTCGGTCAGGCCGTAGAGGTGGGTGACACCGATGTTGAGCTCGGCCAGCTGGGCCAGCAGGGTGGGTGACGGGGGCGCGCCGCCGGTGCACACCTTCACGGTCCGGGGCGCCGGCGCTGCATCGGGGTGGTTGACCAGGCCGATCAGCACGGTGGGGGCGGCGTTGAAGTGGGTCGCGCCGTCGTCGCGGATATGGCGCCACACCGTGCCGGGGTCGGGGGTCCTCAGCATCAGGTGCACCCCGCCCACCGCGGTGACCGCCCACGGGAAGCACCAGCCGTTGCAGTGGAACATGGGCAGCGTCCACAGGAACACCGCGCCGCTGTCGAGGCCGCACTGGGCAGCCATGGCCAGCGCGTTGAGGTTGGCGCCCCGGTGCGAGTACATGACGCCCTTGGGGTTGCCGGTCGTGCCCGACGTGTAGTTGAGGCTCAGCACGGTGTGCTCGTCGGCGAACTCGGCCCGGTGGGGCTGGGCCGCGGCCAGCAGCGCCTCGTACTCGCAGTCGGACGCGCCCGAGACGCCGGCGTCGCTTGAGACCACCACCCGCAAGCCCGGCACCTGCTCCTGGATCTGCAGGGCCACATCGGCCAGGCCGTGGTCGGCGAAGAGCACCTTGGACTCGGCGTGGCCCACGATCCAGGCCAGCTCTGGTGCTGACAGCCTGGAGTTCAGCGCGTTGAACACCACGCCGGCCATGGGAAACCCGAACGTCGCCTCCAGGGCTATCGACACGTTGGGGGCCAGCACCGACACCGCGTCGCCGGGCTCCAGGCCCAGGTCGAGAGAGGCTCCGGCCAGCCGCTCGCAACGGTCGGCAAGATCCTCGTAGCTGCGCCGCAGCGGCCCGTCCACCACCGCGGGCCGATCGCCGTGCACCAGCCGGGCCCGGTCGAGGAAGGACACCGGCGTGAGCGGCACCGGCACGAACGGCGACGATCCACAGGCCTGGCCGGCAGTCATGGACGGCAACGCTATGTGACCGGATTCACGAATGCCTCGCCTCATCCGGCCAGGCGGGCTCGCAGGTCGTGCTTGCGCACCTTGCCTGAGGCGGTCAGCGGAAGATCGTCGGTGAAGGTGACGCCCCGGGGAGCCTTGTAGTTGGCCATCCGCTGGCGGCACCACGCCACCAGTTCGGCTCCGGCGGCCTCGGTGGTGGACGCGCCCGGCGCTGGGACCACGAAGGCGTGGCCCACCTCGCCCAGACGGTCGTCGGGTCGGCCCACCACCGCCACCTGTCCCACCGCTGGGTGGGCCAGCATCGCGGCCTCGATCTCGGCCGGGTAGGCGTTGAAGCCGCCGCAGATGAACATGTCCTTGAGCCGATCGGTGATGGCCACGTAGCCGGCGGCGTCCATAGTGCCGATGTCGCCGGTGTGCAGCCATCCGTCGGCATCGATGGCGGACGCGGTGGCGCCGGGATCGTCGAGGTAGCCGTCCATGACGTTGTAGCCCCGCACCACGATCTCTCCGGGCTCGCCCCGGGGCAGCTCGGCGCCGCCGGGGCCGACCACCCTAACCTCCACATCGTCGATGGCCCGGCCCGATGTGGCCGAGATCGTGGAGGGGGGATCGTCGTGGCGGCACATGGTGGCGATACCTGAAGCCTCGGTGAGCCCGTAGCCGGTAACCACCACCTCGAAGCCGAGGCGGTCGCGCATCGCCTCGATCATCGGGACCGGCACCGCAGCGGCCCCGGTCACCGCCAGACGCAGGGTGGACAAGTCGAACGTGTCGAGGTCGGGATGGTTGAGGATGGTCTGGTAGATGGCGGGCGGGCCGGGCAGCACCGACACCCGCTCGGTCGGGATGCGGGCCATCACCGACGGCACGTCGAACACCGGGTGGGGGATCATCGTCGCTCCGGCCATCAGGCAGGCCAGGATCCCGGCGTTGAGACCGAAGGAGTGGAAGAACGGGTTGACGATCAGGTAGCGGTCGCCGTGCCGCAGACCGATCACCTCGGCCCAGCTCCGGTAGGCGCGGCAGATCGCGCCGTGGTTGAGGACCACCCCCTTGGGCCTTCCGGTTGTGCCCGAGGTGAACATGATGTGGCACGGGTCGCGGTCCGAGACCTCGGGCACGGCGTCGGCGGATGCACTCTCCGGCGCCTGGGTGACGAAGTCAGAGAATCCGACCACGCCGGGCGGCACCGGTCCTCGCAGCGCCACGATCTGCTCGACGCACGACGGAACGCCCCCGTCGGCGGACCGCAGCAGGTCGAGGTGATCGGTGCCCAGGAAGCCGGTCGAGCAGAACAGCAGGCGCGCTCGGGACCGGTCGAGCACGAAAGCGGTCTCGTCGCCCTTGAACCGGGTGTTGACCGGCACCACCACGCCGCCCGCGACGTGCACCCCCAGCGCGGCTACCGCCCATTCCCACCAGTTGGGTCCCCACAGGCCCACGCGGTCGCCGGGGGCCAGGCCCCATGCGCCCAGCGCGGCGGCCATCCGGTCCACCCGGTCGCGCAACTCAGCGAACCTTAGGCGCAGATCGCCGTCAACTAGGCCCTCGGTGTCGCCGAAGCGGGCCGCGGCTTCGTCCACGAGCGCTGGGATCGTGTTGGGTGGGCCCACCTCAGCGGTCACTCCGGCAGTCTTGCCGGAGTCTCGCACCGATCGCACCGGTCTGCCGATGCCTGTCGGCGTGGTGTGTGGCGGGCTGCGTCACGCGTCCCAGGCCACCAGCAGCCTTCTCGGGCCGCGGAAGGTGATGTTGGCGAAGCGCTCCAGGCTCTGGCCCTCCACCAGCCGCAGCGACGGGATCTGCTCGGCGAGCACCTCAAGGGCGACGGTGGCTTCCAGGCGGGCGAGGCGGGCGCCCAGGCAGAAGTGGATGCCCTTGCCGAAGGAGATGTGGTTGCGGGCGTTGTGCCGGTGGATGTCGAATTCGCCGGCGTTCTCGAAGATGTCGGGCTGGTGGTTGGCCGCGGCCAGGCTCAAGAAGATGTTGGTGCCGGCCGGCACCTTCACCCCCGCCACCTTGGCGTCGACGTTGGCCACGCGCCGCCAGCTGGTCTGGGGCGACTCGAAGCGCAGCACCTCCTCCAGCGCGGCCGGCATCAGCGACGGGTCCGCGCCCAGCTGGTCCCACTGGTCCCGGCGCGATAGCAGGCAGATCAGCGAGTTCGACAGGAAGTGGCTGACGATCTCATGGCCCGCGAAGGACAAGCCGTAGACGATCGACTCCACCTCCCGGTAGGTGAGTTCCGCGGGGTCGGCCTTGTGCACGGCCAGGAGCTCGGAGGTGAAGTCGTCGCCGGGGTCGTCGACCTTGGCCGCCACGAAGTCGCGGCAGTAGCGCCAGTAGGCCAGCATCTTGTGGGCGATCTCCGTCTGCTCGGCCTCGGTCGGCTTGCCCCAGCTGAAGGCCAGGCGGTCCGAGCACCATCCCTTGAGCTTCTCGTCGTCGCTGGTTGGGAAGCCGATGAAGCGGAAGATCGTCTCGCCGGGCAGCGGGTGCGCGAACACTGGCACGAAGTCCGCCGGCGAGCCCGCGGCCAGCAGGGCGTCGGCGAGGTCGTGGCTGCGGCGCCGGATGTAGGGCTCCAGGATCCGCATCCGCCGGTTGGAGAAGCCCCGCTTGGTGTGGTTGCGGATCCGGCCGTGGTCGGGCGGCTGGCGGTTCGACATCACCGCCACCGGGTTGAAGTCCGGCGCAGCCAGCACCGCCTGCGCGGCATGACTGAGGGGGAACACCGGATCCTGCACGTTCTGGGAGCCGAACGTCTCGGGGTCCAGGAACACCTCGCTGACATCTTCCATGCGGGTGACCACCAGGTAGCCCAACTCGCTGGAGTAGAACACCGGCGTGTCCCGCATCCCGTCCAGCACTGCATACGGGTCGGCGAGATAGTCCGTCGCGAACGGCGTGAACCCGGTCACCGGGCAGCCCGACGGAGGCGGCGGCACCTCGTCGGGCACGCGGTGGTAGGACGCCTCGGTCTGGGTCATTGATCGTCCGCTCCGAGCATCCGTCGATTGTTGCTTACATACGACCATAATGCCCGGACGCGGCGCCCGGAAATCCGGTCCGGGCTGGGGTTCCTAGCTCCGACGGCGGCGCGTTATGGTCTGAGCCGTGTCCAGGACACTCGTTGCCGCCACCCGCCGGGTGCTGGGATCTCGCCGTCGAGGCGACCGAGCGGCCGCCAGCCCGCCCGCCGGTGCCGGTGACGCCGCACTCGTCGCCGACCTGGTCGAGGCCATCGGGTCCGACCGGGTGCGGGCCGACACCGCTTCCCGCTACCTGGCTTCCCGTGACGCCTCCATCTACCGGGAGGGCAACGCCGGACCGGTGTGCTATCCCGGCTCCACCTCCGACGTCGTGGCTTGCGTGCAGGTCGCGGCCCGCCACGGGCGGGCGGTGTCACCCAGGGGGGCCGGGACCGGCCTAGCCGGCGGCGCGGCGCCGCTGGGCCAGCCGGTGGTGCTGGCGATGACCCGGATGGACAAGCTGCTCGGGGTCGACCTCGACAACGGCGTGGCCTGGGTGCAGCCCGGCATGGTCAACCTCGACCTCAGCCGGGCGCTGGCTCCGCACGGGGTTCACTACGCGCCCGATCCGTCCAGCCAGGCGGCCTGCACCATCGGCGGCAACGTGGCCAACAACTCCGGTGGCCCTCACTGCCTGGCCTACGGCGTGACCAGCGCCCATGTGGTGGCGGTGGAGGTCGTGCTGTCCGACGGGTCGGTCGTCACGCTGGGCGACCTGACCGCCGAGCCGGCCGGATACGACCTGAGAGGAGCGTTCGTCGGCTCCGAGGGCATGTGCGGCATCGCCACCGCAGTGGCCGTGCGCCTCACCCGCAACCCCCCTGCGGTGCGCACCATGCTGCTTTGCTTCGACGACGTGTCGGACGCGGCGGCCACCGTCAGCGCCATCATCGCGGCCGGGATCGTGCCGGCCGCCATCGAGATGATGGATCAACGCTGCGTCACCGCCGTCGAGGACTTCGCCCAGGCCGGCTACCCCAAGGACGCTGCCGCGGTACTGCTGGTCGAGGTGGACGGACCCGCGGGCGGAGTGGCCATCGCCAGCGAGAAGGTGGCCGGCATCGCCCGGCGCAACCAGGCCATCAGCGTTCGCACCGCCGCCGACGAAGACGAGCGGGCCCGGCTGTGGAAGGGGCGCAAGAGCGCGTTCGGGGCCGTGGCCAACGTGATGCCCGACTATTACCTGCACGACACGGTGGTGCCCCGTACCCGGCTGGTGGAGGTGTTGGAGCGGATCTACGAGATCGTCGACCGCTACGACCTGATCGTGCTCAACGTCTTCCACGCCGGCGACGGCAACCTCCACCCCATCCTGGCCTACGACTCGCGGGTGCCGGGCACCGACGAGAGGGTGCATGCCGCGGGCCGCGAGATCATCGAGATGTCGCTGGACATGGGTGGTGCGCTCACCGGCGAGCACGGGATCGGGGTGGAGAAGCGCGAGCACATGAACCGCATGTTCAGCGCAGTGGATCTCGATCAGCAGAGCCGGCTGCGGGCCTCGTTCGATCCGCACTGCCGCATGAACCCGGGCAAGGTTCTGCCCAGCGCCCACAGTTGCTCGGACATCGGCGCCCTAAGGGCCGCCGACGCCGCCGGCGTCTGGGGCTAACCCAGAGGCCGAGCGGGGTGACTGAGATTCCTGATGGGTCTGATGAGACGCTTAGCGAGGCCGTGGCCCGAGCGGCCCGTGAGCGCAGCGAACAAGAGCGGGAATGACAGCGTCGCAGCGCGAGGCGGCATCACCTGCCCGCTCGTCTTCTGAGAGGCCGAGCGGGATGACTGATTTCGACGAGGCTCTCACCGTGTTCGCGGCCGAGGTCGGTCCGGACGGGCCGGTGTGCGTGCGGGGCGGCGGGACCCGCTGGAGCTTGGGCGGGGAGGCGGCGCCGGACACCCGTGAGGTTCGGGCCCCGGCGGGCATCGTGGCGTTCGAACCGGCCGAGATGACGGTGCGGGTGCGGGCCGGCACGCCGGTTGTTGCGCTGCACGAGGAGCTGGCGGCCGCCGGCCAGCGCACCGCCCTGCCCGAGCGTGCCGGCGGCACGGTGGGCGGGGCACTGATGGCGGGCGAGTCGAGCATTGCGCGCCTGGGGCGGGGGCCGGTGCGCGACGCCCTGCTGCAAGCCCGCTACGTGTGCGCCGACGGTCGGATCGCCAGCGCGGGCGCAGGCACCGTCAAGAACGTGAGCGGCTTCGACCTGTGCCGGTTGCTGGTCGGGTCGTTGGGCACGCTCGGCTTGGTGGGCGAGGTGCTCGTGCGAACTTTCCCGGTGGGGAAGAGCGAGCGTTGGGTACGGCTGGCCGGCACCGATCCGGGCGCGGTGCGGTCGTGCCACACTGCCGCGTCGGTGCTGTGGGACGGCACCGACGTGTGGACCCTGCTGAGCGGCTACGAAGTCGACGTGGACGAGGACCTGGGCCGGCTGGGCGCCTGCGAGGAGGTGGACGGCCCGCCCGAGCTGCCGCTCCACCGGTGGACGTGCACGCCCGCGGAGGCCACCGCCTTCGATGTCCGGAACGGCACGGCGGGCCGGTTCGTCGCCGAGATCGGCGTGGGGGTGGTGCATGCCTCCGAGCCCCAGCCGTCCCGCCCCGTCGAGCCGGGCGTGGCCGAGTTGAATCGCCGCTTCAAGGAGCGTTTCGACCCCACCGGTCGCCTCAACCCGGGCCGCGACCCGCTGCGGAGGCCCTGATGGGCCGCCCACCGCCGCTGACACGAAGTTGGTGTGGATTGTGGGCCTCTGGGGGCGGTTTCGTCATCAATTTCGATCGCGGGACGCCCTGATGCACCTCGGATTGGACGACGACGAGCTGGTCGCCTGTGTTTCCTGCGGGCTGTGCCTGCCGCACTGCCCCACCTTCGTGATTACCGGCAGCGACACGGAGTCGCCGCGGGGACGGATCGCGCTGATGCGGGCGGTGCAGAACGAGGGCGCGCCGGTGACAGAAGACCTGATCCGGTCGATGGAGACGTGCGTGCAGTGCCGGGGCTGCGAGACCGCCTGCCCGAGCGCGGTACCGTTCGGGCATCTGATGGAGGGCACCCGGGCCGCACTGGCCGATGCGGGCCGGATCACCCCCCGCTGGCAGCGCCTGGCCCTGCGGATGCTGCGCCACCGCCGCCTGCTGCTGGCCGGATCCACCTTGCTGGCGCTGGCCATACGGCTCCGTCTGGTGCCCACTAAGCGCCTCGGCCTGCCCGCGAGGATGCCGCTGCGGCGCCCTCGACTGCGCACCTCGGGCGATGATGTCTGGCTCTTCACCGGCTGCGTGATGGACGCCTGGCAGCGCGACGTGCACCTGGCCGTGCAGCGGGTGCTGGAGGCGGCTGGCGCCGGGGTGGAGCCCACGGGCGGGGTTGCGCCGTGCTGCGGGGCTCTGCACATCCACGCCGGGCTGGAGTCCGAGACGAAGGCCATGGCCCGCCAGGTGATGGCCGGCCTGTCGGGCGACGACCGTCCCATACTGGTGGACGCGGCCGGATGCGGCGCCTCGCTCAAGGACTACGGGCATCTGCTGGGAACCGACGAGGCCCGGGCCTTCTCAGACCGGGTGTACGACGTCCACGAATGGCTGGCCGAACGCCTCGATGAGCTGCAATCCCGGCGACCGGTCGCTCCGCTGAAGTTGACCGTGGCCGTGCAGGATCCCTGCCACCTGCGCCATGTGCAGCGGGCCCACCACGCGGTACCGGCTGTGCTCCTCCCGTTCGTCGCCGAAGTGGTCGCCCTCGATGACGACGGGTTGTGCTGCGGGGCCGGCGGCGCCTACTCGGTGATGGAGCCCGAGCTGTCCAGGGCCATCCGCGAGCGCAAGACCGCGGCGGTGGTCCGCTCGGGCGCGTCCGTCGTGGCCAGCGCCAACCCCGGCTGCTCGCTGCATCTGGCCGCGGCCGGCTTGGAGGTGCGCCACCCCCTGGAGCTGGTCGACCAGGCCCTCTCCGCCTCCCGCTCCTGAGGCCCGAGCGGACTCGCATCGGTTGAGAGGGTCTCGGGCGCGAGCTGAGCGAGGCCGTGGCCCGAGCGGCCGGTGAGCGCAGCGAACAGGAGCGGGAGTGGCACCGCTGCGACACGACGGGTTCTCACCCGTTCGCGCCGGTGAGGCTCAGGCGAAGCCGAACAGGGGCGGGAAGGCCACCACGACCGCCGACAGCCAGATCGCATAGACCGGTGCGTAGGCGGTCTGCCAGCGCTCGATGGCGGCAGAGCCGCGGCGGCCCCGCCAGAAGCCGAGGTAGAGCCACGCCGACCAGGCCAGGTTCCCCATCAGCACCAGGTTCTCGCCCAGAGCCGCGATCCGGTTGGGGGTGGCGCCGAAGTCGGACAGGCGTCCCACGATGGCGCCCAGCACCAGCAGGTCGACCAGCAGGGCAGCTACCACCAGTAGCAGTAGCAGCAGGTCGAACAGGCCGCGGGGAGCGTGCCGGTCCCGGGCGGCCACCGAGTAGATGACTAGCGCCAGCACCAGAGCGAGCAGCACGTCGAAGAAGATCAGCACGCCCCGGCCGACGTCGATGCCCCTGCCGGTCAGGGCCACCGCTACGAGGAAGGCGGCCAGCATGGCGGTGAACAGCGGCGTGAACAGCCTGGTGAGCACGGGCGCGATCCTCTCCAGCACGCCCTGTCTCGACTCGGCTAGCCAGGCGGCCACGACCACCGCGCCGGCCGCTCCGCATGGCACCAGCCACAGGCCGATGAACTCGTTGGCGTCGATCCCGATGGCCGAGAAGATCCCGGCCGTGGACCCGGCCAGCACGCCGCCGCCGAGCGCGACGAGTCCGAAGTAGATGACCCACTCACCGGTGAAGCGCACGAAGTCCATGCGCTTGTCGTGGGACCGCCAGTCGCCGGAGGCGTGGGCCAGCCCGACGGCGAGCCATAACAGGATGGGCAGGTGCAGCGCGGCCAGCACCTCGGTGTCGGAAGTGTCTCGCCCTCCGTCGAACGGGTAGGCGTTGACGACGGCGGCGGGCGCGGCGAACGCGGCCGCCAGCAGGGCCAGCGTCGGCGGGCCGAGCCGGCGCTTCCAGGCGAAGTAGCCGGCCAGGAAGGGCAGCACCAGCAGGCTGACGTTGCGAGCGTAGAACTCGCCGTCGTGCTCGAGGTGCAGGCCGAAGATCTCGGGTGCCTTGATGGCGACGGCCGCGCCGCAGGCCAGAGCGCCCATGACCACGAACTCGCGGCGGGCCTCCGGGCTCGCGCTGTCCGGTGCCAGTCCCAACCTCTGCCAGAGTCCCCCGGACGGTTCCGGTGCGGTGCCCGCCTGCTCGGCTGGGTGGGCCTCGACAGTGCGGTCGAGGGCCGCCAGCGCCTCGTCGAGGGTCCCGACCCGCTTGGTCGCGATCAGGAAGGCTTCGTCGGGTGCCAGCCCCGAACCGGCAAGTCCGGTGAGCTGGTCCCGCAGGCGGCGTTCGAGTTGGTCGTCGCCGGTCCGGTCGCGCCAGCTGCCGATGAGGGCTTCGAGTCGGTCGTCGATGCCCGGAAGCTAGTCCCGCCCTGCACCTTCCGGTCGGACCGGCTGCCGTGCCGTGGTGTTGAATTGGGGCCATGGATCAATTCATGCAGGCGGCCGTGGACGAGGCCATGCGGGGCCGGGCCACCGGCGGCATCCCCATCGGAGCCGTGCTCGTGCACAACGGTGAGATCATCGGCCGGGGCCACAACCGCCGGGTGCAGATGGGCTCGGCCATCCGCCACGGCGAGACCGACGCCCTGGAGAACGCCGGCCGGTTGCCGGCGAGCGTCTACCGCGACTCGGTGATGTACACCACCCTGTCACCCTGCGCCATGTGCACCGGGGCGATCCTGCTCTACGGCATCGGCGAGGTGGTGGTGGGCGAGAACCGGACGTTCATGGGCGAGGAGGCCCTGCTGGCCGAGCGGGGCGTGACGGTCACGGTGCTCGACGACGAGACGTGCGTGGCCATGATGGAGGAGTTCATCGCGGCCGAGCCCGACCTCTGGAACGAGGACATCGGCGAGGACTAGGCCCGTCTTCTGCGAAATTGATGCCGATAGTGCCCCGGGAAGGTCCGAATCTGCATCAATTTGCCGGAGCGGTGGGCCTGTCTGCGAAATTGATGCTGATAGTGCCCCTATAGGGTCCACAACGACATCAATTTGGCGGAGAGCGGGCCTACAGGCAGGTCCGGACGGCGTCAACGATCCGGCGGCCGCGGATGTCGCCCATGAGCTCGGCGTCCATGCGGTTCATCACGTAGGCGACGCTCATACGGGCGTCGAGGTCGACCGCGGCCAGCGAGCCTCCCCAGCCTCCCCAGAACATCTGGCCCGGCTCGGTCGTGAACTCGTCGCCCAGCTGCAGCCCGAAGCCGAGCCCGTGGCGCAGGCGCACCATCAGCACCTGGTCGATGCCGTCGGTCTGCTCCTCCAGGGCCCGGCGGGCCCCGGCTTCCGACAGCAGCCGGACCCCGTCCACCGTGCCTCCGCAGGCCAGCGCAGCGTGGATGCGGGCGATCGAGCGGGCGTTGCCGAAGCCGCCCGCGGCGGGGATCTCGGCGGCCCGCCACTCCCGGGTGGCCGGCTCGGTGGCGGTCATCGGGACGCTGAGTATGGCCTTGACCGCGATGGAGTCGGCGGACACCTCCACGCCGTTGATCGTGAGTTCCTCGCGGCTGAACACCGGGGGCACGAGCTCGGCGACCCGGTGGTCCTCGGAGGCGGGCAGGCTGATCCAGAAGTCGGCTCCGAGGGGTTCGGCCACCTCGGTGCGGAACCAGTCGGCCATGCGCTGTCCGGTGATGCGGTAGAGGATCTCGCCCTGGAGGTTGCCCTGGCTGATGGCGTGGTAGCCCGGGGCGGTGCCCGGCTCCCACCACGGCGCCTGGGCCGCGAGGTTGGCCGCGACGAAGTCGAGGTCGTAGAGCTGATCGGTGGTGATGGGCGGGTCGAAGCCCGGTAGTCCGGCAGTGTGGGCCATCACGTGGCGCACCAGCACGCCGTCTTTGCCGTTCTGGGCGAACTCGGGCCAGTACCGCGCGACGGGGGCGTCGAAGTCGAGCTCGCCCCGGTCGGCCAGCACCAGCATGCAGGCAGCGGCCATGGTCTTGGTGGTGGAGTAGACGTTGACGATTGTGTCGCGCTGCCAGGGCGTGCCTTCGCTGTCGGCGTCGCCGCCCCAGATGTCGACCACGAACTCGCCGTCCACGGTTATGGCCGCGGCCGCCCCGATCTCCCTCGAACGCGTCGCGCACTGCCTCGAAGCCGGGCTTGCAGGTTCCATGGATCTCCATGCCCCCATGATGGCGCAGCGTTACCCGGTTGTCTCGGTCCAGCGCACCGGGCGCGGGTTGATTGTCGATAAGTTTACTGTTAAGCCGATTCCCAGTTTGTGCAACTTCGGGACAGCGTGGAAGCGAGTCTCACCAAGATCGAGGACGCGGCTGACGCTGCGCTGGACAACGATCGACCGCGGCTGGGAGGACGACCGCAAGCAATACTCGGTCACTTTCAATTGACCTAGCCCATTCCTCTGACCTCAACGAATGCGGACATCGAGTTTGCGCATGGTGCCCAAACTACGGACAGCGCAGACGCAACGCGCAGTTGCCTACGGCTGCGTAGGGGTAAGCGCCCGGAAGTCGAGGTCTCCGTGTTTGATGTAGTGGTCGATGATGGAGGCGCGGTGGTTGCGGGTTTCTTCGTCTGCGGCATCGCTGGTCGCGGTTAGGACGTCCCGAACCGGGTCACGCCAGCTGTGGTGGTCCCAGTCGTTGGCAGCATCCTCCAGCATCTTGAGAGTCAGTCGGGTGGCCTCTACGGGGTTGGTGGTTGCCATTTCGGCGAGGCGCCCTATGACGTCGCGGCCGAACCATCTACGGTCACCGGGTCGCAACGTGGCGTTGAGGCCTGCGAGAGACCATTCGTCGTCGAACTTGGCGGAGGTGAAGGTGAGTGCGAACGCTTTGGCTTCGTTGTCGTGAGATTCGGGCTCGCTGGTTATGACGTTGATCCGGTAGTCCCAGAGGCCTTGAATTCGTTCCCCTACTGGGGGCTCGATGTCTTCTGGCGTGTCGCGGAGTGCCTGTCCCAAGAACTCCATGACGTCTCCGGCGATTTCGTCGTCGGCGAGCTCGAACCAGCGTTCGAGCAGGGAGCGTTGTAGGACGCCGCGCCAATAGAACGTGACGAGGTGCTCGCCCAGCTTGGCGTCGACTCGTTCGTCGTTGGCGAATCCGACGGTGGCGCCGGTGGGGATTCGTTCCACCGCAGCCTCGTACTCGTCACCCAGTACGTCATAGACCGTGTCGAAGGGTGGGCACCAGCAGATGTAGGTGCCCCAGGCGGCATCACGGAGGCTCTCTTGGTTCGGGGTGGGCGGGAGTATCCGCGAGATGTTGGCAGATACCCATCGCGCGTCGATCAGGATTTGCCAGGGAAGCCACTTGCCGTAGACGGCCCGCACCGCAAGGGACGGATCAGTATCGGGGTCCAGACGTTCCTCGAGCACGGCTCGCACCTCAGGCATCAAGTCGAACCCCGCGGACATGTCCTCGCCTTGCGCGTCGAGTTCGCGTGCGCACCACAGGGCATATGCCATGACGGCGTGCATCGCCTTGCCGCGGTTCGTGTTGATCGACCGCGTCAACGGATCCATGCTGTCGCTGGCCTCGTCGCCTGGCGATGGATGCGGATCGCGCGTCAGGGGCTCCAGGACATCCCAGACCGCTTGGCGCAGTTCGAACGGGATCCCGTTGTCGCGGTCGGCGACTCCCTGTTCGATCAACGACGCGACCCGGCCGCGGGTCCAGCGCCACCCTGAGTCACGGTCAAAGACCGGCGATTCTTC
Organism: Acidimicrobiia bacterium; assembly: GCA_021296315.1. Classification (GTDB taxonomy): domain Bacteria; phylum Actinomycetota; class Acidimicrobiia; order Acidimicrobiales; family Aldehydirespiratoraceae; genus Aldehydirespirator. The sequence goes on along the minus strand of JAGWAO010000007.1, from coordinate 64,324 downwards.
GGGGTGGTCGAAGGGGTGCTCCAGCACCGATGCCATCAGGTGCATCGGTTGGTCCCATGGGATCGCGGTGCCCGCCTTGACGGCTGCTTCGAGTCCGCTCAAGAAGTGGCGGACATAGGTCGGGTCCAGGGTCTCGATCCGGTTCGCCGCAGCGGCGAAGTCAGCGGCGCGTTCAGATACAGCTTTGCTGAAGGTAAGACCGAGTCCTTCCATGGAGGGGCTGAAGCCCCGTCCGGCTCCAGCGTCGGGACGCCAGTCATCCAGATATTCGATGACCTCGCCTGGTGAGAGTTCTTTCAGTTGTTCGGTAGTGCGGGGAGTCGTGGGTCCGCTCCAAGTCTCGGTCCATGACACGAAGTCCGGGTGGTCGGCCTCGCCGTGTTTCGATACGAGTTCGCGGTACCTGTCCGCGTCGTCGCCTGAGAGATGGTCGGCGACAATGCTCAGCCAGTCGCGCATCCAGCACTCGGCGGCGGCGGTCTCGTCCTCAGGCTGGTAGTCGTCGAGGTCGGGGCCGGCGAGTACCGAGTCCAGGAATGTCCTCTGCACTTCGGGGGGTGCTTCGACCCATCGCGATCGAAGCAACTCGGCGTACTCGTGCTTGAGGCGGTGATCGTTGAGGATGGTCCTGTTGGTGATCCGCTCGGCCGCGAGTTCCGCGCCGCCCGGGACAACGGCGAGGACGTGCAGCGCAATACGGCGATGCAGAGCGGTTGCCGATTCGAGCATCTGCACGACATTCTGGAGGTTCTCATCGGAGACTACGGCGAGGCGAACGGCAGCGTCGCGCACTGCTGTCACGAGCACACAGCGGACATCGCGATCCATATTCTGAGGGTGGTCTTCTATAGCCGGTCTCCAGGCGCAGGAGTGGCCATCGGAGTCGGGCAGCTCGCCCTCGCTTCTGGAGTACTCGATGGCGACTGAGAGCAGCGACGAGAACAGCCTCAGGCCATCTAGGCCTGCCGAGTCGACCAGATCCGGCAAGATCGTCGCAATCGTCCGGTCGTACTCCCAATCCCTGAGACGCCCAACGGGCTCGGGCAGCGCGGGAATCTCGTGGGCCTGGGAGCTGTCGGATGCCGTAGAGCGGCGCTCGAGCTTCAGGAGTGCCTTCGCGGCGATCAGTCCCTGTTCGATCTTGCCGTCGCGCACGAGGCGAGCAACGGCCGACGCCGCTTGATCGTCGAAGTGGTCCATGAACTCTGCGGCTGCACGGTCGGTGATCCATTCGAGGGTCTTTGGCGCGAGTCTCCGGAACTGTTCGGGGGGAAGGGCTTGCAGGCACTCAAGCAGGATGGCCGTCACCCTCGGGTTGGCCGACGGTCGCGACTTCTCCAGGACCGCTGCGACCGCGTCCGGGGCCGCAGGTGCCATACGGGCGAGGTAGCGGCCCTCGGGCCACGGCGGGAACCGCCAATACCCGGCCTCGTCAGCCTGCTCCCGATCGGGGGGATCATCGAACACGCCCTCGTCCGCCAGCGCAGAAACCCATTCGGGGTTCTCGAGGCGGTCAAAGAAGTACGTCCGGTTCTCAAAGCGAGTCGCCAGCGCTACAACACGTGCGAGCTCAGAGCCAGAAGGTGCAGTCCAGTCGTTCATCGCCCTGTTCGCCTCAGCTAGCAGTCCGTCGAGTGCATCCAGATTCTCGTAGGAGGGTCTCGCGATGGCCATCAGCTCTTGCTCGAACGCAAGGAACTTCGCCACCCACTCGGCGTCTTTCTCCGCTGGCAGCAGTTTGTCCCTCGCGTGCACGAACTCGACCGCCTCGCGAGCCCACCTGCCCCAGTTCTTGATGACGTATGACGGGTTGGAGCCCAAGTCGCTCAAGGCACCAAACTTGGCTCGCTCGCGGGCCTCTCTGTTCGCCTCGGCCTTGCGGTGCTCCGCTATCAGCTTCCCCACCGACGCCAATAATCCAACGGACACCTCTTGGCGTAGGGGACCCGACGCAGAAGGCGCGGATTCCTGCAGAAACCGCAGCCTTCCATCCGGCGGGAGGCCCTCGTCGAGCCACCTATCGCGGATCGCCTTGGCGTGGTCCTCGTAACCGGCCGTCTTCTTCTTGACTTTGTTACCGAGCGCAACCGGAAGACGGTTCCCGATCTCGCGGATCGCGTGAGCGATGAAGTGCACCCGACCAGGCAAGCTGTCGAACGCTGCCAGCACTAGAGCCCCTCTATAGAAGGGCTCGACCGAAGGCGCGTATCTGTTGAGCCAACCAATGAGCCGGGCTTGTTCGGGCGTCCACCAAGGTTCCCCACCGCGATCCGGTCTCCCGAGCGCACGCCAGCCGTCTTCAGGCCAGCCGGAATCGAGCACGAAGCCATAATGCCCGCCCGAGGTGTCATCAACACCCCCGCCAGCATCCCGGGTGCCCTAGAGCACCGCTTGCCTGGGAGCCGCTTCAGTGCAACGAGCGCCGCACCGGTACCTGGAACCTGGGGTCGGCGCCTGCGATGACGAGCAGAGCGCTGGGCCGGGACCGGCTACGCCTTCTTGGCAGACGCCTTTGCACCTTTGACGCGACTCGGTGTCCTTTGCCCCAGAACCTGCGCCCGTAGCAGATCTCGAGTCGCATGATGGCAATGGCGGCGGGCCAATGCTCGCCTTCGCTGAGACTAAGCAAGCGTGTTGCGGCTCACCTTGAGTCGAGCGGCCAGCTTGTAGAGGTCATTGTGGCCGTGTTTCTTTCTGTAGTACTCGAAGTCGAGTGCGATCTGTTTGAGCAGGTGCGATTGGACGGGGAAAACACTTGAGATCAGCTTATACTGAGCTATATTCACATCTGTGGACTTCGGCTCAACGTCAATCGCGGGGCCCGGCCGACCGAGCGGGAGGCATCTGCCATGGGAACACTCGAGTGGCCTCTGCGGATTGTCGGATCGAGCAGCGAGCGGTCCGTGGAGATCGAGGCCACAGTGGACACCGGCGCCTTCTACAGCGTGGTCCCGGCGCTCCTGCTCCACGAGATCGGCGTCGAACGGTCGGCCAGGCGCCGGATGCGACTGGCCGACGGCAGGATTGTAGATGCCGATTTCGGCGAGGCGCGGGTGACCGTCAACGGCGAGAGCGTGACGACCCTTGTGGCCTTCGGCGAGGATGACGCTCCCTCCCTGCTTGGCGCCTACACCCTCGAGGGCCTCGCCTTGGCAGTCGCCCCAGTCGATCAACACCTGATCCCCCGCGGCCCCTCCCTTGGTGAGGGCATTGCACTAGGAGTTAGGGAGTAGCCGATGCGGCATTGCCGAATCAGCACAGGCTGGGTGTGGTCAAGCGGCGCCTTCTGGCGAGCGAGCGTCATCCAAGAGGAGCCGCAATCCGAGGAGCGATGGAATGTCCACATCTACTGCGCTCTGAGAACGCCGCCGTACTTCGCGGGATACGACCGCGCCTATCTCCTGCACGCGGGCGGCGAGCCCTACAGCGCGCCGCTGGCGGCGAGCATCCACCGAGCCAAGCGTTGGTACTGGCAGGCCGCGCTCGGACGGGGTCTTCGCTACGGGCCTGACAATCCTCAGTCGGGTTTCGAACTGGCCAACGGCATACCCGCCATCGACGATCCGCTGCTCCGGTCGGGTGGCGTGGCCATCGCGGGCGTGAGCGAGTATCCGGACCAGCCCGACAGCTCCGAGTTCCATGCGACGCTTCCCGTGGGGCGCGACGGCCAGCGGAGGGCGGATAGCGTCGTCAGGGACGGCGACACCGGCGAATGGGGAGTCTGGCTTGCCAGCGGCACGCCGGGATGGCTGGAGGCAGGCGGTGCGCCCTACCGAGCCCCGGCGACAGTGTGCGCGCATCGAGCGGAGCGCTGGTACTGGCAGCTCGTGTGCGGAAGGCCGCTGCGCCACGGCGACGACTTCCCGCAACACTGGTGGGAGCAGCGGAACCAGATACCCGACCTGGACGGCCACCACTTCTCGACTTCTGGTCGCCAACTGGGGGTTTATCCTCCGAACGACAACAAAGACGGCCGGCACCAGCACCGGTGTCCGTTAGAGCTCCCGCGGCGCCGACTGCGATCTCGCGCCGTCCTGAAGACGTCGTCTAGTAGCAGCACGTGGCGTCCATCGTTAGTGACATTAGATTTAATTGGACTATGCCGAATTGAGTTGAAATCTATAACTCCGATGCGATACGGTGGCGTTGTTGCTGCCGTGTTGGGCTGTCAGGCCTGACCGGTGGCCTCGGAGCAGCCCTCGCGGGTGCCCCCAGCCGATCACCCTCGAACGGACGGAGGTCGCGTGATGGCCGCAACCCAGTCGCAGCGCGCCGCGCTGTACGTAAGCCTGGTGGACTCGATGGGCGAAGAAGCCGCAGACACCCTCATGGACCAGCTCCCGCCCAGCGGGTGGGATCAGATGGCCACCAAGGATGACCTTGCCGGGGTCGAGCAGCGCCTCCAAGCGAGCCTCGCAGTGGCGCTTGCTGAGATCAACGCCAGGTTCGCCGAAACGAACGCCGAGTTCGTTGAGAGCCATGCCGCCTTGCAGGTCACCATGCACGAGGGCTTCGCCCAGGCCGCCAAGGAGCGGGCCGAGATCATCAAGGTCCAAGCCAGGCAGCTCTACGTCATCGTCTCCGCCATCGCCGCGGCCACAATCTCGATCTGGATAGCCCTCTTCACCAGCGCCGCCGGCCCGCTCAGCACGGTCCGCTGCAGCGTCTCTTGGGGCCACGAGCTTGAGCGCGCAGCCGCAGCGCCTGGGTGCTATCTATTCTGATAGCATAATGTGATGGCGATGACCCGTACGACGTTTACTCTGGACGAGGCACTGGCTGAAAGGGCGCGCCGGCTCAATGTCAACATCTCGGCAGCGGCCCGCGAAGGCGTGGCGGCTGCGGTCAAGCGGGCCATGGGCGAAGCGGATCGTGCGGCCTACCAGCGATTCCCGGAGCAGCCCGACAGCTTCTGGGACGAGGCGGAGGCATGGGGAACCCCATGAACAGGGGCGAGGTGTGGTGGGCAGAGGTAAGGCGCAAGCGGCGTCCGGTCCTGATCCTCACTCGTCCCGAGGTCATCGACGTGCGGGAATCGGTCACGGTCGCTGAGATCACCAGCACCGGTAGGGGACTCGCTGCTGAGGTTCCCCTGCCGGATCCCGTGGCTGGAATCACGGCGGGGTCGGTTGTCAACTGTGACGGCCTACACACGCTGCGACGGGCTTCGCTCTCGAATCGAGCCGGCGAGCTCAGCGACCGAACGATGCGAGCCGTCTGCCGGGCCGTGACCTACGCCCTCGGCTGCTGATCCGTAGCCTGGGCGACGCCTCGCCATCGCAAGCCGTGCGCTCATGGCTCGATGCGGTTGATTGTGGGGACTCGGTCGATGGTGCGGTCGAATGATGCGATGGCCTCGACGCCGGCCGTCTCGGCTAGCGCCACGAGGTAGGCGTCGCTGAAATCGATCCGATGTACCTCGTACACCTCGACTGCCCTCAGCAGCAGCCCGGGATCCAGGGTCTGGATGCTCCCGAAAGCGACTATCGACCGAGCCAACTCTGCAACCCGGTTCCGCGGAACCTCGTAGAAGGACTCCAGCACGTAGACGACCTCGGCCAGAATCAGGTCTGGCAGGATCAGCGCCGCCGCTTCCGCGAGGTAGGCAGTGGCCCCAGCGGCTAGGTCCGGCGGGTCGCCCGTGAGGTGACGCACCAGCACATTGGTGTCCACCAGGGTCGTCACCGAGCCCGGTGCGCCCACCGATTCCGGGCCGCCAATCGCACCTCGCCCCAGTCTGCGCCTCGCTTGGCCGCGGGCACTTCCACCGTGCCGGCCAGCTCCAACAGGTCGGGGGTCCGGGCCATGATCGCCCGGTGCTGCTCCACCCTGAATACGACCCGATCCCCGGTCTCCAAGGCCAGGGCGTCGCGCACTGCCTTGGGAATCGTCACCTGGCCTTTCGACGTGACCCGAGCCGAAGCGTCCATCACACGCCTCCTTACCTTGCTTCTAGAGTAAGGATACACCCCGGCGGCTGCAAGGGAACGGCGCTCATCTGGACCCCGCTCGCCATAGGATTCTCATCAAGCCAGGACTGACCCATCGCCGAGAACGAGAGGTGGTTACCCGGTGCTCATCCAGGGGCTCGACCATGTGGCCGTGATCACCAACGACTCCGACCGGCTCCAGAGCTTCTACATCGACATGTTCGGGGCCAGCGTGGAGTTCGACGGCGAGGAGTTTCCCGGAGGGCCTCGCATGACCGTCATCAACGTCGGTCCGGCCACGGAGCTGAACGTCTTCGAGATCGACGGCAACAATCAGGCCGACCACCAGACGCCGATGTTCGGTCGGGGCCGGCTCGACCACATCGGCCTGCACGCGGCCAGCCTCGACGACTTCGGCGAGATCCGCTCCAGGCTCATGACGGCCGGCGCCACCGACGGCACGGTCACCGACTTCGGCCGCAAGCTCAGCCTGTTCTTCAGGGACCCCGACCGCATGGAGTGCGAGGTGCTGGTGGCCAATCCCGAGCCCGGTCGAGTCCCGATCGGCAGCGCCTCCCACCTCTACCCGTAGACCGGCCGAATAATCCGGCGACAAGAGTCTCGCCGGCCACTGGTCAAGACCTAAAGCGGTCGGGCTCCGCGGCACTCCTCATGGCAACAGTCAGTGCGTTACGAAGCCTCCGTCGACGCAGAGGACTTGGCCGGTCATGAAGTCGCTGTCGGGCGAGCACAGGAACATCACCGTCCCCACGATGTCGTCGGGCCAGGCCTGGCGGCGCAGGGCCTGGCTCTGGGCGAGGGTCTCCATCCGGTCGGGGTCGATGTGCTCGCCCACGGTCTCGGTGTTGGTCACCCCCGGGGCCACCGCGTTGACCGTGACGCCGTGCGGCCCGGCCTCGCCGGCCAGAGCCCGGGTCAAGCCGATCACCCCCGCCTTGGAAGTCGTGTAGGCCGCCATCTGGGCCGGCCACATCAGGTCGGTGCCCAGGGCCATGTTCGACGAGACGTTGACGATCTTGCCGCCGCCCTGGCGCTTCATGGGCCCGAACACCGCCTTGGCACACAGCCACGAGCCGGTGACGTTGACCCGCTGCACCAGCTCGAACTCCGCCAGCGGCAGCTCCCAGAACGCGGTGCGGGGCTCGTCAAGGAAGCGGAACATCACCGCCGCGTTGTTGATCAGGATGTCGATCCGGCCGAATCGATCGATCGTGCGCTGGACCATGGCGTCGACCGAGGCCTCGTCGGTCACGTCAACCTCCTGCGCCATCGCCTTGCCGCCGGCTGCGCTGATGCCTTCGGCGGTGGCCTCAGCCTGCGGTCCTCGTATGTCGGCCACCACCACACTCGCCCCGCCTGAGGCCAACGCGTCGGCGTAAGCCGCCCCCAGCCCGCCGATCCCGGCTCCAGTGATGATCGCGGTGCGGCCCGCGAAGCGCTCCGTCGATTCCATAGCCGCATTCTCATCAAGACCGCGCCGAACTCTCCAACCCGGGACGGTCTGGCTGCTCGTTGGGTCTGCAAGGCGATGCAAGCCATGCGTCACGCGACGACCGACAACTTCAACGCTGGACGGTCGAACAACCCATTCGGCAGAATGAGCGCGTCGGCCGCAGCCGTCACTGCTAGCCGGTCTCGCCGGTCTCGGCGGTCTCCTCGGTCTCTTCGGGTTCTTGGGACTCGGCGGGTGCGGCTGGGGGAACCGGGGCCAGGTAGCCGACGATCAGCAGCAGTACCCCGACCACGATGAACGACACCACCCGGCCCAGCGCGCTCAGGCTGCTCAGGTCGACCAGGAACAGCTTGACCACCACCACCGCCATCCACGACGCTCCCGCCACCCATACGGTTCGGCGGACCATGCGTACTCCGGCCACCATCCCCGACAAGCCGATCACGGCCCACAGGATCGACAACGACGTCTGCAACTCGGTGGCATTCCAGAGCGACTCCACCTCCCAGGGCACGTCCAGCCAGTGGCTCACCGTCCGAGCCGTCTCCGCCGTGGCGAGCGCCACGCCGGCTGCGGCCACTGCCGGTGACCAGCGAGCATCGACTAGGTCCTGGAACGGATGGTCCCTCTGCTCCCGCGCCAGCTTCCTCCATACGAGCAGCGCCGCCGTCTGCAGTCCGGCAAGAACTCCCAGCGGGTTCAACACCGGCAAGTACAGCAGTGGCCGGGGATCGCCGTCGTGGGATAGAGCCGCGACCAGCACGGCAGCGAGCACGAACAGCATCGGGCCGGCGCAGACCAGCAAGTAGGTCCGCCAGTGGGCCGCGACCGGCCACGCGAGCCCGCGCCGCCCCACCATCGTCGCGGCCGCCAGGGCCAGGACCGCGGCGGTCGTCGCAGCCAGGGGCCACACGCCCTCAGCGACCCGGTCGACCTGCCAGTACACCTCACGGGCCGCCAGTGCCGACAGCGTCCAGTACCCGCCGGCGTGAAGCAACGGCGACATCGGGGCGAACGAGCTCTCCCGCCGGCGCAGGAACAGGTAGTGCAGCCCGAACGCTGCAGGCCAGGCGGCCCATCCCCACTCGTCCAGCGGATGGGACTGAGCGAGCAGCGACAGCACCAGCATCAACACCAGGGTCGGCAGGATCAGGAGTCCCACCGACTCGAGTTGGCGCCACCGCAGCCGGCGGGCTGCCAGCGACCCGATGGCGAAGGATCCGACCGTGAAGCCGAGAAGCGCCGACAACTGACTGCTGTCCGGCAGCTGCTGGACGATCTCCATCACCCCGCCCATCAGCCACCACACGACCCCCCAGGCGAGCGCAACCCAGACCAGTGCCTGGTCGCCGTCGTCGCGCTGCGGCCTGTTGCTGAGCAGCCACCCGGACGCCAAGCCGGCCACGGCGAGCAGCAGCGCGCCCAGGAAGTGCTCGTTGGCTATCGGCCACGCGTCGTCGGGATAGGGGAGAGACTCTCCCAGGTGCTGCGAGAGGGACACTGCGGCCAGCACCTGAAGCACGGCGCCTCCGGCCAGCGCAAGCAGACGGTTCCGCCGGCAGCCCAGCCACACCAGCAGCAGGCCCTGCGCCGCCCAGACCGTCGACGTGAAGTACGTGTCCAGCGCCAGCGGGACCGCGATGGCGCTGAAGGCCACGCCCAGCCCCGTGTAGGCCTCGGCCAGCTGGCGGCGGTCGACACCCATCCGGCGCGATGCCAGTGCCAGCACGCCCTGGACCGCCGCCAGTGTGGCGGCGCTGATGGCCAGGCCGTACTCGGTGTGCCCGATCGCCAGCTGCTGCAGGCCCAGTCCGATGAACGGTGTGCCGAACACCAGAGGCGCGGTCCATGCCTCGCGCACGAAGGACATGCCCGAGACCCTCGACTCGCCGAACGCGCCCTTGAGGTCGGGTGCGTCACGGGCGGCGAAGAGGGCCGGCAGCCCCACGTAAATGAGCACGAACAGCACGATGAAGGGCTGCGTGGCCATCCATTCGTCCTGCTCGTAGCGGTTCGTGAGCCAGAAGAAGGCGAGACCGAACGTGAAGCCGAAACCGAGGAGGTTCAACTCCGGCCAGGTCTTGAACCAGGCCACCCCGAGGATCGCCGCGTTCAGCACCAGGAAGAAGCTGAAGACGTAGACATGGTCGTCGGGGCGCGAGTACGTCAGAACCGGTGCCAGGAAACCGCCGATGATTCCCAGGACGGCCAACGGCCGCGAGTCCTGAAGCACCGAGAGCGCTCCCGCGCCGACGGTGACGACCACCACCGCCGCCGCAGCGGGTGCGGCCGGCAGGACGTCGTACACGACGAAGGCGGCGTACGTCGTGACGTACAGCACAGCCATTCCTCCGCCCTGGAGGCTGACGCCGTAGATGGGGCGGCTTCGGCGCTGGCGCCAACCGACGCTCAGCAGCACCAGGCCGAAGAGGGCGGCAGCCACCAGGCGCACCTCGATCGTCAGCTCGATGATGCCCCTCCGGTCGGCCTCCCGAAGCAGCAGCCCCACCCCGACGAGCGAGACGAGCACGCCGACCTTCACGGGCGCGTTCCCGGTCGTCACCCATTGCTTGATCCAGTTGACGAGCCGCGCGACAGGATCGGAGGACTGCTTGGGAGCGTGGCTGGGGGCGGCCGCGGGGGAAGTGGCAGGCGCGGGTTGGCGAGCGTGGGGCGCCCGGGTCGACGTATCCGGCGGCGCAGGAGTCGATGGGCGCGGGACAGGTGCTTGTACTCCGGCTGGGGGTTCGGAGGCGATCGGCCTGACGACCGGCTCGAGCACCGCTTCAGGCTCGGGCACCGCTTCGGGTTCGGGCTCCCCATCGGGCTGTGCCGCCGCCTCCGGCCGTGCCTCGGCTGGCTGGACGGTGGTCCCGAGTCGGACGAGCCAGTCGTGGGTCTGCTTGGCCCAGGCCTTCATCTCGGTAGCCCAGGCCCGCATCTCGCCCACTTGGGCCTGCGTCTCCTCGACCTTCTTGAGCCATTTGCGCAGATCCAGTTGCTGGCCCACCAGAAGACCGAGAACGCCGCCGACCAGCAGACCGGCCAGCCCGCCGACCAGGGCGCCGACCCCAGCACCGACCAGCGCCAGCAGTACGGTCATGCGTTCGTCATGGCGCGGGCTCGGCCAGGGTCTTGATCTCCAGGAACTCCTCGAACCCGGCCACGCCCATCTCCCGACCTATGCCCGACTGCTTGTAGCCGCCGAAGGGGGCGTCGGGCCCGTAGTACACGCCGCCGTTCACGCTCACGGTTCCGGTCCGGATGAGCCTGGCCGCGGCCCGGGCCCGCTCGGAGTCCGCGCTGGCCACCGCACCCGACAGGCCGAACTCCGAGTTGTTGGCGATACGCACCGCCTCGTCGTCGCCGCCCTCGTAGGCGATCACCGACAGCACCGGTCCGAACACTTCCTGCTGGGCGATCGTGTCGTCCTCGCCCACGCCGACCAGCATCGTCGGCTCGTAGTAGTAGCCCTTCCGCAGGTGCTCGGGACGGCGCCCGCCCCTCGCCACCGTCGCCCCTTCCGACTGGGCCGCGGCCACCAGGCCCTCCACCTTGGCCCGCTGCCGCTCGCTGATCAGCGGACCCATCAGGTGCGACTCGTCGTTCGGGTCCCCGTAGGGCATTCCGTCCAGCGTAACGCTGACCGCGTCCACCACCGTGTCGTGCAAGGCGGCCGGCACCACCAGCCGGGTGGTGATGGCGCAGCCCTGGCCGGCGTGGGTGCACACCATCGCCGCGGCCATCAGCCCCACCGTGCCGACGTCGGCGTCGTCGAGAACCACATAGGCGCTCTTGCCGCCGAGCTCCAGGAACACCTTCTTCACGGTGGCCGACGCCGCGGCCATCACCTGCCGTCCCACCGCGGTCGATCCGGTGAAGCTGATCATGTCCACATCGGAGTGCGTCGTCAGGACCTCGCCCACCGACGGGCCCGACGACGACAGGACGTTCACCACACCCGCCGGGATGTCGGTGTGCTCGGCAATGAGCCGGCCCAGGGCCAGGGCCGACCAGGGCGTGTCGGGCGCCCCCTTGAGCACCACCGTGCAGCCCGCGGCCAGCGCCGGCGCCAGCTTGGCCAGGTTGATCTGGGTGGGGAAGTTGTAGGGGGTGATGGCGCCGACCACCCCGGCCGCCTCCCGCTCGATCCAGCGCCGGTGCGAGCCGTACACCGACTCGGCCACCCCCAGGTCCTCGGTCCAGGAGTACGAGTCGAGCAGGTCGGCGTGCCAGCGCAGCATCTCCACTGGAGCCTCCAGCTGCGGGCCGCCCCGGGTGAGTATGATCGGCGCGCCCGCCTCCGCCACGGTGATGGCCCGCATCTCCTCCAGGTGGCCGGTCAGCGCCTCGTGCAACTGGCGCAGGCAGTGCGCCCGGAAGGCGTGATCCCGCGACCAGTCCGTCGAGTCGAAGGCCCGCCGGGCCGCGGCCACCGCAGCCTCGGCATCCTCCGGCCCGGCGTCGGCAGCCACCCCCAGCACCTCCTCGGTGGCCGGGTTGATGGTACCGAACGTCTCTCCGCCGGTCGCGTCCACCAACTCGCCGTCGATGAGCAGACGCTCCTCATGCCACATCGGCCTAGACCCTAGAGGCCGAGCGGGACACCCCCTTCGGCGACTACGGCGCCGCTCCGAGCCCCCGACGGGCCGCGCCTTGCGGAATTGGCGGCGGTCGAGTCCTGTTTGGGCGCTGTGGGCTGCCAATTCCCAATTCCTCGGCGGCGGTCCAGTTACCCCTAATCGCGGGCGGGCTCCTCCAGGGGATCGAGGTCGAGCGGCGCGGGCAGGGCGTCGAAGTCGACGAAGAGGCCTGAGGTCGGGCTGTCGCCGGCCAGGGCGTCAGCGGCCAGCAGCACTGCGGCGGCCGAGTAGGTGGTGCACTCCTGGTAGGGATAGCTCACATTCGCCGGGAAGGCCCGACCGGTCAGATAGCTGCCGTCGGGCTCACGCAGGCGCTGGGCCCACTTGAAGAGGGTCAGGGCCGCAGCCCGGTCGCCGGTAGCCAGGTAGGCCATCGCGCATTCGCAGGTCTCCGCGGTGGTGACCCAGTCCTGGTTGCTCACGCAGCGCACGCCCTCGCCCTCATACACGAAGACCCGGCGCCTCGACGCCAGCCGGGCTTGGCCTTGGGACCCGGTCAGCACACCGGTCAGCACCGGGTAGTACCAGTCCATGGCGAAGCGGTCCTTGGGGGCGAACGCATCGTGGCCGAAGTGGCGGATGGTGTGGACCAGCCGGGCCAGGGCCAGCTCCCAGCTGGGGCGCTCCTCACCCACCGCGTGTGCGATGGCCAGACCGCACCGCAGGCTGTGGCTGATCGACGACGACCCGGTGAGCAGCGCGAAGGGCCATGGAGTGCCGTCGGAGTGGCGGGCCCACAGGATCTCGCCCCGGGGCGTCTGCAGACCTAGAACGAAGTCCAGAGCCCGCTGGACCACCGGCCACATCTCGGCCAGGAACTCCGCCTCGCCGAAGCACAGCCAGTGATGCCACACGCCGGTGGCGATGTAGGCGATCGTGTTGGCGTCGAGCTTGTCCCGGTCGACTCCGTCGGCGGTGTAGTACTGGTGCCACGACCCGTCGGGCCGCTGGACACGGGCCAGCCACTCATAGGCGGCCTCAGCCTCCTGCCGGCGTCCGGTCACCGCCAGAGCCATGGCTGCCTCGACGTGGTTCCAGGGATCGGCGGGACCGCCGCCAAAACGCGGGATCATGCCGCTGGGCAACTGGCGGGCCGCGATCGTCTCCGCGGTGCGGCCCGCGTCAGTCCGGGACAGGAGTCCGGCCACCATCGGAGTCCGGTGCGGGCGACGGCCCGGATCAGGCGGCACGGGGCGACTCCATGGATGCACTCGCCGGTACCGGCACCGGCACCCTCTCGGGCTTGTCGGCGTATACGACGAGGCTCTTTCCCAGCAGCGGATTCAGCAGTCTCTCGGTGGCCGCGGTGACCGTTGGCCGTTTCACGATGTCCCATTCGAGCACCCGGTGGTACGTGCCGACCAGCCGGTTCTCGCTGACTTCGCGGTTGGGTCCCACCGCGCACCGCAGCCACCAGTAGGGCGTGTGGAGGGCGTGGGCCCGATGCCAGCGACCCGGCTGCAACCCCGCGGCGGCCAGCTTGCGCCGCACGTCGCGCAGCCGGTAGATGCGCACATGACCGCCCGGCACCGCCGGCGCGTGGTAGTCGCTCGACAGCTTCCAGCACACGGTCTCCGACAGCCACGCGGGGATGGTCACGGCCAGCCGGCCGCCCGGGCGCAGCACCCGGGCCAACTCGGCGAATGCTGACCCGTCGTCGCCGATGTGCTCGAGCACCTCCGAGGCGATGACCCTGTCGAACGAGTCGTCGTCGAAGGGCAGTCCCACGGCGTCTCCCTGCACCGGTGCGGCCATCACCGACTCGCCGACCTCGCCCTCGGCCACCAGCAGCCGGGCCAGGTCGCGGACCTGTTCCACCTCGGGGCGGGCCAGGTCGCAGGCCACCACCTCCGCGCCGCGCTTGAGTGCCTCGTAGGAGTGGCGGCCGAAGCCGCAGCCCAAGTCCAGCAGGCGCTCACCGGCACGCAGGTCGAGCCGGCCGTAGTCGACGGTGAGCATCAGCGGGCCGCCGTCCCCGCTCCGGCCGTGAACGCACCGCCGGCTGCCGGTGGCGCCGACGTCTCGGATCGGGCCGCCTGCGATCGTGCCGACTCCTCCAGCACGGCCCGGTACTGCTCCACAGTCCGGTCCGCGGTGTGGCGCCAGGACCACTGGTTGACCACGCGCTGGCGGCCGGCCCGTCCCACGCGGGCCCGAGCCTCGGGATTGTCGAGCGCCTCCTGAAGCACCGCGGCCAGCGCCTGGGCGTCGCCGGGCTCGGTCAGGAAGCAGGTCTCGCCGTGCGTGCCGGCCACCTCGGGCAGCGCGCCGCCGGTGGTGGCCACCAGCGGCGCCCCGCACGACATGGCCTCGATTGCCGGCAGCGAGAAGCCCTCGTACAGGGAGGGCACCACGGCCAGCTCGGCTTCGGCGTACAGCTCCACGATGCGGCGGTCCGACACCCCCGACACGAACGTGACCGCGTCGGCCAGCCCCAGCTCCGAGATGGCCCGGCTGGCCGCGGAGTCGCTCTTGGCCTTGCCGATGATGGTCAACTCCACGTGGCGCTCGGTGCGCAGCTTGGCTACCGCCTCCAGCAGGAAGCTGAGTCCCTTCATGGTGACGTCGGCGCTGGCGGTGGTGATCAGCCGGCCCGGCACCCGGGCGATCTCGGGCAGGGGCGAGAACATCTCCGGGTCCACGCCCACCGGTACCACGTGGATGCGCTCCGGCGGCACCCCGTGGTCGCCGGCGATGTCGCGCTTGGACGACTCCGACACCGTCAGCACCCTGGGCAGCCGTTTGGCCACCTGGGTCTGCATCTTCGTGAACGCATACCAGCGACGCTTGCCGATCTGCTCGCGCAGTGTGCGGGCGTGGGCCAGTTCCAGGCGCCGGTCCACGGTGATCGGGTGGTGGATCGTCTCCAGCAGAGGCCAGCCCTGGCGCTGCAGGGCCAGGATTCCCCAGCCGAGGGTCTGGTTGTCGTGCACCAGGTCGAAGTGGGCCCTCCTGGTGCGCAGGTGCCGCCAAGCCCGCAGGCTGAAGGCCATGGGCTCGCTGAAGTTGCCGGTGACGAAGGAGACGTGCTCGGCGATGTCGATCCAGTCCTTCAACTCCCAGGCTCGGGGCTTGCGCATGGGATGGGGCGGGGCCCAGATGTCGAGACCGCCGAGCCTCACCAGCGGCACCCGTTCGTCGAGCTCCGGATACGGGGGACCGCCGAGCACTACGACGCTGTGGCCCAGGTCGGTGAGTGCGGCCGACAGGCGGCTCACATATACGCCCTGCCCGCCGACGTGAGGCTTGCCCCGGTACGACAGCATGGCCACCCGCAGGGGTGCGTCGCGGTCCGGGAGGTCGGGCATGGCGCTAGAGCTTTCTCCCTGGCCTGAATCTCGTCAACACACGCCCGAGGCCGAGCGCCAGCGAGAGCGTCAGCACTGCGGCGACGGCCACAGGCCATGCCCCCAACCGGACCGCGAGCGTATCGCCCTGGCGCAGCTCAACCGTCGTCTGGATCACTCTGCTCTCGGAGATCCCGGTTCGCTCGATCACGTCGCCCTCCGGCGTGATCACCGCGGAGAACCCGGTGGGCGCGGCCTGGACCACCCATCGATCGGTCTCGATGGCCCTCAGGCGGCTGGACGCGATCTGCTGGGTCTGGACCACCGTCAGCCAGTAGCTGGAGCCGTTGGTGGGGTTTAGAAGCACCCGGCCGTCGCCGCCGCCGACGGCGCTGCGGGCCCGGTGGTCGAAGAAGATCTCCCAGGAAATGGCCACGCCTAGCGGTCCCAGCGGCGTGTCGAGGACGGCGGGCTCGTCGGCGGGTCCCGGCCTGACGTCCCGCGGCGGCAGCTCGTCGCTGAAGCGCTCGGCGCTGGAGCGCAGCGGCACGTACTCGCCGAAGGGCACGAGCTGGACCTTGTCGTAGGTGTCGACCGGCACTCCTGAGGAGTTGTAGGCGGCCGCGTAGTTGCGATTGGCCTCGCGGTCGGCGGTGCGTTCGAAGAAGCCGACGATGAGCACCGTGTCGAGGTCGCGGGCCAGGTCCGACAGCGCGGCCCGGGCCTCGCTGTCGGTGAGCAGCGGCTGGTCGCAGCGCGCCGGCGTGATGGCCGTGTCCGGGCTGGGATGGACCACGTCCTCGGGCCACACCACCAGATCCACCGGAGTGGACACCTGCTGGATCGTGGTGTTGAGGTGGCGCTCGAACACCGCCCGCTGCTCGCACACGTCGGCTCTGGTGTTCTGGGGACCACCGCCCTGCACCGCGGCGACGGTGATTCCGGCGTCGTCGTCGGGTGTGCCGTCGACATCGATGGGCTGTGAGCCGGGAGCGACGATGGCCGCGACCCAGGCCGCGGCCACCAAGGCTGCGCCCACCGCAGCCGGCCGGAGGCGGGCGGCCAGGATGGCGGCCACCGTGACCCCGCCCACCGCGGTGAGCGCGGTCAGCAACAGCGGGCCGCCGATCCGGGCCGCCGGTCCGAGCGGGCCGGACACCTGCGCCATGGCCATCGTTGCCAGCGGCACCCCGCCGAAGGGCCAGGTCCATCTCAGCAGTTCGGCGAGCGCGAACGCAGCCGGGAAGGCGGCCCAGCGCCGGTGGTCGGGCGGCACGAGCGCGCCGGCCACGGCGTGCATCGCCGCGAATCCGATCAGCGCCAGCGGCCAGCCGACCAGCGTCAGGTCCGCCATCCAGACCGTCGCCGGACCCAGCCAACTGACACTCACCAGCGCCGAGAGCCCCGCCCGGCGCCAGTAGCCGCCCTCGGTCAGCAGCTCGACCCAGAGCGCCATCCCACCGATTGCCAGGGGCCAGAAGCCCCAGGGCGGCAGCGAGGCGGCCAGCAGCAGCCCGGCCACGATGGAGCGGATCCAGGGCCTTCCCAGGCCAAGGGGCCGAGCGGGTTGGGTCACTCAGCCGTCACTGATGGCTCGAGCCACCCGACCCGAACTCGTCGAGCTCCTGGCTGAGTTCGTTGAGGTCGCTGCCGAGTCGTCGCTGAGCTGGTCGAGTTCGTCGTTGAGCCTGTCCACGTCGCTCCCGCGCTCATCGGCGAGCCCGAGGGGCAGGAGCCGGTGCACGCCCTCCACCGGCCCGACGCCCCGGATCTGCACCGTGACATCGCCGATGCAGGCCACCCAGTCGGGCAACTCCAGCTGGTCGGTGACGGTGTACATCTCGCCCGGCGGAGCGGCGGCGCATAGTTTGGCGGCCAGGTTCACGGGCTCGCCCACGTAGTCGTCGCCCTCGAAGAGCAGGGCCTGGCCGGTGGCCGCGCCCACCCGGATCTGCACGCCCCTGCTGGCGAAATAGTGGATGAGGTGGGCGCCGAGGGACAGCGCGGCCGCGGCGCTCGTGGACACCAGCATGGCGCCGTCGCCCAGCCATTTCGCCACCCGCACCCCTCGTTTGGCGGCCACGCTCCGGGTGACCCTGCGAAACTCTCCGAGCATCGCCACCGCCTCGTGGGGCCCGTGGGAACGGGTGTACCCGGTGAAGCCGCAGAGGTCGGCGAAACAGAAGGTGCGCGTCACGCTGAGGTGGCTGTCGCCCTCGGGCAGGTCGTCGGGATGGACGGTGACGAGGGGCGGGCTGGCCTCGGCCCACTCCCGGGCCGGGCCGGTGTCGGGGGCGACGAGCGGCGCCATTACGGGCTCGGACCGACCGGAGTCGCTGGGGGTGTTCGGATCCACGAACGGTTCGTCTAGCACAGCACAGCCCTCGCCACTGCGGTTGCCGCCTCTCGCGCGCCGCGGATGCAAGCCGGCAGGCCCACGCCCCGGAAGGCCGCACCGGCGGCGGCGAGTCCCGGCGCCTCGCTGGCCAGGCAGGCGTCCACCGCGGCGACACGCCGGAGATGGCCGGGCCGGTACTGCGGCAGGGATCGGAGCCAGGGCGTGATCCGGGCCTCGAAGCGGCCCTGGGCTGCGTCGCTGGGTGAGAGCATCCCGGTCTCGGCGAGCTCGGCCGCGAGGGCGGCTACCAGCTCGTCTCCGCTGAGGTCCAGCCAGCGCCGGTCGTCGGTCCGCCCGGCCGAGACCCGCAGCACAGCCAGACCCTCATGGTCGTAGTGGCGCCACTTGGCGGAGGCCCAGGAGCATGCGGTGGTGAGCAGCCCCTGGCCGCGGGGAACCAGGAAGCCGCTGCCGTCGAGGGGGCGGGCCAGACGGTCGTGGGGCAGCACGAACGCGGCCAGCACGACGTCGGAGTACTCGATCTCGGCGAGGATCCCGGCCGCGTCGGGCACGAGGGGCTCGAGCAGGCGAGCCGACTCCCAGGCGGGGCAGGCCAGGATCACCCCGTCGGCGTCGAGGGAACCGTTCGATGTCGCCACCCTCCATCGGCGGTCGCCGCGGGATGTCGCCGTACCCACCGACTGCACCGGGGTGGACGACCTCACCGCGTCGCCCAGTTCGGCGGCGAGGGCGTCGACTATGCGGGTCACGCCGCCGTGCACGCTCCGGAACACCGGCCCCGGCGCCTCTGGATCGCGGTCCCGGCCCTGCCGGGCGGCGACCTGTCGGAGGGCCGGGCCGAGCGGGCCTCCCCGGCGGGCAGCCTCGTACAGGGGCGGCGCACAAGCCTCGATGCTCATCTCGTCGGCCGATCCGGCGTTGATGCCGCCCAGCAGGGGATCGATGAGGCGCTCGAACACTTCGTCGCCGACGCGTGGACGCAGTGCCTCGCCCACCGAAGCGTCGTCGGGCAGCGGGTCGGCGTCCTGGGCCAGGCCGCGGGCGAGCGCGTCTGCGCCGCCCTCGGAGACGATGCCGGTGCCCCTCACCGCGTCGGCCGTCCACGGGAGTCCGAGCACGGAACGGGCCGGAAGCGGCCGCAGCCACCCGTCCACCCACACGAAGGCTCCGCTCGAGGCGGGCTCGACCAGGTCAGGGCCGAGCCCGAGCCGGCGGCACAGCTCGGCGGCGGCAGGGTCGCGGGCCACGAAGCCGTCGGGTCCCACGTCGACCGTCAGGCAGCCGACCTGCGCACTGTCGATCTTCCCTCCGGGCCGGTCGCCGGCCTCTAGCACGACCACCTCGATTCCGGCGTGCCGGAGTTCGTACGCCGCGGCCAGCCCGGAGATGCCCGCGCCGACGACGGCCACCCGGCCGGTCACTCGCACCGCACTCGGCCCTCGTCGTGCACCACCTGCACCACGCGGGCCAGCACATCGGGATCGCTGCCGGGCAGGACTCCATGGCCCAGGTTGAAGATGAAGCCGGGATGCCCGCCGTTGGAGGCCAGCACGGCGCGGGCCGCGTCACAGGCCGCCGACTCGGAGGCCAGCACCACCGCGGGGTCCAGGTTTCCCTGCAGCGCCCGGCCCGGGCCGACCCGTTGCCGGGCCGCGTCGATGGGCACGCGGAAGTCCACCCCCACCACCTCGGCGCCGCAGTCGGCCATCTGGTCGAGAATCTCGCCGGTGCCGACCCCGAAATGGATCCGCGGGACCCCGGTCTCGCCCGCTGCTTCCAGCACCCGGGCGGAGTGCGGGGCGACACCCCGCCGGTACTGATCGGGCGACAATGCTCCCGCCCAACTGTCGAAGAGCTGCACCGCGGCCGCTCCCGCCTCCACCTGAGCCAGCAGCGAGGCGATGGCAAGGTCGGCAAGGCGGTCCATGAGCTCATGCCACAGCGCCTCGTCGCCGACCATGAGGGACTTGGTCCGCTCATGGTGGCGCGACGGGCCTCCCTCCACCAGGTACGACGCCACCGTGAACGGGGCCCCCGCGAACCCGATGAGAGGCACATCCAGCATCTCGACGGCGCGGCGGACGGTCTCGATGACATACGGCGTGTCGGAGCCGGGATCGAGGGGGCGCAGGCGGTCGAGGTCGCCGCGGGCCGCGAAGGGACGCTCAACGACCGGCCCTGTGCCCGGCACGACATCGACACCGAAGCCGACGGCATGGGCCGGCACGACGATGTCGCTGAACAGGATGGCCGCGTCCACTCCGTAGCGGCGCACCGGCTGCAGGGTGATCTCTGCCGCCCGGTCGGGGTCGGCGATGGCGTCGAGTATCGAACCGGTGCCCCGCACGGCCCGGTACTCGGGAAGGGACCGGCCGGCCTGGCGCATGAACCACACCGGGACCCGCTCATGGGGCTGGCGACGGCAGGCCCGCACGAAGTCGCTGTCGTCGAAACGGCTGCTGCTCACTGCGTCAAGTCGGCGCCGAGGGGCCGGTCAGCCCGCGGCCCGGCGCAGCAGTCCGGCCGGCCGCCGGTTGTCGCGGTCCGTGAGGATGCGACGGGCAGCCTGGTCTGCGGCCGCGGCCATCTCTGCTCGCCAGACCCACATGGGATCGCTGCGGTCAGGCTTCTCGGAGCCGTGGCCGGTGCGGTCGACATCCTCGCCGCTTCCCGTGTCCACCAGTTCCACGCCGTCGGCATCGGGTTCCACCACCAGCACGGCGATGCCTCGGCGGCGCAGCCCTTCCAGCTCCTCGCGCAGCTTGTCATCGACCCACTGCCGGCGTGCCGCCCGCATGGCCCGCCCGTCGTCCCACGCCAGTTCCAGTGCCTCCGACCACCAGGCCCGATCGGCGTCCTGGGGCCGGGAATCGCCCAGGCCGACACCGGTTCGGGCGCTGGTCCAGGCCTCCGACAGGGAGCCGCGGACCGCCGACCAACCCGCTGTGCCGCTCATCGGTGACGACACGACGACCAGGTCGAAGGAGGGCGGTCCCATCAGGTCGGCGTTGGTGTACGAGTGCAGGCCACCGTCGATGTATCGCTGCCCGTCCACGGTGACCGGCTCGAACAGCACCGGCACTGCACAACTGGCCCGCACCGCCTCCGCTGCGGTGGCCTGAAGGTCGTCGCGGCCGAAGACCACACGCTCGCCGTCCGACAGCCGCACGGCCGGGACCCAGAAACGGGCCTCGGGCCACGGCTCCGGATGCAGTTCCGCCATGCGTTGCTGGAGGGCCTCGGTGGTTCGGGTGCCTCTTGGCAGCATTCCCACGGCAGCATGCAGGGGCCGGGCCTGCCACGGGGGCCACAGGGATCTCGCCACCAGCGTCGGCGACTGCGGTCCCTGCTCGCTCCAGTCGCGATCGCTTCGGCCCTCGCTGTAGGGGGTCACTACCCGATCGATGATGGCTTGCCCCTCGTCGCTGACGGGCTCGCCGCGCCGGTGGGCGTAGAGGTCCGCCGGCGGGATGCCGGCCCGCAGGCAGAGTCCGGTGATGGCTCCGGCCGAGGTACCCAGGATCAGGTCCGCGCTGCGGGCGTCCCAGCCCGTGACCTCATGCAGTGCACGAACCACGCCCGCGTGCCAGGCCTCGGCCGCGGCGCCCCCGGCGCTGAACACCAGCCCCACCGAGAGCTGATCGCCGGATCCCCCTCCGGAGGGACCGGGGGCGTCGGCCTCGTTCGCGGCTTCGGCGCCGGTGGCCCCGCCGGGTTGCGCCGGTTCGCTCGAGTCCATGCAGCCCACGATAAGGGGCTCCGCCGCTAGGTGGCACCGTCCTCCGCTCGGCTTCTCCCGGCGATAGAATCAACAGTTCCCCCGAATGCCGGATCCGTCTCGGAGCGGCCCGCCGTTCTTTGGCGGACCCGGCATCCAAACCCCGCCGGGTTCAGCCTTGACCAGCCGCCATCCTGATCTAGAAGCCGAGCAGGCCTACTTCGATCTGGCCCATGCTTGCCTGGACACGGCCCGGGAGCGGGCCGCCATGGCCACGTCGGTGTTCCGCACCGGCCGGGGCGGCACCACGCAGGCCCGATTCGAGCGCGAAGCCATGCTGGAGGCCACCCTCGCCCGCCTGACCAAGCTCAACATCGGGGACCGGTCGCTCGTGTTCGGTCGCATCGACCCGGCGGGAACGGGTGAGCGGTTCTACATCGGTCGGGTGGGTCTGTGGGACGCCGATCACGACCCGATCCTCGTGGACTGGCGAGCGCCGGTGGCCGAGCCCTTCTACCGCGCCACCGGCCGCGAGCCGCTCGGCCTGGAGCGTCGCCGGCACTTCGCCTCCCGGGGCAGCACCCTTCTGGGAATCGAGGACGAGTTCTTCGGCGACAAGGCCGCAATCGGCCTCGACCTCGCCGACCGGGACTTCGACGGCGTTGCCGGACCGCCGGGTGACGGCCGTCTCGACGGGCGGACGGTCTCGAGCGCTCTGATCGCCTCGCTGGACGCGGCCCGCACCGGCCGCCTCGGCGACATCGTGGCCACCATCCAGGGTGAGCAGGACAGGGTGATCCGCGCCGACATGCCGGGCGTTCTGGTGGTGCAGGGAGGTCCCGGCACCGGCAAGACCGTGGTGGCTCTGCACCGCGCCGCCTACCTGCTGTACACGCATCGGTTCCCGCTGGAGAGCCAGGGAGTGCTGGTGGTCGGGCCGAACCCCCTCTTCCTCGCCTACATCGAGCAGGTGCTGCCGTCGCTGGGGGAGGCCGGCGTTGAGCAGGCCGTGCTGGCTGACCTGCTCAGCCCCGCGGTGCGGGTCGCGGGCCTCGACAACGAAGCCGTCGGCCGGATCAAGGGCGATCCTCGCATGGCCGGAGTGGTGCGCCGGGCCGTGCGCGACCGCCGCCGCCGGTTGCGAGACGACCTGACCGTCGGCTACGAGCTGCAACGGCTGAAGATCACTGTGGAGCAGTCGGCCGAGATCGTCGCCGACGCGGCCCGGAGGATCCGCAAGCACAACGCCGGGCGCAGGCTGGTGGAGGAGGCGTTCTTCACCACTCTGGCTGCCAGTGCGCGCCAGAGTGTCGATCCGGCCCAGGTTCGCGACAGCCTCTCGGATCAGATCGAGGTGCGTGAGGCGCTGGAGTGGATGTGGCCGGTGCTCACGCCGGCCCATCTGGTGAACGACCTGTACGGGTCGAAGGCGCTGTTGCGCTCCGCGGCCGGCGGCCGGCTCGGCGACGACGAGACAGGTCTGCTGCACCGGCCCCGGGCCCGGCACGCCTCCGACGTGACATGGTCGTTCCAGGACGTGCCGGTGCTGGACGAGGCCCGGGCGCTGCTGGGATACCGGCCCGGGCACCGGGAGGAGGACGCGGTCTTGACCTACGGCCACATCGTGGTGGACGAGGCTCAGGATCTGTCGCCCATGGAGCTTCGAATGATCGCCCGCCGCAGCCTCAACGGCTCGATGACGGTGGTGGGAGACATCGCGCAGGCCACTGGATCCTGGGCCCACGACGGCTGGGAGTCGGTCCTGGAGGGCCTGCCCGACCGCCGCCCCGCCCGGCGGGTGGAGCTCACTCTCGGCTACCGGATCCCCGCGCCGGCCATGGCGCTGGCCA
Organism: Acidimicrobiia bacterium; assembly: GCA_021296315.1. Taxonomy (GTDB): domain Bacteria; phylum Actinomycetota; class Acidimicrobiia; order Acidimicrobiales; family Aldehydirespiratoraceae; genus Aldehydirespirator. The sequence goes on along the minus strand of JAGWAO010000007.1, from coordinate 41,063 downwards.
ACCGGGTGCTTCCCTACGCTGCGCCCGGAGCGATGCCCCCCTCCACGGTGCGGACCGTTGGAGACGAGCCCCGCACAGTGGCGTGCGGCGCCGCGGCTGCGAGGAGCGAACCGGCGATGGGCCGTCCCTCCAGCCATGACTTGGCTGCCCTGGGCGAGGCTCTGGCCCAGGTGGTCGCCGAGGAGCAGGCCGAGGTCGGTGAGGGCAACGTGGCCGTGATCGTGCCCGACTCGCTCCATGAGCCCCTCCGGGTCGGGTTGAAGGACCGCTCCGTCGTCTTCGGCGGTCCCGGCCGGTCCGGCCTCGAGCAGCAGGTGACGCTGGTGCCGGTGCGACTGGTCAAGGGCCTGGAGGTCGATGCTGCAGTGGTGGTGGAGCCGGCTCGGATAGTGGCCGAGGAGTGCCAGGGCATCCGTTCGCTCTATGTGGCCCTCACCCGGGCCACACGGAGGGTGACCGTGGTGCACACCGAGCCACTGCCCGACGTGCTGGTCCAGCCCTACGCCGCGGCCTGAGCACACCGCGCCATCCCATAGTGAGGCTCCCTGAAGCCTGAGGCGTCAGGACTACTGGGGTTGACGCGGTGAGGGATACCGGCATTAGGGTATGAGGCATGCTTGATAGCGCTCCGGCGCCGGTCGCTTTGGCGGCCCCCTCCGCCCCGGCGGAGCCGGTGGGTTCGGCGGCTCCGAGAGGCCGCGGCATCCTTGTGGACGCGGCCTGCGTCGCCTTGGGCGGGTCGCCGGTCTTGCGCAGCGCCTCGATCTCGGCAGAGCCGGGCCGGACGCTGGCCATTCTCGGTCCGAGCGGATGCGGTAAGACCACCCTGCTGAGGGTGCTGGCCGGGCTGCAGCGGCTGGACTCGGGCCGGGTCGTGCTGGGCGGCACGCTGATGGCCGGGCCCGCGGAGCGCAGCGGCGCAGCGGGCCCGGGAGCGTACCGGAACGGGACCTCTGCTCAGACGGTTCATGTGGCTGCCGACAAGCGCGGCGTGGGCATGGTGTTCCAGGACTGGTCGCTGTTCCCCCACCTGACCGTGGCCGCCAACGTGGCCTTCGGCCTGCCCCGCTCGGAGCGGCCCCGCAGCCGGGTCCTGCCCCGGCCGGCGTCGGGCCGAGTGCGCGACCTCCTGCACATGGTGGGGATCGCGGAGCTGGCCGACCGGCTGCCCGGCTCCCTGTCGGGAGGCCAGCAGCAGCGGGTGGCCCTGGCCCGGGCCCTGGCCCCCCAGCCGTCGGTGCTGCTGCTCGACGAACCCTTCTCGAGCCTCGACACCACCCTGAGGGTGGAGGTCCGCGCCGAGGTGGCCGCCCTGCTGCGGGAGCTCGAGGTCACCTGCGTGTTCGTCACCCACGACCAGGACGAGGCCTTCGTGCTCGGCGACGAGGTGGCCGTGATGCGCGACGGCGCCGTCATCCAGCAGGCCTCGCCCGCGGTCCTCTACGAGCGGCCCACCGATCGTTGGCTGGCCGGCTTCGTGGGCGAGGCCAACACCGTTGCCGGCCGGGCCGAGGGCGACATCGCCTACACGCCGATGGGGCCCATGAAGCTCCAGTCGCCGCTCCACGGCGAAGTAGACGTGCTGTTGCGGCCCGAGGAGCTCGCGCTGACCGAGGGCAGATCAGGCACCGTCGACCACATCGAGTTCTTCGGCCACGACACCCTTTACTACATCCGCGAGGCTGGTGGCGGCCTGTTGCGCTGCCGGGCGACCGGCGCTCCCCGGTTCGCTATCGGGTCGAGTGTCGACATCTGCCACAGCGGGGAACGCACCGTGGCCTTCCCCCGTCCCTCCTAGCCGGAGACCTCGGCGCCGGCCTCGGCCACCAGGTCGGCCAGCATGCGGCGCATCTCCAGGGTGATGCGGTCGGCCTTGGAGTGGTACTCGAGCGCCGGGACCAGGGGCACCGCCTTGGTGCCGATGCGCTGCAGCAAGGCACTGTCCTCGGCCGCCACCGCCTGCTGGAAGGCCACCGTGTCGGCGATGGCGCCGGGCTCGTCGGGTATGTCGTTGCGGTAGTCGGTGCAGTAGAGCCGGGTGGTGGCCGCGTCGACGGGCTGGTGGCAGAAGCTGATGGTCAGCACCATGCCCTCTTCCGGGTAGCCGATGCGCAGGTACACGTGGTGCGGGGCGGTGAACACGAACAGCAGCTCCCGCTCGACCACCTTGTATTCGCCGTCGGCGCCCATCGAGTCGTCCAGGGCCTTGGTGAAGTGGCGGTGGTGGGCGGTGAAGCGCCAGCCGTCGCGTTCCATCTTGTAGTCCCGCACCAGCTTGTCGTCCGGGTCGCCGAACGTGCCCAGATGCACGAAGGGCAGATGGCCCAGGTCCAGGAAGTTGTCGGCCATCTGGGCCGCCCCCGCGTTCCAGTCCGACGGGGGCAGCGGGCAGGTGACGAAGCTGGGGTCGTGGTGCTCGGGGACCTCCGGCAGCGGCGCGATGGGATCCTCGGGCGCCAGCCACACCAGGTCCAGCGACTCCGACACCCCCGCCGCCGCAGTGGCGCAGGCCCGGGCCGGGATGGGCAGGCTGGGATCGACCGCCGGTATCTCGACGCAGGTCCCGTCGGCCGCGAACCGGAGGCCGTGGTAGGCGCACCGCAGCGTGTCGCCGACGATGGTTCCCGCGCTCAGCGGCGAGTAACGGTGGGGGCAGGGATCCCGCAGCGCGGCCAACTCGTCGCCCAGGCGCACCAGGCACCAGCGCTCGCCCAGCAGGTCCACCGCCACGGGCCGGTCGTCAGCGATGTCCGCGCTGCGGGCCACCGGATGCCAGCAGCGCCGCAGCGCCGGGTGCTCGTTGTCGATCCAGGTGGTGTCCCAGGATGAGTCGGCGGAAGCGCCCATTGTCGTGTCCCCCTCTCTGCGCCCGGTCTAGTCGGTGGCCCCGAACGCCGGCGTGATCCGGGCCAGGCGCTCCACGGGGGCCGGTCGGGCCATCTCGTAGTCGTGGATCTCCGTCAGCACGTCGACGTAGCGGTCGTAGAAGGCCTGGCGCTCGGGCAGGTTCTCGTGGAGACGCCGCTGCAGGTCGCGGGACCTTGCGGCCATGGCATCGGTGTCGACGCGGGTTGATCGGCCCTCGGACACCACCATTTCGCCGTCGACGATCACGGTGTGCACCGACTCTCCGTGCTCGGCCAGGACAAGACTCGTCACCAAGCCCTCGGCGTGCACCGGCACATGGCGCTCGGTGTCCAGAAGCACGATGTCGGCTGCGCTTCCCGGTTGCAGCGAGCCCAGCGGCTGGCCCAGCGCGGCGGCCCCGCCCTGAAGGCACATCTTCCAGATCGCGGGGGCTTGCGGCCAGCGCAGGTGGGATCCGTGCAGGGTCTGCAGGAGCGTGGCGAACTTCATGGCCTCGAACATGTTCTGGTTGTCGTTGGAGGCCGCGCCGTCGGCGCCCAGCGCCACACTGGTTCCGCCCTCGAGCAGGTCGGCCACCGGCAGGATCCCGGACCCGCATCGCAGGTTCGACACCGGGTTGTGCACGATCGTCGCGCCGCAGCGGCGAACCGTGGAGTACTCGTCGGGGTCCATCCACACGCAATGGGCCAGGCTCGCCCCCGCCTGGAGCACCCCCAGGTCCTCCAGGTACGACACGCTGGACCGCCCGTAGCGCTCTAGGTTGGCGGCGATCTGGGTCCTGGTCTCGAGCACGTGGGTGTGGAACCCCGCGCCGCGCTCGCGGGCCAGGCGGGCCAGACCGTCCATCAGCTCGTGGCTGCAGCGCTGAGGGGCCGAGGGCCCCACCATCGGGGTGAGCCGGGAGTGGGCGTCCTGCCAGCGGTCGAAGAACCCGGTCATGGACTCGACCAGCCCCTGCGGGTCGAACGGGTCGCCGAGCGGCTCCGGCTTCGGCTGGGAGGCGCCTGCGAACGACATCGTGTCGAAGATGTCGAGATCACCGATCATGGGGGCCAGCCCGGCCCGCATTCCGGCGTCGGCGTAGGCGCTCATGACGGCCTCGGAGTAGTCCTCGAAGTCCCACGGCGGAACCCAGCCGTGGTCGAGCACTGCGGTGCAGCCCGATTCGAGCATCTCCAGTGCACCGGCCATGGCCAGCGTGTAGCGGTCGTCCGCGGTGATGGGGCACTTCCCGAGCACCGCCCACATCAGCCACAGGTCAAGCGGCAGGTTGGGGGTCGTTCCCCGGTCGAGGTTCTGGGTCGAGTGGGTGTGGGCGTTGATCAGGCCCGGCATGGCCACCATCTCGTCGGCTTCGATCACTCTGGCCGATCCGGGACGCAGGCCGGGGCCCACCGCTGTGATGGTGCCCCCTTCGGCTCTGATGTCCGCGACCTGCAACGGGCCCTCGGCGTCGAGGATCGTGGCCCGCCGCACCAGGATTCCAGAGGTGATCATGGCTGACCCATCACTTTGTGCGTCTCACAGGTAGTTGACGTTGGTGCCGAGCTGCACGTAGCGGCGGGGGGCCATCTCGGCGATCATGCGGGCGCCCAGCGCCTCGGCCTCGTCGAGCAGCTCCTCCTCGTCGATGGTCAGCAGCCGGCCCTCGTGCATCACCAGCTCGCCGGCCACGATGGTGGACTCCGCGTCGGTGCCCACGCCGTAGCGCACCAGGGTGGCCACCGGGTCCGTCGAGGGGGTGAGCCGAACGTTGTTGGCGTCGATCACGCAGATGTCGGCCGCCTTGCCCGCCTCCAGCGACCCGATCTCGTCGTCCCACAGCAGCAGTCTCGCCGCGTCGATGGTGCCCATCTCGAAGGCGTCGTTGCAGGAGAACCCGTAGGGGTCGAACAGTGGCATGGCCGCCTGGTTGTGCATGATGTGGGCGATCCGCATCAGCTTGAGGACGTCGTTGATGATGGTGTCGCAGCCCAGCCCGACGGTGATGCCCCGGGCCCGCATCAGCGGCACCCGGGTGACCGCCGACATGATGTCGGTGCACACCACCGGGGCGTGGGCCAGCTTGGCCCCGGCCGCGGCCATCAGGTCGATCTCGCGGTCGCTGGTCAACATGGCGTGGATGGCCACCAGCCGCTCGGTCAGGGCTCCGATGGAGGCCAGGTGCTCCAGCGGGCGGTGACCGAACAGAGACACGCTCAGCTCGATCTCCTCGCGGTCGCGGTTGATGTGGGTCATGATGCCCGTGCCCCACTCCTGGACCATCTCGTCGGTGGCCAGGTAGCGCTCGTCCGAGCACGACGGCACGCCCAGGTTGTGGACCCAGGGGCGCAGCCGCCCCTGACCCCGCTCGAACCACTTGGCGAAGAACTCCTTTGTGTAGGCCAGATCGTCGGCCAGGGCGGCCGGGTCGTCGCGGCACCACGACTTCTCGGTGATCTGCTCGTAGTTTCCGGCCAGCCGGGACTCCCGGTCCCACATGCCCCGGGCCAGGGCGCAGCGGATGCCGGTCTCCATCACGGTCTCGGCGATGGGCTCCTCGTGGGCGACCGTGCAGGTGGTCTCGGTCATGGTGGTGACCCCGGCCCGCAGCAGCTGGGCGAAGGCCACCCGGGCGCTCACCCGCACGTCGTCGGGGCTCTGGATGGCCTCGGCCGGGATGTAGATGCGGTAGATGTTGGGGAAGTCCTCCACCGTGCTCTCGCGGCACAGGGCCTGGGCGATGTGGTTGTGGCAGTCGATCAGCCCCGGGATCACGTAGCGTCTCGCGCCGCCGAGCCGGCGGGCATCGGGATAGCGGGCCCGCAGCTCGGCCGCGTCCCCCACCTCGGCGATGCGATCGCCGGCCACGGCCACTGCGCCGTCGGCGATGACCCGCCGCTCGGCGTCCATGGTCACCACCGTGCCCTCGACCAGCATCTCCACCGGCCCGGCCGTCGCGTCGGTGCCTAGCGCTGCGGCTTGGCTATCTCCGTCCATGGCACTCCTCCGATCGATTTCGTGCCGTCGTCGCTGCCGTCATCTTCGCCGCTGTCGAGCGCCCCGAGGAACTCGGCCAGTTCGGCCTCGTCGATCTGCAACTTGTGCTCGTCGGCAGGGTAGGCCCCAGACTTCACGTCGGCCCGGTACTCGCCGTAGGCCGCCACTCGTTCGGCGTGGAGGCGCTCGTAGGTGGCTCGGAAGTCGCGGTACTTCTTGGAGTGCCGCGGGTAGTGCCCGGTGTTGGTGCCCAGGATGTCCATGCTGAACAGGTACTGGGCGTCGCATCCTGCGCCCGATCCCATCGAGATCAAGAACAGAGAGGACCGCTGGGAGATGGCTGCCGCCACGGGCTCGGGCACGAGCTCGATCTCCGCCGCGAACGCCCCGGCGTCCTCCAGGGCCCGGGCCTGGCGCCACACCCTGAGGGCGCTCTCGGCCGTCTTGCCGGTGGCCCGGTAGCCGCCGTACCAGGTCCTGTGGGTGGGGATGAACCCGATGTGGCCCACGACCGCCAGCCCCTCGGCCGCGAGCCGGGCCACGGTGTCCAGACCGGCCGCGCAGTACACCGCGTCGGCGCCGAGGCGGTACATGGCGAAGCCCATCCGCAGGTACTCGTCGGTGGTGGCGTGCACCCCGTAGGCCAGCGCCGCGATGATGAAGGTGGTGGGGGCGGCCTCACGCACCTCGCGACTCATGGTCTCATCGGGCAGGCACATCATGTCGAGGCCGGCCTCCTCAATCGCCCGGACCTCCTCGAGGGACAGCACGAAGATGTCGGAGAGCTGGCGCTTTCCCTTGCCGGCGATGAGGTCGGCGACGGTGGGCTTGACCCGTGTCACGCCCTGAAGACAATCACAAGACTTTGATAGGATCAAACACGCTGATGCGAGATCCCTTGGACGAAGCCGCGCTCCCTCGGACCGGGCTCCGGGTCCGACGTCTGGCGCTGGGGACGGCCCCGCTGGCTTCGATCTTCTGGGGAAACGACGCCGGCACCGCGGTGCGGACCGCAGTCCGGGCTCTCGAGCTCGGCATCGGGTTCTTCGACACCGCCCCCTTCTACGGGCTGGGGGAGGCCGAGCGCCGCCTGGGGCGGGCCCTGGCCGGAGCGGGCGGCGAGCGACCGGTCATCGCCACCAAGGCGGGCCGGCTCCTGGCCGTTCAGCCCGACGGGTCGGTCGATGCCCACTTCGATTTCGGCTACGACGCGGCCCGACAGTCTCTGGAGTCGAGCCTGGAGCGCCTCGGGGTGGACCGGGTCGACATCGTGCACATCCATGATCCCGACGACCATATCCAGGAGGCGTTGGCGGGTACGTACCCGGCCCTGGTGGCGCTGAGGGATGAAGGCGTGATCGGTGCAGTGTCGTTGGGCACCAACTCGGTGGGCACCGCGGCCGCTTTCCTGGAGCGAGCCGACCTCGACTGCATGCTGGTGGCGGGCCGCTACACGCTGCTCGACCGGTCCGCCGCGGACCTGATCGACACCTGCGCGGACCGCGGGGTCGCCTATCTGGCCGCGGGTGTGTTCAACAGTGGGGTCCTGGCCCGGCCCCGGGCCGGCTCCTGGTACGACTACGGCCCCGCGTCGGACGAGACGCTTGATCGGGCGGCCGCCATCGACGCGGTGTGCCGGCGCCACGGCGTGACCTTGCGCGCTGCGGCGGTGAACTTCCCGCTCGCCAACCCCGCCGTCACCTCCGTGATCGTCGGGATGGCCGCGCCGGCCGAGGTGGACGGGAATCTGGCTGACCTGCGCGCCCCGGTGCCCGACGACCTGTGGCTGGAACTGCCAGGAATGGAGCCGTGAACATGAGGATCGAGAGCGACGACACGACTGAGGGCACCCCATGAGAATCGAGAGCGTGCGGGCCGTGCTCGCCGGCTACCGCAAGATCGACCCCGACATGGAGCGCAGCTTCGCACTGGTGCGCGTCGAGACCGACGACGGCACCGTCGGCTGGGGCGAGTCGTCCACCAACTGGGGCCACTCGTACCCGACGGTGTTCCGGGCCGCGGTGGACGATGTGTGCGCCCGGCACCTTGAGGGACGCGACCCGCTGGCCATCCGCGACCGGGTGGCCGACCTGCGGGTGGCCCTCGACGGCTACCTGGGCTGGGAGGGCCTCTCCAGCCAGACCATCGGCGCGATCGAGATCGCCCTGTGGGACATCCTCGGCAAGACCCTGAACGCCCCGGTGCACCGGCTGCTGGGCGGCAGCGCCTATCCGATCCCGCTGTACGGCACCGGCACGACCATGTTCGAGGAGAGTGCGGTGTGGCACGCCCACTACTTCGACCAGTGCATGGACCTCGGCTTCAAGGGCGTGAAGGTGCGGCTGGGCCGGACCATCGACGGCGACGCCGAGGCCGTGGCCACGGTGCGGGAGCACGTCGGCCCCGACATCTTGATGGGCGTCGACTCGTACTGGTTCCACGATCCCGACTCGGCCATCGAGCTGTGCCGCCGCATCGCCGGATACGGCATCCACTTCTTCGAGGAGCCGGTGCCCCAGTACCAGATCGAGGGCCTGGAGCGGCTCCAGCGCAACTCGCCGATACGGGTGGCGGTGGGGGAGCGGGTCTACTCGCCCCGCATGTACGCCGAGCTGGCCCGGCGCGACGCGGCCCGGGTGTTCGAGCCCGACGCCTCCCTCACCGGCGGGATTCTGAGCTGCCTGGAGATCGTCGACATCGCGGCCCGGTCCTCCATCGAGGTCATCCCCCATGTGGGCGGGCCCACGGTGGTGGGGCTGGCCGCCAACCTCCACTGGGCCACCGCGGCCCGGGTGCGGCTGTGCGAGTACGACATCGACCCCCACCAGCCGATGATCACCGACATCGGCCACAACCCGGGCCTGGCGCTGACCGATCTGGGCGGCGGCCACATCACCGCCCCCACCGGCCCCGGCCTCGGCGTGGACGTGGACGAGGAGAAGCTGGCCGCCCACCCCTACCGAGAGGGCGACACCTACGCCGAGCTGTTCCCCGAGCACGAGTCGGGCCGCACCGCGGCCGGCGCAGGGCCATCGGAGGGATCCGAGGGCTGACCGGCCTTCATGAGAATGCCTCGCCAGTAGCTTCGCACCGATGGCCGCCACCGCCCAGCCCCAGCCCCGCCGCGACCACGACACCCGCGCCCTGGATGAGCTGGGACAGGCGGTGCGAAGCCGCCGCAACCAGCTCGGCCTCACCCTCAGCCAGGTGGCCCACCGGACCGGCCTGTCGGTCCCGTTCCTTAGCCAGGTGGAGACCAGCTTCGCGGCCCCGAGCCTGACATCGCTGTTCGCCATCGCCAGGGTGCTCGAGACCACTCCCGAGCGTCTGCTGGCCGGCCCGGTGTCGGCCGACGTAGTGGTGACCGGATCCGGCGAGGGCCAGCGCTACGACATCACCGACGCGCCCCAGACCGCCTTCCGCCGCCAGCTCACCGGCCTGGAGGAGCCCTTCAGCGCGGCCGAGTACGTGGTCGAGCCGGGATCGCAGCTCGGCGGGTTCTTCGCCTCGGAGGGCCGGGAGATGATCCACGTCACCCAGGGCATGTTCGCGGTGGATCTCGACGACGGCGACGGCCACATCGTCACCCACCGCCTGGCCGCGGGCGACACCATGATCTACTCCACCGCCACCCGCCACCGCTGGCACCACCTCGGAGCCGAGACCACCCGTTTCGTCCACGTCTCCGCCCCCGGCTAGCCAGAGGAGAGATCAACACTGCCGCTCTCACCACAGGCGTCGGGCTGCCGACCCATCACCTGCAACGCGCTGGCCGCGGCCAGAACGTCGGCCTCGAATCCTCCGTCCTCGCGGACCAGCTCCTCGGTGAGCACCGTCACTTGGTCGCTGCTCGAATCGCGCTATGACCTGTGCCTGCGCCTCGTCTGTCATGCGTTGAACTCCGACATAGTGCGACTGGAGAGGTTCTTGGGCGGTGACGCCATCCGGCTTCGAGGACCGCGGGTCAGGCCTGGATGAGGGGGAAGACCTCACCGGCCACCGGGTCGCCGGTGCTCAGGCCGTGGGGGAGCTTCTTCCAGAACACCGCGGCCTGCTCGCCGAGGTCCAGATAGCGGGTGTCGGGGTGGGCGTAGCGGGTCGACAGGCGCCTGAAGGGTCGGTCGGCCACCTCCCGGATGCCGGTGGAGTGCAGCATCCGGGAGTCGATGGCCACCGCGTCGCCGGCCTGCAGATTCCAGGTGGTGACCGGGAACCTGCCGGGGTCTGCGTCCACGTCGGGAACCGGCTCCAGCTCGGAGCCGCCGCCGATGGTGGCGATCGATGACGAGAACTCGATCGGCGCGTAGGTGATGCCGGTGGCGTGGGAGCCCTCCACCACCCGCAGCGCGGCGTCGGCGGTCACGTCGTCGAGGGTCACCCAGACGGTGACGAAGGGCCGGTCGAGGTTGTAGTAGGGATGGTCCTGGTGCCAGGGGCTGCGCGAGATCGCTCCGGGCTCCGAGCAGAACCACTGGTCCTCGATCAGCACCGCGGCATCGGCTCCGCACAACTCCGCTCCCAGCGCGGGCAGGTTCGATGAGTGGGTCGCCTCGGCGATGTCACTGTCGTCGAACCAGCGGAACAGGTCGCTGTCCACCTTGAGCTCGCCCGGTGGTGACAGCACCCCGTAGAACTGGCTGGGGCTGGCCTGGCAGCGCCCGATGGCCGCGTGCAGCCGCTCGCACCAGTCGCGGTCCAGCAAGCCTGGTATCACCACCGCGCCCCGCTCGCTGAAGGCGGCTCGGCGCTCGGTGCTCGACTCGAGACCCGAGTCAGCGGGCACGCGTCACTGCCGGAGTGGTCATCAGCGTCGTGTAGTGGGCGAGATAGCGGCGCTGGGGTGCTTCGGAGGTGATCGGACCGTAGATCGTGCTGCCGTCGCCGTCGACACTGCCATCGGGGAGTCCCCGGCTCATGTCGATCCACTCCATCTCCGGGATGGACAGGCCTCGCTGCACCCGCTCGAACATGTCCAGGTCGTCGGGAGTGCCGAAGTTCACGAAGTCCTCGTCCACCCGCAGGCGCAGCAGATCGATCTCGCCCGGGGCGTCCGGCGCGGACGTGAGCCACAACTGAAGCCTGGTCCGGTCCACGGCCACCGGCTCGATCACCAGCAACTGGTTGCCCACGAAGAGCAGGTTCGGGAACAGCGACAGGTTCACCATGCTCCCGGTGGCGAGGTTGAGCAGGCCCGCATGGCCCGCGTTCACCAGTGCGTACTCCATCGGCTCGCGGAACGGCACCTTGCGCATCGTTTCCCACGGTCCTTGAGGGATGCCCGGCCGCTGGTCCACCACCATGTGGCCGTTTCGCAGCGCCTTGGACACCATCGGCGTGGACCCTGGGTCGCGGGCCAGGACCGTCTCGGTGTCCACCTTCTCGCCCAGCGTGTTGTACGACTCGTGGGCGAAGGTCGCATGCAGGCCGTCGGCGGCGTTGTCCCACGAGAGCTTCCAGTTGCCGACGAACTCCAGGAGTTGGGGGGACCCCATCACCGCGATGCTGCCACCGGGATGGCGGTCGACGATCGTGTCGAAGGCGTCACGAGCCTCGCCCAGCCAGCACTCCAGTGGCTCAGGATCTGCGTTGAGAGTGGCGAACACGAAGCCCCGGTAGCTGGCCGTCGCGAGCCGGCCCAGCGAGAGCGTCGAGTAGTCCTCCACCGGGTGGTCGGCAGGGAACGGGATGGCCAACAACTGTCCGTCGGGTGCGAAGGTCCAGCCGTGGTAGGGGCACACGAAGCGCTTGGCACAGCCGCCGGCCTCAACGGCCAGCACGGTGCCGCGGTGCGTGCACCGGTTGAGGAGGACGTTCACTGAGCCGTCGCGGTCCCGGGTCATCAGCACGGGCCGGCGACCCAGCGTGGTGGCGCGATAGTCGCCCGCTTCGGGAATCTCGCTCTCGTGGCCGACGTAGCACCACGACGCGGCGAACACCCTGGTCATCTCCAGATCGAATATCTGCGGGTCGGTATAGATGCGGCGGTGCACCCGGTGGGGCTGCACCAGTTGGCCGAAGTCGGCGGATGCCGGATCGAAGGAGACGGTGGTCACGGCGGTACCCCTAGAGCAGGAAGCTTGGATTGCGAACGCCGGTGCCCAGCGCGGGCATGACGAGGATCTTGGTGCGGCGCTCAAGGTCGCCGCCGACCAGTTCGTGGATCTGGTAGCCGGCGAGCGCCTGGTGACGGCCGTGGCGGAATTCGTCGACGAGCAGCGTGGACCGAGTCACCAGGCCGCCGCCCGGCGCGGGCCAGGCCTCGATGCTCCCGACCACGCGAGTGGTGCGCGACGGGGGGTGCTGGCCCCACGCCGACGGGTCGCGGCGCCATTCAACGCGCTCGGCCAGCCGGCGATTGTCGTCCAGCAGGAGGGACTGATCGGTGCCGGGATGCGCCGGCGCCGACAGCGGCAACCACAGCACCGCGTCGTCGGTCCAGCCGGCCAGCCAGTCCTCGAAGCGTCCGGCGTCCAGCAGCCGGGCCTCGTGCAACAGAACGGGCGCGGCCTCAGCGGACAGGCCGGGGTCGGCCCGCGGCCGGTCGTCCATTCCCGCAAGCAGAGTGCCCAGCTCGTCGTAGCGGGCCAGCACCGCTGCTTGAGCAGCCGGCCGCGCCAAGCCGGTGCCGTCGGATGAACTGGCGGCTGCGACGGTCATCGCGACACCCCCGGAGCCATGCGCTCGAGCGCACGAAGCTCGACTGCCGCCACCAGCCAGTATCCGACTACCGCCACCAGCGTCAGCACCGCTACCGACACCCACAGCACGTTGTAGTCGTTACGGGTGAACGCGATGACCATGACCGCCCCTATCCCGTCGCCGGTGGCCAGCCACTCGGCCACCGTGGCGCCGAGCAGCGAGGTGGGTACCGCTATGCGGGCCGAAGCAAGAAGGGCCGGAACCGCCGACGGCAGGTAGGCGTTGCGCACATTGGCCACCGACCGGGCGTCGTAGGACTTGAGCACATCGAGGATCCCCTCGGGGGTGCGGCGCATGGCCGCATAACAGTTCACCAGGGTTGGGAAGAACGACATGACCGCCACGATGGCGGTGGTGGTGAGCAGGCCCCGCCCGACGAACAGGATGATCACCGGCGTGGTGACGATGATGGGGATCGACCGCAGAGCGACGGCGAGCGGCATCAGGGATCGTTCCAACCAGGGGACCAGGATGAACACCACGGCGGTCACCATCGCGCCAACCAGTCCGGCCACATAGCCGAGCGAAGTAGTCCACAGCGTGGTGCCTAGAGCGCCGAACACCGACGAGCGGGTCTCAGCCGCGTCGGCGTTGGTGAACAGCTCCGCCCACACGTCGAAGGGCGTCTTGGCGAAGAAGGGCTTGATCTGGAACACCCACAAGAAGGCGTACCAGAACACGAACACGACAAGGATCGGCGCCAGCAGCGCGACCAGCCGGTTGACCAGACCCGGCTCCTGGCGGGGTGTCGGGACGGCCCCCAGGTCCAGCGCGGGGGACCACGGGCACAGGTACCGGCCCAGCGCGCCGATGGCCATGTAGCCGCCGGTGGCGACGATCGTGGACAGCAGTGCGATCACCCAGATGCGGTCGGTGTTCAGCGAGCCCAGAGCCCTGACCGTGAGTATCCCCAGGCCGCTGCGCGCCCCGGTGAACTCGCCTACCACCGCGCCCAGGAAGGCGGCCGGCGCGGCGATCTGCAGGCCGGCGATCATCGCTGGCACCGATGCTCTGAGCCTGACCCGGCGGAAGGCCGCGAACCGGCCCCTGCCGTAGGAGCGGACCACGTCCAAGGCGCTCCCGGGTGCCAGGTCGAAGCCGAGCAGCGCGGCCACGTAAGTCGTGAAGACCACCGCCAGCGCCGACAGTGCGATCGGGGTTCCGTTGCCCGGACCGGTGATCAGCCGCAGGATCGGGGCCACCGCGATGAACGGCAGGCAGAAAATGGTGAGCGCGATTGCCCCGATGCTGCGACGCAACACTGGAATGATTGACGCCACTCCAGCCAGGGCTATTGCCGCCAGATTCCCCCAGAGGAAACCCCAAGCCGCAGTCTTCGTTGAGTGCCACAGGTTACGCAGGTAGAGGTCGCGGAACTCGAAGAAGTCGACCACCACCGCGGTGGGCGGCGACAGCCGGTACGACCCCGCGTACACCGTTCGGGCCAGCAACTCCCACAGCGCGAGCACGATCAGCCCTACGGCCGCGCTGAGAACCCGCGGCGGCACCCGGTCCATCCCGGTGGCGGCCTGGCTGGTCGTGGCCGTGCTGCGAGTTCGGGCAGGGGCGATCAACTGTCGTCTGCCTCGAGCCGAACGACCTGCCCCTCGGAGCGGTGCAGGCTGCCTGAGACCGCCTCCACTTTGGCATGGAACTCGTCGGTGAGAAGCAACTCCCTGGTTCGGGGCCGCTCGAAATCGATGGCGTGGTGGGCCACTACCCGGCCCGGTCGGGGCGACATGACCAGGACCTCGTCGGCGACGTAGACCGCTTCGGGGATCGAGTGGGTCACCAGGATGGTGGTAGTCCCGCGGGCCGTCCAGATGCGCTGGAGCTCGTCGTTGAGCTGCTGGCGCGTGAGGGCGTCGAGGGCCCCGAAGGGCTCGTCGAGCAGTAGCAGGTCGGGCTCGGTAACGAGCGAGCGAGCGATGGCGACGCGCTGGCGCATGCCTCCCGAGAGTTGCGCGGGCCGGGCCTTCTCAAACCCCTGCAGGCCGACCAGTTCGATCAAGTCGCTGACGGCTGCGGTGTCGTGGCGCCGGCCCACGAGCTCCAGCGCGAGCCGGATGTTCGTCGAGACCGTCCGCCACGGCAGCAGCGACGGGTCTTGGAAGGCGACGCCGATTCGGCGACCCCGCCGCATCTGGTCGGGGGAGGCACCGTCCATGTCGATGGTCCCCTCGTCTGGCACGTCCAACCCGGCCACCAGGCGCAACGCCGTGGACTTGCCACACCCCGACGGTCCGATCAGCGCGTTGAAGCCGCCTGCGGGGACATGCATGTCGAACCCGCGAAGGGCTTCCACCTCGCCGCCACCGAGGGCGAACGTGCGTCCGACCCCGACGACGTCTACCGGCGCTCCCCGCCGGGCCATCACTCTCGACGGCTGAGACTGTGATTGCGCTCCGTCACGTCAGGACCGGGCCGTCGGCGTAGATCTCCTCCAGCAGGGACCGGTCCCACAGGTCTGCCGTCACGTCCACGCCGAGCGCGGCCAGGGTGCGGATGTTGTCCTGGACGGACTCGTCGGTGAACCACAGGAAGCCGTGCTCGTCGGTGTCCGCGCTGAACATGATCTTCAGCTGCTCCGATGCCTGCAGCTTCTGCGCCTCCAAGTCGAAGCCGGCGTCCGGGAACAGGTCGACGGTCAACTGGGCGGCCGCATCGGTGTCGGTCCGGTACTCCTGCCAGCCCAGGATGTCGCCTCGGAGCAGCCCGAGCACCTGGTCGCGCTTGTTGGCAAGCGAGTCCTCAGTGCATATCAGAGTCTGGCTGTGCACCGCGTAGCCGAAGTCGGCGAAGAGCATGGTGGTGTTGTCGATTCCCTGGACGGTCATGGCCACCGGAAGATCTGTGAGCCAGCACAGCAGCGAATCAACCTCGCCGTTGACCAGCGGTGCCGGGTCGTAGTCGCTGGTGATCACTTCGATCTTGCTGATGTCGTCGAGGTCGAGTTGATTGTTGAAGGCCATGCCGAGCTTCGTGCCCTCCAGATCCTTGGGCTCGTTGATCGGGTTGTCCGACAGCGAGGCGATCACGAACGGGTTCTTCTGCATGGCCACGCCCACGATCTTGAACGGTGCGCCGTCCGCCACGGACTGGCCCGTGAAGTTCGCAGCCGAGATGCCCACCAGGGCCTGGTCCGCGGCCACCGCGGCGTCCGGGGACACGCCAGGTCCGCCGGGCACGAGCGATACGTCAAGGCCGAAGCGCTCGTAGTAGCCCCTCTGGTGGGCGATGTAGGAGCCGCCGAACTGTACGGAGTCGAACCAGCTCAGCTGGAAGTTCGCTTCAGCGAGTTCGGGGGCCGCGGTGGTCGTCGGCGCGGCGGTGGTCGTCGGCGCGGCGGTGGTCGTCGGCGCGGCGGTGGCTGTCGGCGCGGCGGTGGTTGTCGGCGCGGCGGTGGTTGTCGCGGGCGCCGCGGCCTCGTCGTCGCCGCAGGCTGTCAGGATGTGTCCACCCCCGAGGATCAATCCCGCCCCAGCGGCGGTGCGCCCGATGAATCTGCGTCGTGAGAACTGGTTTGGTGCCATGTGGACCCTCCTGGGTGCCGGTCTCGGCGCGCCCGCGAGGGCCTCTGCCGAGAACTCGTAGTTTGATCACATCAAAGTACCACATGGCCCGAGCCCGTGCCCAAGGCGGGCGCGACCCGCGGCGAGGCGCGACATGGCTGTGGGCGCGGGAGGTTTCTACTCAGCCGGCGGCCGTGGCGGTGACGAGGATGCGCGAGGTGGCGTAGTCGCTCAGACCCACCGGGCCACCCTCGACGTCGAGAGTGAAGGTGCCGTCGGGGGAGCGGGCTGTGACCCTGCCCGTCGAACCCGGCGTCACCCTGGCCTCCTCCAGGAACTCGAGCATCCCCGGCTGGAACTCCAACTCCTCGGGAATGCGCTGCACGGTGAACCCCCGTCCCACCCCCAGGGTGTCGAGGGTCACCATCTCGGGCGCCTCGTAGCCGGATCCGGGTATGGGGTTGCCGTGGGGGCAGGTGGTGGGCTCCTCCAGCACCCGGATCATGGCCTTCTCCACCGACGGAGAGATGATGTGTTCCCATTTGCCCGCCTCCTGGTGGGCCTCGGCCCACGAGAGCCCCAGGATGTCGGTGAGGAAGCACTCGGCCAGGCGGTGTCGGCGCACCACCGTCTCGGCCAGGGAGTGTCCCCTTGCGGTGAGCGTGATGGTGCCCCTGCCCTCCTCGACGAGGCCCTCGGCCTGCATCCGCCGGATCATCTCCGACACCGCGGGACGGGAGATCTCCAGACGGTCGGCGATGCGGGCCTGGATCACGTCCAGGTCGTCCTCGGCCAACTCGAAGATCGTCTCGCAGTACTCCTCGAAGGCCGGGTGCCATTCGGGCGACTCGTACGGCTTCGTGTCGGTCGGCGTCGACGTCATGGCACAACCATATTCGCGGGTGAGGCCGCTCGCGGCTACTCCCCGTCCAACTCCGAGATCACCGCCGCGAAACCGGCGAGATCGCTGTTGTCGCCCTGCAGGACCATGTAAGTGAAGCCCCACCGCTCTCGCCGGCGGCGAAGGGTGTCGGCAATCTCGGTCGGCGAGCCGATCAGCAGCATCGGGACCTCGCCGACCGTCTCGCCGGGCAGGCTGAACATCCCCGCGGTTGCTTCCAGGGCTTCCGTGGTGGCGCGGCCGCCCCCGGTGATCTGCGTCGACGCCAGCAGCACGTTGAGCTCCAGCTGGTCGAATCGGTCGCCGGCTGCGTCGCGCACCCATTCGAGCTTGAGGTCGAATCGGTCGGCGCCGAGCACGTCGTTCATGGCGTCGAGCCCGATCTCGCCGGAGCGCAGGTTGGCGTTCACGCCCACGATGTCGGCATGGCGGGCAGCCAGGCTCAGCATCCGGCGTCCGCCCCCGCCGATCACCACCGGAACCGGTGACTGCACCGGCTTGGGCAGGCCGTCGAGGCCGCGGATGGTGTAGTGCTCGCCCTCGAAGGTGACCGGGCCCTCCGCCAGCAGGCCCTTGATGATCTGCAGGGACTCGACCATGCGGTCGATGCGCACTCCCGGCCGGTCGTAGGGCAGTCCGGCCTCTTCGTAGTCGACGCGCTTCCAGCCCGCGCCGAGGCCCAGGTCCATCCGGCCGCCGGACAGGATGTCGAGGGTGGCCACCTCCTTGGCCACCAGCACCGGATGGCGGTAGTCGTTGCCGTACACCAGGGCGCTGAGCCTCAGGGTGGTGGTGGCCGCGGCCGCGGCGGCCAGGGCCGGGCCCACTGCGTACTGGTCATCGAAGTGGTCGGGCACGACCAACGTGGAGTAGCCGAGGTCCTCCAACTTCTGCGCCGACTGTGCCCACGTCAGGCCGGGCAGCGGTGTCTTCATCTCGACGCCGAAGCGGAACGGATTAGTCATGGGGAGCCACTGTAGGGGGCAGATCCGGCGGGTGTCGTAGGCGGTCGGTACGGTGGCGCCGTGGTGGCTGACCCGTCTGCTGATCCGCTGGCTGCGTTCTCCGAGCCGACCCGGGCCTGGTTCGCGTCGGCTTTTGCAGCGCCGACGGCGCCGCAGGTCGAGGGCTGGCCGCCCATCGCGGCCGGGGATCACACCCTGGTGTGCGCACCCACCGGCACGGGCAAGACGCTGGCCGCGTTCCTGTGGGCCATCGACCGGCTCATGTCGGCCGACCATGCCGCATGCGACCCCGGCACTCGGGTGCTGTACGTGTCGCCCCTGCGGGCGCTGGCCGTCGATGTCGAGAAGAACCTGAGGGCGCCGCTGCACGGCATCCAGTTGGCTGCCGACCGGCTCGGCGCGGCAGTGAATGTGCCCACGGTGGGGGTGCGCACCGGCGACACCTCGGCCGATGAGCGCCGGCGGCTCGTTCGACACCCTCCGCACATCCTGATCACTACTCCCGAGTCGCTGTTCCTGATGCTGACCAGCCGGGCCCGGGAGACTCTCGCCGGGGTGCGCCATGTGATCGTCGATGAGATCCATGCGGTGGCCGCCAGCAAGCGGGGCACCCATCTGATGGTGTCTCTGGAGCGCCTCGAGGAGCTGTGCGAGCGCTCGCCGCAGCGCATCGCGCTGTCCGCCACCCAGCGACCCCTCGACGAGATCGCCCGCTTCCTGGGCGGCTTCGACACCGGGCCCGGAGGATCGGCGGTTCCCCGCCCCGTGACCGTGGTGGACGCCGCAGCCCGCAAAGAGCTCGACGTCGAGGTGGTGGTCCCGGTGGCCGACATGGCCTCGCTGGGCGAGACGGTCGAGCCGCCGGCGTCGGCCGGAGCCGCGGCCGGACCGCTGCGGCGCAGCATCTGGCCTGCCATCCATCCCCGCCTGCTGGAGCTGGTCCAGTCCCACCGGTCCACGCTGATCTTCGCCAACGCCCGCCGGCTGGCCGAGCGCCTCGCGGCCCGGCTCAACGAACTGCACTTGGAGGCCCAGGATCAGGAGGCGCAGTATCTCGGGGCGAGTCCTGTGGACCTGCCACACAACACCAACCCGAAATCCATCGGGGCGGGCGGGCCGCAGCATGTGGGCGAATCGATCGAGGCCCTGCTCAGAGGCCGAGCG
Organism: Acidimicrobiia bacterium; assembly: GCA_021296315.1. GTDB lineage: Bacteria > Actinomycetota > Acidimicrobiia > Acidimicrobiales > Aldehydirespiratoraceae > Aldehydirespirator. The sequence goes on along the minus strand of JAGWAO010000007.1, from coordinate 21,975 downwards.
GAGAGTCCGCCGACCTACCCTGCGCAGCCGGCTCGGACCAGCGAGGCCATGGCCCGAGCGGCCCGTGAGCGCAGCGAACAGGAGCGGGATACACCCCATTTCGAGACAGCGGGCTCCAGCCCGTCGGCGCGCCCTCTGGATGCGCCGCCGCCGGTCCCGCTGGGTGATGAACAGGCCGGTATCGGTGCGGCCGAGGGTGTCGAACTGGTCAAGGCCCACCATGGGTCGATCTCGCGGCAGCGCCGTCTGCTCATCGAGGACGAGCTCAAGAGAGGCGAGTTGAAGGGCCTGGTCGCCACCTCGACGCTCGAGCTCGGCATCGACATGGGTGCCGTGGACCTGGTGGTGCAGGTGGCCTCACCCGGGTCGGTGGCCTCCGGGCTGCAGCGCATCGGGCGGGCCGGGCACCGGGTGGGCGAGCCGAGCCGGGGCCGGATCTTCCCCAAGCACCGTGCCGACCTGCTGGAGGCGGCCGCGGTGGTGGAGCGCATGCACGCCGGCGAGGTCGAGCACACCCGCTACCTGCGCAACCCCATAGACGTGGCCGCCCAGCAGATCGTGGCCATGTGCGCCATGGACGACTGGCCGGTCGAGCGGATGGCGGCCGTGCTGCGACGCAGCGCCGGCTTCGTCGAGCTGTCCGACGAGGTGCTGCAGAGCGTGCTTGAGCTGCTGTCGGGCACCTATCCGGCCGAGGAGTTCTCCGAGTTGAGGCCCCGCGTGGTGTGGGACCGGGCCAACGGCGTGCTGCGGGGCCGGGCCGGATCTCAGCGCCTCGCGGTCACCAACGCGGGAACCATCCCCGACCGGGGCCTGTTCGGTGTGTTCCTGCCCGACGGCACCAGAGTGGGCGAACTCGACGAGGAGATGGTCTACGAGAGCCGGGTCGGTGAGACGTTCCTGCTGGGGGCGACCACCTGGCGCATTGTCGAGATCACCTTCGAGCGGGTGGTGGTGACCCCTGCGCCCGGCGAGCTGGGCAAGATGCCGTTCTGGCACGGCGACGGGCCCGGTCGTCCCATCGAGCTGGGCCGGGCTGTGGGGAGTCTGGTGCGGGAGCTGCGCGCCGAAGGCGATGTCGATGCGGCCACGGCCCGGTTGCGGCAGCGTTGCGGCCTCGATGAGACGGCCGCGGACAACCTTCTCGCCTACCTCGGGGACCAGGCCGCCGCCACCGGCGCGGTTCCCGATGATCGCACCGTGGTGGTGGAGCGGTTCCGCGACGAGATCGGCGACTGGCGAGTGTGCGTGCTCACCCCCTTCGGCGCCCAGGTTCACGCCCCCTGGGGGGTGGCGCTACAGGCCCGCCTGGGCGAGGCCTGGGGCGTCGACGTGGACCTGATGTGGGGCGACGACGGCATCGTCATGCGCCTGCCCGAGGCCATCGACGAGCTTCGGGTGGATGACTTGATGTTCGATCCCGACGAAGTCAGAGACCTGGTGGTCGGGCGCCTGCCCGAGACGTCGATGTTCGCGTCCCGATTCCGGGAGTGCGCGGCCCGGGCCCTGTTGCTGCCCCGGCGCCGGCCCGATCAGCGCACCCCGCTGTGGCAGCAGCGCCAGCGGGCTGCCGACCTGCTGTCGGTGGCGGCCAAGTACCCGTCGTTCCCGGTCCTGCTGGAGACCACCCGCGAGTGTCTCAACGACGTGTTCGACCTGCCTGCGCTGGTGGAACTCATGGCCGACCTGCGCAACCGCCGGGTCCGGGTGGTCGCGGTGGACACCGCCCAGGCGTCGCCCTTTGCCCAGTCGCTGCTGTTCTCGTGGATCGCGGTCTACATGTACGAGGGTGACGCGCCCCTGGCCGAACGGCGGGCCGCGGCGTTGGCTCTGGACCGTGATCTGCTGCGCGACCTGCTGGGCGCCGAGGAACTGCGGGAACTGCTCGATGCCGGAGTGATTGCTGATATCGAGTTGGAGCTGCAACGGCTGGTCGCCGGAAGCCAGGCCCGGGACGGCGACGAAGCCCACGACCTGCTGCGAGTGCTGGGGCCGCTGACGCTCGACGAGCTGGTGGCGCGGACCGCCCCGGCGCCGGGATCCGATGCCGAACGGGTAGCGGGCTGGGTGCGGACGCTGGTAGAGCAGCGCCGGGCTCTCGAGACCCGCCTGGCCGGCCGCGACGTGGTGGCCGACGCCGCCGACGCGGCCCGGCTGCGCGACGGGGCCGGAGCGGCCCTGCCGGTGGGGCTGGCGGCATCGGACACCGAGCCGGTGGACGACCCCCTCGGCGACCTGTGCGTCCGCTACGCACGCACCCACGGCCCGTTCCTCGCCCGCGACGTGGCTCGCTGGCTGGGCGTAGGCGAGCAGCCGGTCGCGGCCCGGCTGGCATCGCTGGTGGCCGAGGGCCGCCTGCTGCGGGGCGAGTTCCGTCCGGGCGGGGCCGACCGGGAGTACTGCGATGCCGAAGTCCTGCGGCGCATCCGCCGCCGTTGCCTGGCCGAGCTGCGCCAGGAGGTGGAGCCGGTGCCGCCCGAGGCGCTGGCCCGGTTCCTGCCCCAGTGGCAGGGTGTCGGCGGCCGGCGCCGGGGGGTGGACGCCCTCGCCGACGTAGTGGCGCAGGTGCAGGGAGCGCCCGTGGCCGCGTCGGTGCTGGAGGCCGACGTGCTGGCCGGCCGGATGGCCGGCTACAAGCCCGCGGACTTGGACCAGCTGTGCACGTCCGGCGAGATCGTCTGGGTGGGCGCGGGCGCGCTGGGCGCCACCGACGGCAGGGTGCGCCTTGTGTTCCGTGATCAGGCCGCCCTGCTCGTTCCCGCGGCTGAGCCTTGCGACGGGGCGGTCCACGATGCGCTGCGGGACCGGCTGAGGGATCGGGGAGCATCGTTCTGGCCGGACCTGGTGGCCGCCGCACAGGCCGCGTCCTTGCCCTACGACACCGAGACGGTGTTGGCCGCGCTGTGGGATCTGGTGTGGGCAGGCGAGGTGACGAACGACTCCCTCACTCCGCTGCGGGCCCGCATCACCGGCCATCGGTCGGTCGGGCCGCGCCGCCAGCCGTCCCGGGCCGGGCGCACCTCGCCACGAGCCGGCCGGTCCCGGCGGGGCCGTCTCCGGCTCGGAGGCCTCAACGCCACCGGACCGCCGTCGGCCGCGGGACGCTGGTCGCTGGTGGAGCCGCTGCTCAGCCCCAAGCCCGCACCCACGGAATCGGCCCTGGCCCGAGCCCACCAGCTTCTCGACCGCTACGGCGTTGTCACCCGGGAGACCGCGCTGGGCGAGGAATCCGAGGGCGGGTTCGCAGGGGTCTATCCGGTGCTCAAGGCGCTGGAGGAGCGGGGCGAGGCCCGCCGGGGCTACTTCGTGGCCGGGCTGGGCGCGGCCCAGTTCGCCCTGCCCGGTGCCGTCGACCGCCTGCGGGGAACCCGCACGCCGGAGCCCGATGCGCCGCCGGTGGTGCTGGCCGCCACCGACCCGGCCCAGCCCTACGGCGCCGCTCTGTCCTGGCCCGACTCGCGGGGCAGGCCCGCCCGTACCGCGGGCGCCCATGTGGTGCTGGCCGACGGGCTGCCGCTGGTCATGCTCGAACGGGGCGGCCGGTCCCTGGCCACCTTCGAGGGCGCGGAGTCGAACGACGTTTGGATCGAGGCGATCATCGGCCTGGTCAAGGACGGTCGCCTCCGCAAGGTGGAGATCGCCAAGGTCGACGGCCAGCCCGTCCGGGAGACCCCGTGGGCGGCCCGCCTGGAGACGGCCGGATTCACGTCCGCCTACAAAGGAATGCTCTACCGCACTTGAGGGGAGGCCCTACTCGCCGCGCCGCCATTGGTCGAGGGCTAGGACCAGGGCGCGTTCTAGCCATCCCTGGAACCGTCGTTCTACAGACTCGAAGGGCTCCTCGTAGTTGATTTGGAAGACCTCCTCCGAGACAGGCTGCAGCTCGATGATCTGCTGCTGGATAGTCAATTGCGGCGTGCCCTCGGGGTGGTCCTCGGTGTCCTCGGGTTGTTGGCGCCGGTAGAAGCACATCGACACGCCGACAAGTCCCCGAAATTCCGTTCCGATCCCATGGAACGACGTCAGTATCTCGGAACGGCCGTGCTCGGTCTGGATTCCCAAGCGAACCCATTCATGGAGCACTCGTGTGTTGGCGAAGTAGTCGAGACTGCGGGCAGTATCGACTACCTGATATCGATTCCATGTGCGCCGTCGTGCGTCGTCGTCCCTTCCGAAGTCGCACCACACGCCTCTTTCGTCGGAGAATCCGAGGCGCTGCTCCAACTGCTCCTTCAACTCATCGAAGCGGTTGCGGGACTGGAACCACACCTTCTCGGCCGTCACAAAGGCTTTGTGCAACTCCGACTGAGCCGGAGCTGACTCCGCACCGAACATATCGCCGATGACATCGAGCATCTGCTCCAAGTGGAGCGACTCGCGCCGTACGTCCTCAGCGATCGAGACAGCGCGAACGAACCACTTTCTCTGTAGTTCAGCCACCAAGCGTATGAGTAGACTCAGATCCCGATCGTCTGCTTGTTCGAGTGCGCTGATGTACCTAGAGCGGTCGTCTCGGGTAACGACTAGCGGGAACCAACCTGCACCAATGAGCACCAGCGACGCGATGGCCCTAGCGATTCTGCCGTTGCCGTCCTGGAAGGGATGGATCTGCGCAAAGCGATGATGCAGCCACGCCGCGCTGACGTCGGGTGCCGTACCCGCCGCCGAGTGGTGGTTGTGCATCTCGATCAGCCGGTCCATCTCTGCATCAACGTGCTCAGGAGGGCAGTATTCATGAAGCTTGCCGTCCGGGCGCACGGGATTGTTCGGGCGGACCTTGAATTCCCCGTGTCTCAGCTCGATCTCGTGCTTTCTCCCGAACATGTCGATACCGGTCGCATAGACCTGCTTGCGAGTCATGAACTGGTGCAAATGCTTCAGGAAGGAGGTGGACAGAGGGCGCTCGCTGGTTACAGCGTCGAAGAGCCAATCGACGGCTTCGGCGTGGTCCCTGATGATCCCGGCGACCAGTTCCGGAGGCTGGTCCGTGGCGTCGCTCGCGATGAGAGATGCGTCGATTCCATGCTTGATGAGGACCTCGGTCGTGCCCCGGTCGAGGCTGTACAGCCGCTCGATGATCCCTGTCTCGATCGCCCACTCCCGCTTCAGGCGCTCGTTGAACTCATCCACTTGTTGAGGATCGAGGGTTTGGCGGACTTGGGCCCACGTTCGAGCCAGCGCGGGCAACTCCTCGCTGGCCACGGCGCGGTCGTCGTCTGTTAGGTCCGCAATCGGCGCCCACCGGTGCCCCACCTCGACTTCGTCCATCCTCAGCACGGTATCCACTCTTACCCGCACCGCCGGGGATTCTGACGGGCGCTCAGCCACCCGCGAGCGCCAATCGCTCGACGGGCTGCCCGGTGACTTCGGCAATGAGGTCGAAGTCCTTGTCGACATGCAGCACGGTCAGCCTCGCCGCCTCGGCGGTCGCCGCGATCAGCAGGTCTGGTATCGACGGCCCTCGATGCTGGCCCGCATCCGCCAGAGCCTGTTGAACGGCAACGGCGCGGTCCTCGATTGCGGGCGTCATGTACTCGACGGGCATAGCGTTCAGCGGCGGCTCGACACGGCTCTGCCGGAGATCGTGGGCCGAGCGCGCCGAGAAGCCGACCTCCAGTCGAGTCAGCGTTGAGATCCGGACCAGCCCGCGGCTGATTCTCGACGCCCACTCTGCCGAGTCGGGACTCGACGCCAGTCGTACGAGAGCGGACTTGTCGATTAGCCAGGCCGTCACGACCAAGCGGCGCGCATCACGTCGGCATCTCCGAGATCGGCGAAGGTCTCACAAACGCGCGCCAGCGACTCCACGGTCACCTCACCGGCGGTGGTGTGGCGCTCGCGCTCCAGAGTTCGTCGCAGGTACTCAGCCCTCGACAGGCCGGCCCGCCGGGCGTTGGCTTCGATTGCGGCGACGGCATCGTCGGAGAGGCCACGGATCAGGATGTCGGTCAACAGGTCCTCCCAGGTCCCTCCGGGTGGTGCTGATATCCCCGAGCGACGATGATATCAGAGCATATCATCAGTTCGAGGGCATCGGTTCCAGTCTGCCGGTGCAGTCGTCTAGCCTGCTCCGCAAGCAACGGACCGGCATCCGGCAGGAGTCGCGCCATGGAACTGCCGCCTGCGGGAGCGGTGCACGACGAGCGGGAGATCGAAGCGGTCGCCGCGGTGATGCGGGACAACCCGAAGCTGGAGATCGGCGAGGCGACCCGGGCGCTGGAGCAGCGCGTCGCGGCCAAACTGTCCAAGCGGTTCGGGCTCATGGTCAACTCGGGCTCGTCGGCCCTGCGCATAGCCATCGACCTGCTGGGCCTGGAGCCCGGCGACGAAGTCATCACCTCGCCGCTGACGTTCTCCACCGACATCGCTCCCATGGCCCAGTCCGGTCTGGTGCCGGCCTTCGTGGACATAACTGCCGACACGTACCAGATCGACACCGACGCGGTGGAGGAGATGATCGGCCCGCGCACCAGGGCGATCCTGGTGCCCAACCTGTGCGGCAACTGCCCCGACTGGGACCGCCTGCGGGCGGTGGCCGACGCCCACGAGCTGGCCGTGGTGGAGGACTCCTGCGACGTGCTCGACAGCTACCAGCGTTGCCGGCGCACCGGGGAGCGCAGCCACATCGGGGTCACCAGCTTCGCCCGGTCCCACGCCATGACCGCGGGCGGCACCGGCGGGCTGGTCGGCATCGACGACCCCGACGAATACGACCTGGCCCTGTCGCTTCGCCGGTGGGGGCGGCGCAGCGAGTCGTACCTGTACGGGTCGAGGCGGGGCCGCACCGACCGGTTCTCCGCCCTGGCCGACGGCACGCCCTACGACCTGGTGTTCGTGTTCGACTCGATCGGCTACAACTTCGAGCCCAACGAACTCAGCTCGGCCTACGGGCTGGTGCAGCTCGACAAGCTGGAGGGATTCAACGCCCGCCGCCGAGCCAACTGGCGCCGCCTGGACGACTTCATGGCCGATCGGCCCGGGGTGACTCCCGGCCGCACCACGCCCGAGACCGATACCACATGGATGCGGTTCTGCTTCGAGATCACCCCCGACGCCCCGTTCGACCGCACCCAGGCTCAGGAGTTCCTGGCGTCCCGTGGAGTGTCCACTCGCATGGTGTGGACCGGCAACATCCTGCGCCAGCCCGGCTTCGCCGCCATCGAGCACCGGGCACCGGGCGGGGGCCTGCCCAACTGCGACCGGGTGATGGACCGCTCACTGTCGCTGCCCATCCACCACGGCTTGGGCCCCGAGCACATGGACTACATCTGCGAGCAGCTCGACGCCCTCTTCGACCGCTACGGGTAGAGGCCGAGCGGCCTGTGAGCGCAGCGAAAAGGAGCGGGGAACCTGGGGCCGCGCGGGGCTCTACTCGTGGGCTATGGCGTCGAGGATGTTCATGCGACCGGCCCGCACCGCGGGCAGGATGGCGGCCAGCAGCCCCGCGACCGCCGAGATCACCACGAACACCACCAGATCGAGCCACGGCACGGCCACCGCCTGCACGAACGACTCCGGCAGCGCCAGCGCCGTGGCCACACCGAAGACCGTGCCCACCACCACACCCAGCAGGCCACCGAAGACGGCCACGATGAGGGCCTCCCAGTAGATCGAGCGTCGTAGCTGGCGGCGGGTCATGCCCACCGAGCGCAGCAGGCCGATCTCGTGTATGCGCTCGTACACCGACAGGCTCAGGGTGTTGATGATGCCGATCAGGGCGATGAAGAACGACAGGCCGATCAGGGTCTGGATCACCCTGATGAAGGCGGTGAGCTGGGACTCCTGGGTCTGGCGGAACTCGGCCTGGTTCTCGACCTTCACGGTGGGGTAGCGGTCGATGACGTCGTTGACGGCGGCCCGGCTTCGTTCCAGCAGCGAGGCCTGCTCCGACTCGCTGGCGGCGTCCGACAGGCCGGCGATCCGGGCGCTGGCGAAGGCCAGGTCGTTGCGGTTGAAGTGGCGGTCCCACAGGGCGCCGTCGATCAGCCAGTTGCCGTAGATGGCCGCGTCCTCGAATATCGCCGCCACGGTGAGGACCTCGGTCTGGTTGTCGGGGAAGGTGGCCTCGACGGTGTCGCCCACGCCGACGCCCAGGCTCTCAGCCGAGTCGCTGTGCAGGGCCAGCGAGGTGAGCGGATCCCCGGCGGCCATGTCTCCGGAGCTGACCTGGCTGTCGAAGTGGCTGTCGGCCAGGGCCAGGTCGGCGGCCACGATGTCGCGCGGCTCTCCGTCGACGCTGAGCCCGCTGAAGGCCCACCGGATCCGCATCACGCTGGAGATCTCGCCCAGCGCCTCAATATCGTCGGCCACCCGGGCCGGGATGCCGGGCGGGGGACCGAAGCCGGTGGCGCTCGCCTGGATGAAGTAGTCGGCCTCGACCGCGTTCTCCATGATGTTGTCGAAGGTCTTCTTTATCGACTCGCCCACCACCGCGGCCAGTCCCATCAGGGCGAGGCCGATCAGAAGCGCCCCCGCGGTCGAGGCCGTCCGCCGCGGGTTCCGGGACGCGTTGTCGCGGCCCAGCCGGCCCGGCACCCCGAACAGGGCCGTCACCGGCCGCCCCAGCGCGGACGCCGCCGGCCGGGCGAAGACCGGGCTCACGATGTTCATGCCCACGAAGGCGAGCACCGCGCCCACCCCCAGCAGGGCGAATGTCGGTGTGGTGTCCAGCCCGGCCGTCATGCCCGCGGCCAGCGCCACCACCCCGGCCGCGAACACCGCCCCGCCGGTGATCAAGCGGCGGCGCAGGCCGGTGGCGCCCAGCTGGAAGTCGTGGCTCAACGCGGCCACCGGGGAGATCCTGCGGGCCTTCATCGCGGGCGCGATCGACGAGACCATCGTCACGCCCAGGCCCACCACCGTCGCCAGCACGACGGTGCGGGGCCGCAGCGTCAGCGGGCCCGGCGGGAGCGGGAAGCCGATCACCTCCAGGATGGCGCGCAGCACCAGAGCCAGCACCAAGCCGAGCCCGATCCCGATGACCGTGCTGAGGGCGCCCACGATGGCCGACTCGGTGATCACCGACCGGCTCACCTGCCTCGGGGTGGCGCCGATGGCCCGCCACAGCCCGATCTCGCGCACCCGCTGGCCGACGATGATCTGGAAGGTGTTGTTGATGATGAACGCCGACACGAACACTGCGATGAACGCGAACACCAGCAGGACGGTGTTGAAGATGTCGACGACCTGGTTGAAATCCTCCTCCTGCTCGGCCGCGTCGACCTCCTGGGTGATCACCCGGTAGTTGCCGCCCAGTTCGGCTTCCAGGCGGGCCTGCACGTCGGACACCTCGGCGCCGGCCGACACCAGGATGCTGACGGCCTGGTAGCCGTCCTCCATGCCGAGGAAGCGCTGGGCCTCCTCCAGCTCGAAGGCGGCCATCGTCTGGCCCAGACCGGTGTGGGAGTCGGGGGAGCCGAAGTTGAACAAGCCGACCAGTTCGAAGGGCTCGGCGTCGAGCGGGCCGTTGATGTCGTAGGTCTCGCCGACCCGCAGATCGTTGTTGGCCGCGGTCACGGCGTCGGCCGCGAACTCGCCGGGCGCGGTGGGCTGCCGGCCTTCGATGATGAAGAACGTGCCCGGGTTGAAGCTGAAGCCCAGCGCCGGCGGACCCGGAGGCCTGATCGGCTCGCCGTTGCCGTCGACGATGAACACGTTCAGGGCCGCCAGCTCGGGCTGCACCCGGTCCACGCCCTCGACGCCGGCCACCTGGTCGGCCACCGCCTCCGGCACGGTCGCCCGCTCGAAGTCGCCGCCCAAGGACTGGTCCACCCGCACCGTGAGGTCGGCGCCCTGGGCGATGTCCTCGGGCAGGCTGTCGGTGAGCGTGAACGAGCCCACCACGAACATCACGCCGATGACCACCACCAGGGTGGTCAGCGCGAAGCGCAGCTTCTTGTCGATCAGGCTGCGCAGTGCGAGCTTGAACATCAGCTGACCCTGTCGATCAGGCTGCGCAGTGCGAGCTTGAACATCAACTGACCCTGTCGATGAGGCTGCGCAGGGCGAGTCTGAACATGATCGGGCCCCCTCGCCGGTGCTCAGTCCGCGGCGATGGCGTCGAGAACGTTCATGCGGCCGGCCCGGTAGGAGGGGAACACCGCGGCGAGCAGGCCGAAGATCACGGCTACCACGACGAGCCCGACCATCTGGGCGCCGGGCACCGAGACCCGGTCGATGATGTTGTCGGGGATCGCCACCGACAGGGCCACCCCGAAGGCCAGCCCCAGCGCCACCCCGATGATGGCGCCGTAGAGGGCGATGGTGGCCGCCTCCCAGCGGATCACCCTGCGCAGCTGGCGACGGGTCATGCCCACCGCCCGCAGCAGCCCGATCTCATGGGTGCGCTCGAACACCGACAGCGTGAGGGTGTTCACGATGCCGACAAGAGCGACCACCAGCGCGAACAGCAGGAACACGTTCACCAGCGCCAGCACGGTGTTCAGGTCCGACTCCGCATTCTCCTGGAATTGCTGGCGATCCTCCAGGCTCACTTGGGGATAGGCGCTGAGCACGTCCTCGATCAGGGCCAGTGACGCTTCCGGCTCGGTGGTGGCCGCCTTGACGGCCACCCAGTCGTCGAAGCCGTCCGCCGAGGCTGTCTGCTGGTGCAGCGACTGGTCGATCAGCCATTCGCCCCAGAACGGCTGCTGTGTGTTGGAGAAGACCGCCCCGACCGCCACCGTCAGCCTCTCACCGCTGACCAGCATGACCTCGACCGGGTCTCCGACGGACAAGCCCAAGTCGTCGGCCACCTCGTCGTGCACGTAGACCGCGGAGGCAGGGTCGATGCCGCTGAGGGAGCCGTCGGTGATCCCCAGGTTGGCGATCTCGCCGATGCTCGCGATGTCGGTCACGGTAATGAAGGTCTCTTCGATCCGATCGGGGGCGACCGGGCTGAAGATCTGCACCAGGTCGCTGTCGAGCCCGACGGCCGTGCCCACGTACGAGTCCCTCAGGTCTTCGGCCAGGGTCTTGGGCACCCCGGAGAAGGACTCGGTGCTGATGACGTAGTCGGCTTTGATCGCACTGCTGAGGTTGTCGGAGAAGGTGTCCTTGAGTGACTGCCCGACCACCAGCACCATGGCCACCAGCGCCAACCCGATGGTCAGGGCTACCGCAGTGGCCGCGGTGCGGCGGGGGCTGCGGGCCGCGTTGTCGCGGGCCAGCCGGCCCGGCGTGCGGAGGATCCGGGGCAGGGGCCGGGCCAGCGCGGCCACAACCGGTCCGGCGATCAGCGGGCTGAGCACGGCCACCGCCACGAACACCACCGCGGCTCCACCGCCCAGGGACGTGAGCTGGGCGGTGGTCGAATCGAAGTCGGCGAAGAGCCCTCTGCCGATGAGGATGAGTCCGGTGGCGGCCAGCGCGGCGCCCAGGATCGGCCGCCACAGGCGGCGATGACCGCCGTCGTCGCCGGTGTCCTCCTGGAGGCCGGCCACCGGCGACACCCGGGAGGCCTTTATGGCGGGTACCAGCGATGCGATGACCGTAAAGCCGACTCCGACCGCGAACGCCCAGGCCACGGTGCGCAGCTTGAGCGGCAGGGGGCCTTCGGGCAGGGAGGCGCCGAAGGCGTCGAACAGCGCTTCGAGCCCGACGGCGCCGAGCATGCCCAGTCCGATGCCGGCGGCCGAGGCGGCCGTGCCGATGATCAGCGACTCGATCAGCACCGAGCGGCGCACCTGCCGGGGCGTGGCGCCCAGCGCCCGCAGCAGCGACAGCTCGCGCACCCGCTGGCCGAGCACGATGTTGAAGGTGTTGGAGATGATGAACGTGCTGACGAACAGCACCACGAAGGCAAAGGTCAGCAGGATGGTCTGCAGCGGCCCGATGAAGAACTCGAAGAAGTCGCCGAACTCCTCGGCGGCCTCCTCGGAGCTGATCACTTCGGCCCCGGGGGGCAGGGCCGCCTCGATGCGGTCCCGGACGTCCTCGAGGTCGGCGCCGGGCACGGCCCGCAGGTCGATCTCGTTGAACAGGCCCTCGTATCCGAGCACCTCTTGGGCGGTGGCCGTGTCGAACACCGAGAACACCACCCCGGCACCGGCGTCCTCGGGGAATCCGAACTGCATGGTGCCGGTGAGGGTGAACGTTCGGGGCCCGGTGGGGGTGACCACCTGGTAGTCGCGGCCCAGCTCGAAGTCGTAGTTGGCGAACGTCTCGGCGCCGATGGCGAACTCCGTGTGCCCCTGGGGCCACTGGCCGGAAATCAGGAAGTACTGCGAGAGCGACTCGTCCTCGAGCCAGTTGACTCCCGCGAGCGGCCCACCGAGGGTGGACACCGCCTCGCCGGAGCCGTCCACGGGGATCACCCCGTCCACGAAGAAGCGCCCCTCGGCGACCTCCACCCCGTCGACGGCCCGGATGCCGTTCACGAGGCTGTCGGGAACGGGCGGTGCGTTGGCGATCTCACCGAATCCAAGCGCGCCCCGCACCGTGAAGTCCTTGCCCGTGTTGATGTCCACGCCGATCTCGTCGAAGGTGGACCGCAGCGAATCGGCGGTCACGAAGGCGGCCACCACGAAGGTCACGCCCAGCACGATGGTCCCCGCGGTCAGGGCGAAGCGGATCTTGTGGGCCAGAAGCGACTTGAGGGCCAAGCGCAGCATCAGGAGTCTGCTCAGGTGGAAGGCGGTCTGAGAGCGGGGCTCAGGCGCCGAGCCGGGTCATGTGGTCGCGGATGGTCTGGGGTGTCGGATCGGCCAGCTCGTCCACGATCTTGCCGTCCACCAGGAACACCACCCGGTCGGCGTAGGAGGCGGCCACCGGGTCGTGGGTAACCATCACGATGGTCTGGCCCATCTCGTCGACCGCGCCGCGCATGAAGCCGAGGATCTCCCCCGCGGTGTTGGAGTCGACGTTGCCGGTGGGCTCGTCGGCGAAGATGATCTGGGGCCTGCTGGCCAGCGCCCGAGCCACCGCGACACGCTGCTGCTGGCCTCCGGACAACTCGTTGGGTCGGTGCTTGACCCGGTCGGCGAGCCCGGTGGCGCCCACCACCTCGTCGATCCAGGCTCTGTCGCCCTTGTCGCCGGCAAGGTCCATGGGCAGGGTGATGTTCTCGATGGCGTTGAGGGTGGGCACCAGGTTGTAGGCCTGGAACACGAACCCGACGTTGTCGCGGCGCAGCAGCGTCAGGTCCTTCTCCGACAGGGTGGTGAGGTCGGTGTCGCCGATGATGACCTGGCCGGAGGTGACGTTGTCGAGCCCGGCCATGCAGTGCATCAGGGTGGACTTGCCCGATCCCGACGGCCCCATGATGGCGGTGAAGCGACCCTGCTCGAAGTCCACGTCGATGGCGTCGAGGGCCCGGACCTCGGTGTCGCCGGAGCCGTAGATCTTGCTGGCGGCCACCGCTCGGGCGGCCACCGCCAGCGCTTGCGTGGGGGAGGATGTCACGGGAACTCCTGAAGGCTTGAGGAAGGCTCAAGCGGGACTCTACGAGCGCCTCGAACCTCCCCAACCGGGGACATCCCTTACTTTTCCCTGAACCCCAAGAGCTTTCAGGGTGTGGCCCGGCGCCCGGCGGGCCGCACCCTGCGTGTGTCTTGAATGCCTCGGTGCTTACCGGCGATACTGTGAGCAGCCATGCAGCCCTACAAGGTCGCCACCTGGAGCGAGGTGCCGGACCGGGAGCCGGTCGGGGCGCTGGTGAGCAACGTCGACCTGGTGATCGTCCGCTTCGACGGCAACCACTCGGTGCTGTACGGGCGCTGCCTGCACCGGGGGGCGCTGATGTGCGACGGCCGGATCGTGGGTGACAACATCATCTGCGGCCTGCACGGCTGGGACTACGTGTTCCACACCGGGGTGTCGAGCTACGACAACTCCGAGCGGCTGGCCATGTTCTCGTCGTGGCTCGACGGCGACGACTTGCTGGTCGACCTCGACGAGATCCTGGCCTGGGAGAAGGAGCATCCCCAGCCCTTTGACCGGGCCGCCTACCAGGGGTCCTACGCCGACCCCCACGGCGATCCGGCCGAGCCCCACGTCGCGCTGATCAGGCGCTTGGCCAACGAGGGCCTCGAATACCTCGGCCACCACGGGCCGGTCACCTCGATGGGGGTGCCCCGAACCGAGTTGCCGAGTTGGGACGACATCCAGTTCATGACCGCCCAGCTGGCCCGGCGGCCCCGCCTGGACGACGAGCCGGTCGACACCGACGTTGTGATCGGTCCTAACGCCGCCCGACCCCTCCAGCTGGAGATCCCGATCCTCGTGAGCGACATGAGCTTCGGGGCGCTCTCGGAGGAGGCCAAGGTGGCCCTGGCCCGGGGCGCGGAGCTGTCGGGCACCGGGATCTGCTCGGGTGAGGGCGGGATGCTGCCCGAGGAGCGGGCCGAGAACTCCCGCTACTTCTACGAGCTGGCCAGCGGCAGGTTCGGCTGGTCGATGGACAAGGCCGCCGGCTGCCAGGCCTTCCACTTCAAGCTGGGCCAGGGAGCCAAGACCGGCACCGGCGGCCACCTGCCCGGCATCAAGGTGCAGGGCAAGATCGCAGACGTCCGTGGCCTCGAGCCCGGCACCGCCGCCATCTCACCGTCCACGTTCGTGGACCTGTGCAACGAGGACGACTACCGGCGCTTCGGCGACGAGGTCCGGGAGGCCTCCGGCGGCATCCCGGTCGGGGTGAAGATGTCGGCCCAGCACATCGAGGACGACATCGACGCCGCCCTGCGGGTGGGGGTGGACTACATCATCCTCGACGGCCGCGGCGGCGGCACCGGAGCGGCGCCCGTGATCTTCCGGGACAACATCTCGGTGCCCACCATCCCGGCGCTGGCCCGGGCCCGCCGCCACCTGGACTCGAGGGGCCGCCGGGACGTCACCCTGGTGGTCACCGGGGGGCTGCGTACTCCGGCCGACTTCGCCAAGGCCCTAGCTCTGGGCGCCGACGCGGTGGCGGTGTCCAACGCGGCCATGCAGGCCATCGGATGTTTGGGCATGCGGGCCTGCTCCACCAACAACTGCCCGGTCGGCATCGCCACCCAGAAGCCGGAGCTGCGGGCCCGCCTGCCGGTGGAGGAGGCCGCCGAGCGGCTCCACAAGTTCTTCTGTGCCTCGGTGGAGCTGATGTGCGTGCTGGCCCGGGCCTGCGGCCACGCCCACTTGGGCGAGTTCTGCGCCGACGACCTGACCACGTGCGACCGCGACATGGCCCACCTCACCGACATCCGTTACGGAGGCGTCCGCCTCTGAGGATCAGCTGGGCTCGGCGGTCAGAGCCAGGAGGTCGTCCAGATAGCCGACGGCGGTCTCATCGGAGAGGTTCACGGCCAGCGATCCTATTGGCCGAACACGACCGCCCTTGTCGCCGCCGGCAGGAGCAGGGTGCGGGAACAAGAGCAAGGACGACCGGCCGGCGGCCAATGTAGGTTGGCGGTTCCATCGAACCGATGCAGGAGAACCGCAAGTGGCCCCTTCAGCTGATCCAGCCCCGAGCTTGAGTGAGCCGGCGCTGCCCGACGATGAGTTCGCCTGGCACAAGCTGGTCGATCTCGACGAGCTTGGCGAGGGCCGGGTCATGACCGTGACCGTCGGCCACGAGAGCCTGTGCGTAACTCGCACCGCCGGCGGCGGCTACGGATGCCTGGGCAACGCCTGCCCGCACCAGGGCGGCCCGCTGGGGGAGGGGTCGATCGAGGGCGGTTGGCTGCGCTGCCCGTGGCACGGCTACGACTACTCGCCCAAGAACGGAAAGCCCCCGCCGCCCTTCGACGATGCCCCGGCCGCGTACCTCACCGAGGTGCGGGACGACGGCGTGTACGTGGCCTTGCCGGTCGAGCGTCCCCGGGACCGCACCGTTTCCGACGTGCTGGTGGAGACCATGGTGGCCTGGGGCGTGACCCACGTCTTCGGCATGGTCGGCCACTCCAACCTGGGTTTCGCCGACGCAGTGCGGGCCGTCGAGGCCCGGGGCGACCTCACCTTCATCGGCATCCGCCATGAGGGGGCGGCCTCGTTCGCGGCCTGTGCCTACGGTAAGCTCACCGGGGGGTTGGCCGCCTGCTTCGCCATCGCAGGCCCGGGCTCCACCAACCTGCTCACCGGGCTGTACGACGCCAAGATGGACCGGGCCCCGGTGCTGGCCCTGTCGGGCCAGGTGCCTTCGAAGGTGCGGGGTCGGGGCGCCTTCCAGGACACCGACCTGTCGGCCGCGTTCGCCGACGTGGCCCGGTACTCGGCGACCGTGCAGTCGGGGTCCAGCTATGCGGAGCTTATGAGCCTGGCCTGCAAGACCGCGATCGTCGAACGCGACGTTGCTCATCTGGTGCTGCCCGACGAGGTGCAGGTCCTGCCTGCGCCCTCCGGCGGGGCCGGCTCGCCGGGCTCCCCGCAGGGGCGCACCGGCTCGCGGGCCGTCGAACCGCCCGCTGGGGCCCTGGCCGCCGCGGTCTCCGCAGTGGCCGCGGCGCGCCGGCCATTGATCATCGTGGGTCACGGAGCCCGCTCGGCCATGGCCGACATCGTGGCGCTGGCCGAGCAGATCGGTGCGCCGGTGGCCACCACGTTCAAGGCCAAGGGGCTGATCGGGGACCGTCATCCGCTGGCCTGCGGCGTGCTGGGCCGCTCGGGCACGCCCATCGCCAGCTGGTTCATGAACGAGGCCGACCTGCTGCTGACCTTCGGGGTGTCGTTCGCCAACCACACCGGCATCGCCGACTACAAGCCCATCGTGCAGGTGGACTTCGACCCGATGGCGCTGGGCCGGTTCCATCCGGTGGACGTGCCGGTTCTGGCCGAGGTCGGGGTGGCGGCCCGGGCCCTGGCCCAGGCGATGCCCGCCGATCGCCGATGCGAGGATCTGCGGGGCGAGGTGGCCGAGCGGTGGGCCATCTGGCGCGACGAGAAGGCCCGCCGCCGGGCCGACGACCGGGGCGAGGGACTCAACGCCGCGTCGGTGTTCGACGCGCTGAGCCGGCTGGTGCCCGCCGACGCCATCGTGGCGGTGGACGTCGGCAACCACGCCTACTCCTTCGGCCGCTACTTCGAGACCAGGGGCCAGACCGTGCTCATGTCGGGCTATCTGGGGTCCATCGGCTTCGCGCTGCCCGCGGCCATGGGCTGCTGGGCCGCCACCCGGAGCCGGCCCGAGCACGCCGGCCGGGCGGTGGTGTCGGTATCGGGCGACGGCGGGTTCGGCCAGTACGCCATGGAGTTCACGACCGCGACCAAGCACGGCATGGACATCACCCACGTGCTGCTGAACAACAACGAGCTGGGCAAGATCTCCAAGGAGCAGCGAGCCGCCGAGCTGGACGTGTGGCAGACCTCGCTGCACAACCCCGACTTCGCCGCCTTCGCCGACCTCTGCGGAGCCAGAGGTTTCCGGGTCAGCGCTCCCGGCGAACTCGACGAAGCGGTGGAAGCAGCCCTCGACCACCAGGGTCCCTCCCTGGTCGAGATCCTCACCGACCCCCTGCTGGTCTAACAGCTGGTAGCATAAGAAGTACTACTTTGGTAGTATTGCCTCATGAAGGTTAGTGTCAGCATTCCTGAGAAGGATGTCGCCTTCCTCGACGACTACGCGCGATCGCACGGGATCGTGTCGCGGTCAGCGGCCTTGCACAGGGCGATACGGCTATTGAGGGCCTCCGAGTTGTCGCAGCACTATGCGGCCGCTTTCACCGAGTGGGAGGACTGCGGAGAGGGCAGCGTCTGGGACCCCGTAGCCGCGGACGGGTTGACGCAAGACTGATGCGACGTGGCGAGATTCGTGTTGTCAGCCTGGACCCTGTCGTGGGTTCTGAGGCTGCCCGCACCCGCCCGGCGGTGATCGTCAGCAACGACGGTGCCAACACCGCCGCCGCACGCCTCGGGCGTGGTGTCGTGACCGTGGTTCCAGTTGCATCCAACACGGCAGTGGTCCACCCGTTCCAGGTGCTATTGGCCGCCGACGGCACGGGCCTTGCCGTGGACTCCAAGGCACAGGCCGAACAGATCAGGTCAGTGTCCGTCGAACGCATCGGCAGGATGGTCGGATCAGTTCCGCTGTATCTGATGGGCCGGATCGATGATGCCATGAGACTTCATCTGGCCCTCTGAACACGGGGATCCCGCGGCTACGGTTCCCGACCTCCCCCGATGAGGGCGCACTCCCCTCGGGGATAGTTCAGGGTCATTCCTGATTGGGAGGCAGAGCCGCGGGCCGCACAGTGGACGCGTGGACGGCACGGCCTCGGGGCCTCGAACTGCGGGCAGGAACGGAACCGGGTCGCCGTATGCTCCGCGGGTGGCGATCGTCGAGACGCAGGGGCTGACGCAGCGCTTCGGCCCCACCGTCGCCCTCGACGGCCTGGACCTCGAGATGCAGCCAGGCGTGACCGGGCTGGTCGGTGCCAACGGTGCGGGCAAGACGACCCTGCTCAACGCGATGCTCGGGTTGCGGGTGCCGACATCGGGATCGCTGACCGTGCTGGGCCTCGACCCGCAGACGGCCGGATACCGCCTCAGGGGCCAGGTCGGCTTCGCACCCGAGCGCAACGTGCTGCCCGACGAGATGCGGGCCGTCGACTTCGTCCGGCACCTGTCCGAGGTGCGGGGACTGCCCCGTAGCGAGGCCCGCAACCGGGCCTCCGACACCCTGTGGCTGGTCGGTCTGGGGGAGGAGCGCCTCCGGACCCTGGGCACCATGTCCACCGGCCAGCGCCAGCGGGTGAAGCTGGCCCAGGCCATCGCCTCGGACCCCAAGCTCGTGCTGCTGGACGAGCCCACCGACGGCCTCGACCCGGTGCAGCGCAGCGAGATGCTGACTCTCATCGGCCAGATCAGCCGCGACTTCTCGATCAACGTCGTGCTGTCGTCGCACCAGCTCGAGGAGGTCGAGCGGGTCTGCGACAACGTGGTGGCCCTGGATGCCGGCCGTCTCGTGGCCTGCGGGCCGATCAGCGAGTTGGTCGGCGCGGGCGAGGGGATCACGCTCGAACTGGTGGACGTGGCCGACCCGGCCGGATCCGTCGACGCGGTGGTGGCTGCTCTGCGCGCCGGCGGCCTGGAGGTGCGCCGCCACGAGGCCACCCTCGCGCTGCGGGGCGCGGCGTTCGAGGAGCTCTGCGACCGTGCCCGCGACGCGGTGGCCGCGGCCGGTGCCCGGATCCGCCGTCTCGACACCCGGCGCCGCTCGCTCGAGGACCTCTTCGAGGACGCGTCCCGATGAGCGACACGCCTGCCCCGACTGCGCCCGTGGCCGATGGCGAGGCGGCTCAGATCATCGACCAGGGCTACCGGTCCTACGACGGCCCCCGCACCGGGCTGGCGGGATCGGTTCGATCGGTGGTCCGCTACTCGGTGCGCCACACCCTCGGTCTCGGCCGCCCGGCCCGCCACAAGGTCCTGCCCTGGCTGGCGGTGGTGATCGCGCTGGTGCCCGCGGTGGTGTTCGTGGGGCTCGCGGTGGTGCTCAACGTCGATCTGATCACCGAGGAGATCCTGCCCGACTACCACCAGTACTACGGCTTCATCACCACCGCGCTGTTCTTCTACTGCGGCATCGTCGTGCCCGACATCCTCGTCTCCGATCGGCGCAGCGGGATGCTGCAGATGTACCTGTCGACGCCGCTCCAGCGGTGGAGCTATCTGGCCTCCAAGGCGCTGGCGGTGGCGCTCACGCTGGCCGTGTTGACGATCGGCCCGGTGC
The DNA here is from genome assembly GCA_021296315.1 of Acidimicrobiia bacterium. Taxonomy (GTDB): domain Bacteria; phylum Actinomycetota; class Acidimicrobiia; order Acidimicrobiales; family Aldehydirespiratoraceae; genus Aldehydirespirator. The sequence goes on along the minus strand of JAGWAO010000007.1, from coordinate 2,336 downwards.
TGTTCCTGCTGGTGGCCTACACCATCGAGGGCTCGGGGCCCGACGGGCTCATCGAATGGATCAAGATCTTCGTGCGGATCATCGTGGCCGGCGGGGCCATCTCGGCCGCGTTCACTGCGGCCAGCCTGGCCGCGGCCAGCCTCACCGACCGCCGGGCCTTCGCCTCGGTCGGGGTGATCCTGCTGCTGTGGGGCAGCGGGTTCGTGACGCTGGCGCTGGTCGAGGCGGCCGACATGAGCGCCAACATCTACGCCTTCGACCTCGGAGGGATCTCCGACGAGCTCAAGAACCGGATCTACTCCATCGAGGGGATCGATCCCATCGGGGCTCAGGGTCCCGGACCGGACGACGACTTCAGCCCCGGCGCGGGGCGGGCCGGCCTCTCCACCACGTTCGTGGCCGCCGCCAATCTGGCGTGGGTGGCGGTGGGCTCGGCCGTGGTGTGGTGGCGGTACCGGCGATTGGCGATGAGCCGATGAGCATCCAGCCGCCCGCGCCGCCCGCCCCCGCCGCCGGTGCCTCCGCCCCCGCCGCCGGTGCCTCCGCCACCGCCGCCCAACGGTTCGGGCATGGTCGAGGTCAACGGCGTGTCCAAGGTGTTCGGGGACATCGTGGCGGTGTCGGACGTGACCTTCGCGGTGCGGGCCGGGGTCACCGCCCTGCTCGGCCCCAACGGCGCGGGCAAGTCCACCCTGTTCAGGGTGATGTGCGGGCTGACCCCGCCCACCAAGGGAACGGTCCGTGTGCTGGGCGTGGACGCCCGCCGCGACCGCAGCGTGCGGGGCCGCATCGGCCTCGTCCCCCAGCAGGACGGCCTGTTCGACCGGCTCAGCGCGTTGGAGTTCGTATCGTTCGCGGCGGCCACCGAGGCCGTCCCCGAGCCCGAGCGGGCCGCCCGGGGGGCTCTGGAGATCGTGGACCTCGACGCCGACGACTCCAGGCCGGTGTCGGGGTTCTCCAAGGGTATGCGCCAGCGGGTGAAGCTGGCTGCCGCCCTGGTGCACGACCCGGAGGTGCTGATCCTCGACGAGCCCCTCACCGGCCTCGACCCCGTGCAGCGGCGTCGCATGATCGAGCTGTTCCACGGACTGGGCGACGAGGGCCGGTGCGTGCTGGTGTCGAGCCACGTGCTCGAGGAGGTAGCCCGCCTCGGGTCCCGGATCCTGGTCATCGCCCAGGGACGCCTGGCCGCCACCGGCGACTACCGCGAGCTGCGCGAGTTGATGGACGACCGCCCCCACCGGATCCGCATCGCCGTCGACCGGCCCCGGCAGTTCGCGGCCGCTCTGGTCGAGTCGGGCACCGCGGTGGGGGTGAGCGTCGGCCGGGACTCCCTCTTGGTGGACACCCGCGACGTCGACCGCCTCGGCCGTGAGGTCGCGCCGCTGGCCCAGCGGCTCGAGGTTCGCCTGTCGAGGGTCGCCCCCCTCGACGAGGACCTCGAGTCGGTGTTCCGCTACCTGGTGGAGAAGCGATGACTGTGCGAGTGGTTGCGCCCCGGCCCGCGGTCGCGAGCCGAGCCGAACGCGCACCGGTGGAGAAGCGATGACTGCCCCGGCCGCCTCGCCGGTCCGCCGCCATGTGCCCCGGCTGCGGGCCGCGACGCTGACCTACCGGGTGCTGGTACGCCAGGTCATCACGCCGGGCCGGCTGGCGGCGCTGGGCGCGCTGGGCGCGCTGATGATCCTGGTGGGATGGCTGGTCGGGCTCACCGCCGGAGACGGCGATCGGGGCGCGGCCGGGATGCTGAGCGACGCGGCCAGCTACGCCGACGGCTTCGGGCTGATCATCATCGTGCCCATCGTGGCTCTGGTGTTCGGCTCGTCGGTACTGGGCGAGACCCGCGAGGACGGCACCCTGGTGTACCTGTGGCTGCGTCCCATGGACCGGGGCCCGGTGGTGGCGGGAGCTGCGGCCGCGGCGGCCACCGCGGCACTGCCGTTGACGGTGGTGCCCACCGCGCTGGGCGGGTGGCTGGCAGCCGACCGGATCGCCGGGTCCGCGGATTTGGTGTGGGGTGCGGCCGCCGCCGCCGCGCTGGGCACGGCCGCCTACTCGTCGCTGTTCGTGCTGGTCGGCCTGCTGGTCCGCAAGCCGATCATGTGGGGCATCGGCTACATCCTGCTGTGGGAGGGCCTGGCCGTCGCGCTGGGAGACTTCGCGGCCCGCCTGTCGCTGAGGGGCTACACCCGGTCGGTGCTGAGCCACCTCGGCGGGATCGACTACGGCTTCGACCCCTACACGACCACCACCGCGCTGGTGGTGCTGGCCGCGGTGTCGGTGGCCGGCCTGATCCTGGCCGCGGTGCGGCTCAACCGCCTCGACGTCGCCTGAGC
>JAGWAO010000049.1:13610-19643 GCA_021296315.1 Acidimicrobiia bacterium | reverse complement strand
CGGCTCGGACTGGTCGCGCCGGGCCACGGTGGCGTCGCGGCCGATGAAGGGTCGGCTGAGGTCCACGAAGCGCTCCAGCCGGGCCTCGATCGGGGTGATCTCGGTGGTCAGCTCCGAGCCCCACGCCTTGTAGGCCTTCTCGATGCGCATGACGTTCATGGCGTAGCTGCCGAAGTGGACCATGCCGTGGGGCTCGCCAGCGGCCACCAACGCGTCGTACAGCTCGGCGAGGCGGTCGATGTCGCAGTGAAGCTCCCAGCCCAGCTCTCCCACGTACGACACCCGCAGGGCCAGGCACGGCACGCCCGCCACATCGATCTCGGCCGCAGTCAGCCACCGAAACGCCTCGTTGCTCAGGTCGGCGTCGGTGAGCGGCGCGAGCACGTCGCGGGCCCGAGGGCCGGTCACCGCCAGCAGACCGGTGGAGTCGGTGACGTCGGCCACCTTGACATCCTCCCCGTCGGCGCTGTGCTGCACCAGCCAGTCGAGGTCGTGACTCTGGCCCATGATGGCCGAGGTCGCATAGAAGCGATCAGGTGCGAGGCGGGCGATGGTCATCTCGCACTCGATGCCGCCGAGCTCGGTGAGCATGTGGGTCAGCCGGATGCCACCGTCACGGGCCGGCAGCCGGTTGGCCGACAGGCGGTCGAGCAGAGCGGCGGTGTCGGTCCCGGTCACCTCGAAGGAGGCGAAGGCGGAGATGTCGGCGATCCCGACCCGCTCGCGCACGCCCCGCACCTCGGCCCCCACCGGGTCGAAGGCGTTGGAGCGGCGGAACGAGTGCCGTTCCCCAGCGCCGTTGGGCGAGAAGTACTGGGGCCGCTCCCAGCCGTACACCTCCTGCCATTGCGCGCCCAGCCGGTCGAGCCGGTCGTAGATGGGGTTGATCTTCTGGGGCCGTCCCGCGACCCGGTACTCGCCGGGCAGGCGCACCTGGTACATCTCGTGGTACTCGTCGTGGGCCTTGGCGATGGCGAACGTCGAGCGGGGCCCGGTGTGGTCCCCGAAGCGGCGGGGGTCCATGCCCCGGACGTTGATCTCGGTCTGGCCGTGGACCATCCACTGGGCCAGGTACTTGCCCGCGCCGGGACCCTGGGTGATGCCGATGGAGGCGCCGTTGCAGTGCCAGTAATTGCGCAGCCCCGGCGCCGGCCCCATCAGGTACCCCGAGTCGGGGGTGTGGGTGATCGGGCCCGACACGATCTGCTTGATCCCGGCCTCGGCGAAGGCCGGTATGCGCATGGCGGTGTACTCCAGGCACTCCTCGAGCACGTCGACGTTCTCGCCGGTGAGGTGGAAGTCGTGGGCCCAGTCGATGCCCTCCACACCGTAAACCCTGGAGTCCGACATCTCATAGGGGCCGACCAGCAGGCCGTCGATCTCGCGGCGGTAGTAGCACGACGCTCGGGGGTCGCGGGTCACGGGAGGCTCGTAGCCGAGGTCGATCATGGCCTGCATCGGCTCGGTGACCAGGTACTGGTGGATCACCGAGACGATCGGAACGTCCAGGGAGACCATGGCTCCGAGCTGGGGGGCATAGTGGCCGGCAGCGTTCACAACGTGTTCGCACACGATCCGGTAGCTGTCGTCGGCGCCCTTGCCCTGCATTCCGCCGGGGGTGGCGATGATCTCCCAGCGGCCGTCGGGCAGGTGGTTCATGTCGGTGACCATCGTGTGGCGCCGTATCTCGCAGCCCAGGTTGCGGGCGCCCCGGGCCATGGCGTTGGTGCAGCCCGTGGGGTCGGTCCAGCCATCGTTGGGGGTGTAGAACCCGAGCTGGATGTCGCTGACGTCCTCGAGCAGGGGATGGCGCTCCGATCAGGTGAGACTCGATGCCGATCTGGGTGAGCATCGCATGGACGTAGCGGTGCCAGTCGACCTCGTCGTCGGTACGGGCCAGCCGGATCGCTCCGCATCCGTGCCAGCCGGCCGACAGCCCGGTCTCCTCCTCGAGGCGGGGGTACAGGGCCACCGCCTCCTCGTGGACCTTGGCCATGTTCAGGTCTCCGATGAAGTTGGGAACCAGCCCGGCCGCGTGCCAGGTGGACCCCGAGGTCAGCTCGCCCTTCTCCAGCAGGATGGTGTCGGTCCAGCCCTCATGGGCCAGGTAGTAGAGCAGGCCGACGCCCATGGCCCCGCCCCCGATGATCACACACCGCGCCTCTTGTGTCATGGGCCGTCCTCCAGGCGTACTCGCTGGTTACGGGGATCGTAGAAGCTGCGGATCGATGGAGTTGCGTCGACCAGCTCGCCGCCGATGTTGATCTCGAAGGTGCCCGAGTCCAACCAGTCCTGGACCACGCCCTCGGCGCCGGCCCGGCGGATGTAGCCCATGGCCAGGCAGCGGTCCTCGACATAGCTCCACATCGATGACGTGGTGCTGCCCACCGGCTCGCCGTTCCGCAGGATCGGGTCGTCGTGGTAGCACAGCAGCTCGGGGTGCTCCAGGCGGAACTGGATCAGGCGCTTGTTGCGGGGCTGTTCCCGCTGGTTCTCCAGCGCGGTCCGGCCGTTCCAGGGGTTGGGCTTGTCCCAGCCGATGGTGAAGCCCAGCCCGGCCTCGATCGGCGTGTCCTCGTCGGTGATGTCGTGGCCCCAGTGCCGGTAGCCCGACTCCAGCCGCAGCGTGTTCATGGCGTGGTACCCGGCCAGGGCCAGGCCGTGGAACTCGCCCGCCTCCATCAGCGCGTCGTAGAGCTCCACCGCGTGCTCGTTGGGCAGGTAGAGCTCCCAACCCAGTTCGCCCACGTAGCTCATGCGCAACGCCAGCACGTCGATGCCGGCGATGTCGATGCGCTGGGAGGTGCCGAACGGGAAGTCGGTGTTGGTGAGGGACGCGTGGGTGAGCGGGGCGAGCACGAAGCGGGCCTTGGGGCCCATCAGCCCCAGCATGGCCCAGTGCGCGGTGATGTCGGAAATCTCCACATCACGATCCCGGCTCGCCCGGCGCAGGCGGGCCCAGTCCCGGGTCTGGGCCGCGGCCGCGGTCACCACCAGGAACCGGTCCAGGCCGAGGCGGGTCACGGTCAGGTCGGCCTCGATTCCGCCCCGGTCGTTGCACCACTGCGTGTACACCGCCTTGCCCACCGGCACGTCGATGCGGGCCGTGCTCAACTCGTCGAGCACCACCAGCGAGTCGGGTCCGTCCACGGTGAACTTGGCAAACGAGGTCTGGTCGAACAGCGCCACCCGCTCCCGCACGGCCTGGCACTCCTCGCCGGCGTTGGCCCACCAGTTCTGCTTGCCGTAGCTGTAGACGTAGGTGCGGTCCTGGCCGTCGAAAGCGTACCAGTTGGGCCGCTCCCAGCCGGCGGTCTCGCCCCACACCGCCCCCGCCGCGTCCAGGCGGTCGTGCAGGGGCGACACCCGCTGGCCCCGGGCGCTCTCGTACTGGTAGAAGGGCCAGTGCATGGCGTACAGCAGCCCCAGGCTCTCGGGGACACGCTCGGACAAGTAAGCGGGATCGGCCTGGAATCCGAACGCCCGGCGGATGTCGACCGATGACAGGTCCATGGGCGGGTGCCGGTCCGCGATCCAGTCGGCCAGGGCCCAGCCCACCCCGCCCGCAGACTGGATGCCCACCGAGTTGAACCCGGCAGCCACGAAGCACCCGTCCACCTCGGGCGACTCGCCCAGGTAGTACACCCCGTCGGGAGTGAAGGCCTCGGGGCCGTTGAGGAACAGCTGGATGCCGCACTCGCCCAGCGCGGGCACCCGGTGGATGGACCGCTCGAAGATCGGCCCGATGTGGTCCCAGTCCTCGCCCAAGGTGCCGAAGGAGAAGTCGCGGGGGACGCCGTCGATGCTCCAAACCTTGCCCCGGGGCTCGAAGAAGCCGGCCATGAGCTTGCCGGTCTCCTCCTTGAAGTAGGTGTAGTTGCCGGGGTCGCGCAGCACCGGCGTCTCGGCGTCCAGCCCGAGGGGCTCGGACACGACGTAGAAGTGCTCGCAGGCCTGCAGCGGCACGTTCACCCCGATCTGGGCCGCGAGCTGGCGGGTCCAGATGCCGGTGGCCAGCACCACGGTCTCCGTCTCGATGCTGCCCTGCTCGGTGTCGACACCGGCGACGGCGTCGTCGTGGGTGCGTATCCCGGTGACCGCGATGTCCTCGACGATGCGCACTCCCCGGCTGCGGGCCCCCTTGGCCAGCGCCATGGTGGTGTCCACCGGGGAGGTGTGGCCGTCTCGGGGGATGTACAGCGCGCCCACGATGTCGTCGGTGCGGATCAGCGGCCAGCGCTCACGCAGTTCGTCGACGTCGATCTCGCGGGTCTCAACCCCCACCGACATGGCCATGGCCGCGCCCCGCCTGATCTCCTCCCAGCGCTCGGCGTCGGCGGCCACCGAGATCGACCCGGGAGTGCGGCAGCCGGTGGCCTGGCCGGTCTCGTCCTCGAGCGCCTCGTAGAGGCGGGCCGAGTAGGTGGCCAGCTTGGTGAGGCTGAACGTCGACTTGAGCTGGGCCACCAGCCCGGCCGCATGCCAGGTGGTCCCGCCGGTGAGCTTGTTCTGCTCAAGCACCACCACGTCGGTGATGCCCCGGCGGGCCAGGTGGTAGGCCGCGCTGCAGCCCACGATGCCGCCGCCAACGACCACAACCTGGGCTCGGTCGGGCAGCCCCTGGACCATCGAACTCCCCTCCGTCGATCTAGTGGCCCTGACAGCCCGGGCCAGGCCGTTCAGTCTACGCCCGGTACCCAGCCGGTTCCTGCCAGGGGAACCTTCGCCATGGCCGCGGCCTCGACGGTGAGGGCGGCCAGATCCTCGGGCTCCAGGTTCAACACATGCGACTTGCCGTTGGCCCGGGCCAGGATCTGGGTCTCGATGGTCAGAACCTGCAGGTAGTTGGCCAGGCGCCTCCCGGCCAGCACCGGATCGAGTCGGGCCGACAGCTCAGGGTCCTGGGTGGTGATACCGGCCGGGTCGTTGCCCGCCTGGAAGTCCTCCCAGAACCCGGCCGAGGTGCCCAGGGACCGGTACTCGGCCTCGTAGGCGGGGTCGTTGTCACCGATGGCGATCAGCGCGGCGGTTCCGATGGAGGCCGCGTCGGCGCCGAGGGCCAGCGCTTTGGCCACATCGGCGCCCGAGCGGATGCCGCCCGCAACGACGAGCTTCACCTCCCGGCGGTGCACACCGAGCTCCCGCAGGGCCCGCACCGACTCGCCGATGGCCGCCACCGTCGGGATGCCGACATGCTCGATGAACACGTCCTGGGTGGCCGCGGTGCCGCCCTGCATGCCGTCCACCACCACCGCGTCGGCGCCGGCCTTCACCGCCAGCGCGGTGTCGTAGTAGGGGCGGGCCGCGCCCACCTTCACGTAGATCGGCACCTGCCAGTCGGTGATCTCCCGCAACTCGCCGATCTTGATCTCAAGGTCGTCGGGGCCGGTCCAGTCGGGGTGGCGGCACGCCGAGCGCTGGTCGATCCCCTCGGGCAGGGTGCGCATCTCGGCCACCCGTTCGGTTATCTTCTGGCCGAGCAGCATCCCGCCCCCGCCGGGCTTGGCCCCCTGGCCCACCACCACCTCGATGGCGTCGGCCACCCGCAGATGGTCGGGATTCATGCCGTAGCGCGACGGCAAGTACTGGTACACCAGCGTGGAGGAGTGCTGGCGCTCCTCCTCGGTCATGCCGCCGTCGCCGGTGGTGGTGGACGTCCCCGCCGACGAGGCGCCACGGCCGAGAGCCTCCTTGGCCTGGGCCGACAGCGAGCCGAAGCTCATGCCCGCGATGGTCACCGGGATCTTCAGGTGGACGGGCCGCTCGGCCCGGTCCTCGCCGATGACCACGTCGGTGCCGCACGCCTCGCGGTAGCCCTCCAGGGGATAGCGCGACATCGACGCCCCCAGGAACACCAGGTCGTCGAGGGTGGGCAGGCGTCGCTTGGCCCCCCAGCCCCTGATGCGGTAGATGCCGGTGTTGGCCGCCCGGCGGATCTCGGCGATGATGTTGCGGTCGAAGCTGTAGGACTCGCGCAGATGCCAGAAGTCGGGATCCGAGGCTTCGACGGGCTCGAGGCCGTCGTGCGACGGC
>JAGWAO010000049.1:3773-13542 GCA_021296315.1 Acidimicrobiia bacterium | reverse complement strand
TGCGCTCACGGGCCGCTCGGGCCACGACCTCGCTCGGCATCCCGCGTCTTCTCATCCCACCGCTCCCGTCCGCTCGGCCTCGAGGGCGTCCACGTCGTCGATGGTGAAGTTGTAGAGGCGCCGGGCCGAGCCGTAGCGGCGGAACTGGGCGGGGTCGGCGCCCTCAGCGGCGACCGGGGCGGCCGCGGCCAGCAGGCGGGACAGCGTCTCGATGTGCTCCGGACGCATCTCCTTCTCGACGCAGTCGGCGCCCAGGGACTCCACATCGCCCCGCACGAAGATCTGGGCCTCGTAGATGGAGTCCCCCAAGTCCGCGGCGGCGTCGCCGCACACCACCAGGTGACCGGCCTGAGCCATGAACGCGCTCATGTGGCCGACATTGCCTCCCACCACGATGTCGACCCCCTTCATGGAGATGCCGCAGCGGGCTCCGGCGTTGCCGCCCACCACCACTAGGCCGCCGCAGCCGGTGGCGCCGGCCGACATGGTGGCGTTGCCGGTGATGCGCACCGTCCCCGACATGATGTTCTCGGCCAGCCCGGTGCTGGCGTTGCCCTCCACCAGCACACGGCCCCACTGGTGCATGCCGGCGCAGTAGTAGCCCACTGAGCCCCGCACCACCACGTCGATGGCGGCGGTGATGCCGCAGGCCACCGCGTGGGTGCCCCGGGGATTGACGACCTCGAAGGACTGGCCGTCGGATGCGTCGTGCAGAGCTTGGTTGAGGTCGCGCCTGCTGACCTGGGCGAGGTCGAAGACACGCGTCACGCGGCCAGGCTCCAAGTGTAGATGCGGGCCGGCTCGGGCTCCCACACCTCGGCGTCGGCCGCGCCGGGCAGGCGGGCGATGGCCCGGTACTCCGACGACATGGCCACCCAGTCGTCAGTCTCGGCCACCACCGCCGGCTTGCAGGCGATGGGATCGCGCAGGATTGCGAACCCGTCGGCCACCCCGATTGCGAAGGTGTAGAACCCGTCGAGGTCGCTCAGGGCGCCTTTCAGCGCCTGCGAGATGGTGTCGCCGGAGCGAATCCTCCACGACAGGTATCCGGCGGCCACCTCGGAGTCGTTCTCGGTCTGGAACGACTCTCCGTGGCCCTCGAGGAAACGGCGCAGCCGGTTGTGGTTGGACAGCGACCCGTTGTGCACCAGGCAGGTGTCGGCACCGGTGGCGAAGGGGTGCGAGCCGTTGGTGGTGACCGCCGACTCGGTGGCCATGCGGGTGTGGGCCAGGGCGTGGGTGCCGGTGCGGGAGGCCAGGTCGTAGCGCTCGGCCACCAGGTCCGGGTCGCCCACCGCCTTGTACAGCTCGATCTGCGACCCGTAGCTCAGAACCGTGGTCCCGGCCACGTTGTCGATGATCCACTGGCGGGCGGACCGGCCGTCGCCGTCGGTGGAGAACACGACGTGGTCGTGCACGGCCCGCACCGTCACCTCGGCGCCCAGCACCCCCTCCAGCGCGGCCGCCACCGGCCCCCAGTCCACCTCGATGCCCTCGGCCAGCACGGTGATGCGGGTGCGGTCGGGGATTCCCGCGTCATACGACGCGAACCCGGCGCTGTCGGGACCCCGGTCGCGCATCTCCCGAAGCATCACCGCGGTCAGCCGGCCCAACTCGTGGCGGTGGGTCTCCGTCTTGCAGAACAGGCCCACGATCCCGCACATACCACTTCTCCCCGGAACCCTATACCTGGCAAAGTCCGGCTCGCACAGTAGCGCCCGCAGCGCCCCCGACCTCATCCCAGCACCCTCATCCGCCCGGAGTTTCGCGAGAGTTTCGCGAAAGTTTCGTGAACCCTTAAAAGCAGGGTCCAACAAAACTACGGCCACCCCACTAGAGTTTCGCGAAAGTTCCGTGAACCCTTAAAAGCAGGGTCCAACAAACGGAAAGGCCGTGAACCCAGAAACCCAAGACGCTCTCGAACAAATCTCCAAAGGCGCGAAGCCGTCTGAGCTGGAATCTGAGACTCTCGACTTCAAGCAGGACGCTTCCAAGCCCTCCGACACAATGGACACACTCGCGCGAGCCGCCATCTGCTTTGCAAACTCTCGCGGTGGAACCATCGTGCTCGGAGTGATCGACAAGATCGCCGGACCGAGCGCGATCGTCGGGACCGGGCTCGACCCTCTCGAAGTCAAGCAGCGCATCTACGAGAAGAGCCGGCCACCCCTGTTGGTGGACGTGGCGGAGCATTGGCACGATCCGGTGATGCTGTTGGTGGTAGCCGTCGCGCCGGGAGTTGAGATCCACGCCAGCCCGAACGGTGAAGTGAGGCACCGCGTCGGGCGGTCCTGCCTTCCCATGACCGCCCAGGAGCAGGTCATCCGCTCCAACGAGCGGCGCGGCGTGGACTGGTCTGCCCAGCCGTCGCAGGAACTGGCTACAGCCATCGCAGCAGACGCGCTCGAGGTGGCCCGGCGGCTCCTGCGTCTTGTCGACGATGACCGCGCCCCTCTGGCCCGCCTCGACAACGCCGATCTGCTCAGGAGCCTCGGCGTGATTGACGACAAGAACCAACTGCTTCATGCCGGCGAAGCCCTGTTCTGCGACCGAGCTGACGACCGCCCCTGGGTGTTGTATCAGTACCGGCCTTCTCCAGCCGGCGAGGCGACGGCAGTGGAGCGCCTCGCCGGTCCGCTGGTGACAGTCCTCGACCGGCTTACCGAACTGGTGTGGGCCCGCCGCCATACAACACCCTTGACGCTTCCCGACGGCAGCCAGATCGAACTCGCCGATTTTCCTCGCGAAGCGGTACGCGAGGCCGTAGCCAACGCGATCCTCCACCGCGAACTGCTGATTGACCGGCCCGTCCAGGTCGAGCACTCGCCCAGTGCGCTGGTTGTGGAGTCTCCGGGCCGACTCGTAAGCGGAATCACCGAGAACAATATCCTCACCCATCCGTCCAAGCCCAGGAATCCATGCCTGTTCCTTGCCGCTCGGAAGCTGCGAATAGCCGAGGAGACCGGCAGCGGCATAGATCGCATCTACCGGGAACTGATCCGCTCAGGTCGGGACGCTCCGACGATCTCCCAGACGGCAGACACGACCCGTGTCGCGTTCACCGGCGGGGCGCCGAGAACGCAGGTTGCCCGCTTCGTCGCCGGGTTGGGCCCGCAGGAGCGCGACGACGTCGACACACTGCTGATCATCTTCACACTTCTCGACTCGCGCACGATCGACGAGGCGAGATTGGCGCCGATCATCCAAAAGCAACCCTCGGAAGCGAGGGCGGTACTGGACAGGCTTGCTTCCGACCAGCCCGGAATCCTGGAGACCACGCTCGAATCGAGAGCCAGCCGCAAGCCGACCTACCGCCTGCGGGCCGAACCCCTACGCATGCTCGGCAACGCTGCCAAGTACCAGCGGCGCCGCGTCGAGGACACCGACGTGAAGGTGATCGCCCACGTCAAGGACTACGGCCGCATCAACAACCGCACGATCCAAGACATGTTCGACATGGACGTGTACCGGGCTAGCACGCTGCTGCGAGATCTTCAAGATCGGGGCGTTCTCGTCAAGACCACCACCCAGCAACGCGGGCCGGGAGTGGAGTACGGCCCAGGTCCGGAGTTTCCGTCACGCAGGCGCAGGCCGCGGGACTAGCCCTCGTTGCTAGCAGCCCGCTCGACCCAACAGCACGCCAGGAGGGGAGGGCCCCGCCTCTGGGCCGATTCCCCCGGATCATGATCGTTGACTACTCTCGGCTGCCGCGACCCAGCTAACCACGGCAGACAACAGGGGGAACTATGAGCGCGCTCGACGAGATCCGAAGCCGGGTGGAGGCCGACGGCGTGGAGTTCATCTACGCCATGTTCGTGGAGATGCACGGCAAGCCGTGCGCAAAGCTCGTGCCCGTCGGAGCCCTCGAGGGGCTGATGAGCGATGGGGCCGGCTTCGCAGGCTTCGCGGCCGGCCCCATGGGCCAGGACCCCTCCAGCCCCGACATCCTGGCCCTGCCCGACCCGGCGTCGTACACCCAACTGCCGTGGCAGCCCAACGTGGCCGCCATGCAGTGCGACCCGACGGTGGAGGGCGAGCTGTGGCCGTACGCGCCGAGGGTGATCCTTCGCCGGGCGCTGGAGGCGGCGGCCGAGCGCAACCTCGTGCTCAAGTGCGGCGTCGAGGCCGAGTACTCGCTGGTGGTGCGGAACGACGACGGCTCCATCGCGGTGGCCGACGACCGCGACAACATGTCGCTGCCCTGCTACGACGCCAAGGGCCTCACCCGGATGCTGCCCCACCTCACCGCAGTGTCCAAGAACCTCGACGCCATGGGCTGGGGCAACTACGCCAACGACCACGAGGACGCCAACGGCCAGTACGAGCAGAACTGGCAGTACTCCGACGCGTTGACCACCGCCGACCGGCTCATCCTGTTCCGGCTCATGGTGCACACGCTGGCCCAGCGCGACGGCCGCTACGCCACGTTCATGCCCAAGCCGTTCGCCGACAAGACCGGCAACGGCCTGCACATCCACCTCAGCCTGTGGTCAGCCGACACCGACGAGCCGTTATTCGTCGGCGGAGGCGCCGGCGGGCCCGACACCAAGGGCCTCGGTCTCAGTGACATGGCCTACAAGTTCACCGGCGGGATCGTCGACCACGCCTCGTCGCTGGTGGCGGTGCTGTGCCCGATCGTGAACTCCTACAAGCGCATGGGGGTGGGCGCGCCCACCTCGGGGGCCACCTGGGCGCCGGCCTACGCGGTGTATGGGGGCAACAACCGCACCCAGATGATCCGGGTGCCCGAACCCGACCGCATCGAGATCCGCCTGGGCGACGGCGCGGCCAACCCGTACCTGATGTTCGCGGCCACGCTGGCCTGCGGCCTCGACGGCATCGACCGCGACCTCGACCCGGGCGAGCCCAACATGGACAACCTGTACACCTTGTCGGCCGAGCAGATAGCGGCCAAGGGCATCGAGGCCCTGCCTCCGACGCTGCTGCACGCTGCCGATCAGCTCGCCTCCTGCGACGTGATCGCCCGGGGCCTGGGCGACACTGCCGAGGGCCCCTACCGCGACTACTACGTGAAGGTGAAGCGCGAGGAGTTCCTGGCCCATCACCACGTGGTCACCTCGGGGGAGGTCGACCAGTACCTCACCCTGTTCTAGCGCGGCTCCGTAGACTCGCCGCCCATGGCTGAGTCCGGCGCGCTGCGGCTGTGGTCCGGAGCCGTCCTCGACGAGTGGATCGACTACAACGGCCACATGAGCGAGGGCTTCTACGGCGTGGTGTTCGGCATGGCCAGCGACGAGTACCTGACCCGTATGGGCTTCGACGAGCACTACCGGGCAACCGCCCGCGGGTCGTTCTACACGGTGGAGACCCACATCGCCTTCATCGACGAGCTGGCCCCCGGCGCCGCCCTGGTCGTGGATACCACCGTGGCCGGGGCCGACCCCAAGCGGGTTCACCTCTTCCACGAGCTGCGCCGTGCCGGCAACGATGCTCTGGCCGCCACCCAGGAGTCGCTGATGCTCCACGTCGACACCCGCATCGACCGGGTGGCCCCCATGGGCGAAGAGCTCTACGCCGTGCTCCGGGCCGACGCCGAGGCCCACACCGGGCGGCTGGCCGCGGGCACCACCGGCCGGGCCATCCGCGCCGCCGGCGCCTGAACTCCGGCCCGACCCCCAGACCCGCCGACCATGACTGCCGCCATGCCGTCACGGGCCGCCGACTGGCACCCCTTGGGCCTGGCCGCGGTGACCGGCGCGGTGATGTGCTGGGGCACCGGCAACATTCTGGTGCGCCAGGTGGACCTGGCCGCCGCGCAGCTGGCCTTCTGGCGGCTGGCGCTCAGCTCGCTCATCTACTCAGCGATCGTGCTGGTCCGGAGGGGCCGGGTGACGTGGCCCCAGCTTCGGGCCTGCCTGCCGTCCGCGGTGATGCTCGGGCTGTGGTACATCGCCTTCTACGAGGCCATCAAGTCCACGACCGTGACCAACGTGGCCATGATCGTGTCGCTGGTGCCCGTCGTGTTGATCTGGCCGGCGATGCGCCGGTTCGCCGAACCAGTCTCGCTCAAGCTGCTGGCGCTGGTGGCGGCAGCCCTCGGCGGCACCGCGCTGGTGCTGTTCGGCTCGGCCTCGGTGCCCACCTGGAGTTTGCGCGGCGACGGCCTGGCCGTGCTGGCCCTGCTGCTGTTCTCAGGGCAGATGGCGTTCGCCAAGGAGGCCCGCCAGCAGATCGGTGCACTGGAGTTCCAAGCGGTCGTGTGGATCGTCGCCCTGGTCGTGGTCACCCCGCCGGCCGTCCTGACCGGTGACGGCCTGTCCCTGCCCGACAGGACGGCCTGGCTATGGGTGGCGGCGCTCATCGCCTTTCCGGGATCGGGCCACCTGCTGATGAACTGGGCCCACAACCATGTGCGGATCACCGTCTCGTCGATGGCCCTGCTGGGCGCTCCCCCGATCACGATGGTTCTCGCCGCCGCCTTCCTGGACGAGCCGATCAAGATCGCCCAGGTGACCGGCGGGGTGATCGTGATCGCGGCGTTGGCCGGGGTGATCCGCCGCGATCTCCAAATCACCACCCGCTACAGCACCGGCATCGGCTGAGGTCGAGAGCTCTAGCATGGCCGGTATGGCCCGGTTGCAGGTGATCGGCGGCGGAAAGATGGGCGAGGCCCTGGTGGTGGGGCTCGTAGCCAGCGGATGGGCTGAGCCGGGCGAACTGCACGTGGTCGAGCCCGATCCCGCCCGGCAGAAGGCCGTCCCGGCCGCAGTCCCCGGCGTGTCGGTCTCCACCGAAGCCCTCTACGGGATCGGCGCCGTCATCGCAGTGAAGCCTGACGTGGTTGCCGCGGTGCTTCCCGCGCTGGCCGCGGCCTCAACCGCACGGGTGCTGTCCATCGCGGCGGGGGTACGCACGGAGGCCCTCGAGGCTGGCCTGCCAGCGGGAACACCGGTGGTGCGGGCCATGCCCAACACACCGGCCCTGGTCGGGGTGGGCGCGGCCGCCATCGCCGGTGGATCGGCAGCCGCGCCCGGCGACCTGGAATGGGCCCGCGGCATCCTCGAGGCGGTGGGGACGGTGGTGGTGGTGGCCGAAGCCGACCTCGACGCGGTGACCGGCCTGTCGGGCAGCGGCCCTGCGTATGTGTTCCGCCTGGCCGAGGCGCTGCGGGCCGCGGGCACCGCTCAGGGCCTTGATCCCGCGGTGACCGACGCGCTGGTGCGCCAGACCCTGCTCGGGGCGGCCACACTGCTGGCGGAGTCTGGAGAAGATCCCGGCCGCCTGCGCGAGAACGTCACCTCTCCGGGCGGCACCACCGCCGCGGGCTTGGCCGTGCTCGACGAGGCTGGTTTCATGGGCCTTATCGACCGGGTGGTCGAGGCAGCCACCCGCCGCTCCCGCGAGCTGGGCCAGTGACCTCAAGACGAAGCGCGGGCGGCGGCTACGACACGATCTCGTTCCTGTCGGACTACGGCCACGACGAT
Organism: Acidimicrobiia bacterium; assembly: GCA_021296315.1. Classification (GTDB taxonomy): domain Bacteria; phylum Actinomycetota; class Acidimicrobiia; order Acidimicrobiales; family Aldehydirespiratoraceae; genus Aldehydirespirator. The sequence continues at coordinate 6,097 of JAGWAO010000049.1, read as the reverse complement.
GAGTTCGTCGGGGTGGTCCATTCGGTGATGGCGGCCATCGCGCCCCATGCGCGGGTGGTGGACGTGACCCACGGCATCGCCCCCTGCAACGTGCGGGGCGGGGGGCTGGCCCTGGCCCGGGCCGCCCAGTACCTGCTGCCCGGCGTAGTTCTTGCGGTGGTCGACCCCGGGGTGGGCACCGCCCGCCGGCCGGTGGCGGTGGAGGTCGGCGACGGCGCGTCGGTGCTGGTGGGGCCGGACAACGGGCTGCTGGCCCCCGCGGTGGCCCTCGTCGGCGGGGCCAGCCAGGCGGTGGAGCTGACCAGCAGCGAGTACCGACTCGATACCCGGGCCGAACTGGGATCGACCTTCGACGGCCGCGACGTGTTCGCCCCCGCAGCCGCCCATCTCTGCTGCGGGGTGCCGCTGAGCGCTTTGGGGCCGGCCATCGAGGTGGCCACGCTGACCCCGGGCATGCTGCCTGTGAGCCAGCGCGACGGCGACGACCTGGTGGCCGAGGTGCTGTGGGTGGACCGCTTCGGCAACTGCCAACTCAACGTCGACCCGGCCGAGGTGGACCAACTGGCCGCGACCGGAACCCCGCTGCAGGTCGTGGCCGGCGAAGACCTGCGGACGGCTGAGCGAGCCCGGGCCTATGCGGACGTGCGGCCAGGTCGCGTCGGTCTCGTCACCGACTCGAGCGGGCTGGTGTCACTGGCCCTGCCCCAGCGGTCCGCGGCCGACGAGCTCGGGCTCCACGAAGGCGCAGAGGTGCGCCTCACCACCGCCTCGGCCGACGACCGCCGGACGGGCAGCCCGACGGTGGTGACGCCGGTCGGGCTCCGCCCCCGGCCCGGGGGGTCCGCCGGGCCGCAAGAACAAGGAGGCCGGCCATGAGACCGGGAACCACCATCGCCATCGTGGCGCTGCTCGTCGTCATCGTCTTGGCCGGGCTGCTGCAGCTCTTCTTCCTGGCCCGCTGACACCTCTTTGACCCCGCCCGACGACTGCTCGGGGCGATATCATCCGAACCGATGTCGCTCGTGGTTGTCGGTTGCAATCACCGCTCCACGCCGCTCGGCCTGCTCGAGCGGATGACCGTCGCGCCCGACGATCTCCCCAAGGCCCTTCACGACCTCGCCACGGCCGAGCATCTCAGCGAGTCGGTGCTGCTGTCCACCTGCAACCGCATCGAGGTCTACGCCTACGCCGAACGCTTCCACGGTGGCTACGCCGACGTCCGGGAGTTGCTGGCCCGGCATTCGGGCCTGCCGCCCGAGACTGTGGCCGACGAGCTGTACGCCCACCACGACGCCGACGCGGTGCGGCACCTGTTCACCGTGGCAGCCGGGCTCGACTCGGTGGTGGTGGGTGAGCACGAGGTACTGGGCCAGGTACGCGACGCGTGGCAGGCCGCCCGCACCGAGGGCACCGTCGGCGCGGTGCTCGAGCCCCTGTTCCGCCGGGCCGTGGAGACGGGCAAGCGGGCCCGCACCGACACCGGCATCTCCCGGGGCATCGCCTCGCTGTCCCACGCCGCGGTGGCACTGGCCGCCAAGAGGCTCGGGGGGCTGTCCGGCCGCCGGGTGCTGGTGCTGGGCGCGGGCGAGGTGGCTGCGGGCACGCTCAAGTCTCTGGCCGACGCCGGCCCCGCCGACATAGCGGTGGCCAGCCGCACACCGGAGCGGGCCGTGGCCGCTGCGCGGTTGTGCGGTGGGCGGGCTGTGGCCCTGGATGAGCTCGACTCCGCGCTGATGGGCGCTGATGTGGCCATCACCACCACCGGTGCCACTGAGATTGTCCTCGAGCACAGCAACATCGACGACGTGATGACCCGGCGCAGCGGGGCGGAGCTGTTGATCATCGACGTGGCTGTGCCCCGCGACGTTGCCCCTGCCGCGGGGGAACTTCCCGGCGTGACGTTGCTCGACATGGACGACCTGGGCGACTTCGTCGAGCACCAGCGGGCCGGCCGCCACGAGGAAGTCGACTCGGTGCGAGCCATCGTCGACGACGAGGTGGAGCGCTACCTGGCCGAGGCATCGGCCCGCGAGGTCGCGCCGCTGATCGCAGCGCTGCGGGCCCGGGCCGACGTCCTGAGCACCAGCGAGCTGGAGCGCCATGGGTCGCGCCTGGCCGATCTCTCGCCTGCTCAGCGCGCCGTGGTGGAGTCGCTGCTGCGCGGCGTGGTGAACAAGCTGCTCCACGAGCCGACGGTGAGGCTCAAGGACGCGGCCGGCCACGCCCGGGGCGACCGGCTCGCCGAAGCACTGCGCGACCTGTTCGACCTTTAGAAGATGCGCCGGTAAGTGATGCCGGTTCGCGGTGCAGCGCGGTGTCTTCCG